>NZ_LBJV01000003.1:194412-556861 GCF_028128855.1 Bradyrhizobium sp. CCBAU 11430
GCCACTCACCGCTCTCGTGCCCCGGACGCGGCGCAGCACGAAGTGGTGCGCTGCAGAGCCGGGGCCCATCCATCCGCATCGCGCCGTGTTGCCCTGGGTCCCGGCTCTGCGCCGCAACACTCGCGCGTTGCAGCTTGTCCGGGACACGGGAGCGCCTCAATGACCGCGCTTCATCGCCTCATCGCCATCCGCCACCTCCGGCGCCATCGCGGCCCACGCGCTCGATGCGAATTGCCGGCGCCAGGTCACGACCACCACGGCCGCCGTGGTCACGAACAGCAGCCAGGGGCTGACGAACCAGCCGAGATAGCCGAGCGCGAAGAAGAAGGCGCGCTGGCCGCGGTTGAAGTGGCGGCCGGCAGATTCGAACAGGCGCGTGGTGCGGATGACATGGGCCTCCGCCTCCGGCGTGTCGCGCCGCTCGGCCGGGGGCATGCCGCCGAACAGGATCGCGACATAGTTGAACAGGCGATAGGACCAGGCGAATTTGAAGAAGGCGTAGACGCAGATCAGCACGAGGCCGACGCATTTCAACTCCCACATCGCCGGCGACGTGCTGAGGTCGATCGGCAGCTTGCTCAAAATCGTGATCGCGTCGTTGGTGGCGTGCAGCAGCGCCAGCGCGCCGCCGAGCGCGATCAGGCTGGTCGAGGCGAAGAAAGCGGTTCCGTTCTGCAGCGAGGCCATGATCTGCATGTCGACCATGCGCGTCTCGCGGTCGAGCAGCCGGCGCACCCAGACCTCGCGATAGCGGTTCATGCGCGCCGACAGGCTGTCGCGGCCGTAGGCCGAATGCTCCAGCGTCAGGGCATAGACCAGCCATTCGATGATGAAGAAGCCGACCGCGGTGATGTCGACCCAGTGCCTGCTCATGTCTGTCTCATGTCCGTCTCTTGGCGAGAACCGCAACGATTGCCACGCATGACGGGGCGCAGCAACGATTGATTGGCGGCAGGGGATGGCGTTAAAAGCGGCTCGCCCTAGGACGTCTCGGGAAGGACTGATGACATGGCTGCGCTGAAACTCGCGATCGGTAACAAGAACTACTCGTCATGGTCGATGCGGCCATGGCTCGCGCTTCGCGCCAACGACATCCCGTTCGTGGAGACGCTGATCCCGCTCTACACCGACAATCCCGCGGACAAGGAGCAGATCCTGTCCTTCAGCCGTGCCGGCAAGGTGCCGGTGCTGGTCGACGGCGATGTCACGGTGTGGGATTCGCTCGCCATCATCGAGTACATCGCCGAGCGCTATCCGGAAGTGAAGCTGTGGCCCGACGACGTCGCCGCGCGCGCGCATGCCCGATCGGTGTGCGCCGAGATGCATTCCGGCTTCGTGCCCCTGCGCAACGAATGCGGCATGAACCTGCACCGGCCGGTCCGGCCCTTGGCGCTGTCGGCCGACGCCAAGGCCAACGTCGCGCGCATCGAGGAGATCTGGCGCGAGTGCCGCACGCGCTACGGTGCCAAGGGTCCGTTCCTGTTCGGCCGCTTCGGTGCGGCCGATGCGATGTACGCGCCGGTGGTGCATCGCCTGCGCACCTACGCGATCGACGTCGCGCCGGACACCAAGGCCTACATGGAGACGATGATGGCGCTGCCGGCGTTCCAGGAATGGACCCGCGACGGGCTGGCCGAAACCCTTGTCATCGAGAAGTTCGAGGACGCCTGACCGGTCGGTCCGAACGAGGCCGCTGGCTGTGTGCCGGCCGGCGGCGCTCACGTTCCGGGCATTGACCGGGGCCATATGCCAATCGGGCTGCGACCGGCCCTGCGACATGCCGCCTGAACATGCGGCCCCGGCGGTATCATCGACCTGCCGGTTCCATCCCTATCATTCTGAAAAGATTGCAGGATTTACACGTTTGCCATGGTGGCATGGCGCTGGCCAAAACGGCTGGCCGCGTGCTATACAGCGCTGGGTTTCTGGCCGGCCGTCGCAGTGGGACCATGGGCGAGGCAGGCGTTGTTTGAGTGATGGAGAGGGTGTTGAAGCACAAATTCCCGATTGGAACGCGCGTATTGTTCACGGCCAGCAACGTCGCGCGCCCTGCTGCCAGCGGCTCGTACGAGGTCATCCGCCTGCTGCCGACCGACGGCGACGACTGCCAGTACCGGATCAAAAGCTCGACCGAAGCCTTCGAACGCGTCGCCAAGGAAAGCCAGCTCGCGCTGTCCTGAAGACCGACGCTCCCGCGCATTCGCGCCCCCTGCGGAATTGTGTCCTGCCGCCGTCAAAAGGCCCGCTTCACCTTCCCAAGGTGGGCTGGGGCCAGTTGCCGACTCGCGGTGCTCGCTTGACCATTCGCTCTCTGCTCGCGTGAGGGGACGTCGCGCATGAACTGGGCATGGGCCACTTCGCTCGACCAAATCTGGCGCTCGCCGGCCTTTCCGATGTGGATGACGCTGGCGGCTGCCGGATTCTTCGGATTGATCCTGCTGATCACGCTGCTGCGCGCCGACAGGTCGGTCGCCAACGGCGCGCTGACCGTGATCACGCTGCTGTCCATCGCGATCGCCGGAGCTGCCACCGTGCGCGTCTATGGACCGGCGGGGCAGGACGCTCCGACCGAAGCGCGCGCGCAAGGTGCCGTCATCGCGAGCCTGCCGGCGCTGTCCTGTCTCGACGATCTCGCCGGCGATGCGGTCGCCATTGGCTGCGAGAAGGCGCTGTTCGGCTCGCCGGATGCCGCGGCTGCCGCCGTCTCCTATACCGCGGTCCGAATCGACCGGCTGACCGCGCTCGGTGATGCCGCGACCGCCGAGAAGAGCCTGACGACGGACATGAAGGTGCTGCGCAAGGCGCTGGAGCACGATCGCTACGGCCTCGTGGCGCAGGTGCTGGTCGTGCGCGACGGTTGCACGCAGTTCGACTGCGCCGCGTTCCGCTCGCTGACCGACCAGCAGCGGGTTGCCGCCAACATGGACGCCCATCTCTACGACATGCTGGTCGCGCGCCATGCGCCAACCTGGAACGCGCCTGCAACGGCGTCGGCGATGCCGGCCACGGCCGCGCTTGCCGGGCTGCCGCCCGCGATGCCGACGGGCAAGCCGACCAGCGCTGAGTTCCCTAGCGCCTCGTCGACGCCGCCGGTCAGCATCATGAATCCGGAGCCCACGGCGACGACGCGCCAGGCGGCGCCCGCCGCCGCGAACGCAGCGCCGGCACCGCGCGCGCCCNACGGCAGCGCCGCTGGGATGTGCACTGGAGTCGCAATGACATGTGGACACAGCCTGCGCCACACTCCGCTCTCGTGCCCCGGACGCAGCGCAGCGTCCCCGGCGATGCGAAGCATCGTCCGGAAGCGGTGCGCTGCAGAGCCGGGGCACATCCATCCGCATCGCGCCCTATCGCCTTCTGGGTCCCGGCTCTGCGAAGCAGCGCTTCGCGCTGCATCGCGTCCGGGACACGAGAGGGAAGCGATGGAGCTTGCCCCGTCTTTGCGCGCCGGCAGTCCCTTGCGAAGTCGCCCGGCCCAGCCCGGCTAAATATTCGGCAATCGCGCCCTCCGGTGCCGATGGACTTGCCCGCGGCAATCCAGTTCAATGGGCCAATCGAGCTTTCAGGCGACAACGATGTCGAGATATCTGCTGGTCCTGCTGCTGTTGGCGTCACCGGCGGCCGCGCAAGTCAAGTTGGCGCCGAAGACCGCGGCCGGACATCCCGATCCCTGTGTCCCGATCGGGCGTACCGCCGACGGCAAGCTGGTCTACTCCATGACATGCGAGATCCTGCCGGCACCGCCCCCGCCGCCGCGGGCGGAACTGAAGGAAGCCCCTCCGCCGGCCGCCGAGCCGGAACCGGAGACGCGGCGGAGCGGCATTTTCGGCTGGTCCTACGACCGCAGGTGACGCGTCCGCGCCCCTTGCGCGAAACTGTCGGGAGTGCTCTTTGCTTGAAAATTATCCGTGGGGCCACCGGCCCCGATCCAGAGAGATGAGATGAGCAAACTCGTTATCCGTGCCGGCGACTTCACCTTCGATGCCCGCTTCGAGGAGCAACTGGCACCCAAGACCGTCGCCGCCTTCCGCAAGGCATTGCCGTTCGAAAGCCACATCATCCATGTGCGCTGGAGCGGCGAGGGCGTGTGGATGCCGCTCGGCGATCTCGATTTCGGCGTCGGCTACGAGAACCACACCAGCTATCCCGCGCCGGGCCAGATCATCCTCTATCCCGGCGGCATCAGCGAGACCGAGATCCTGCTGGCCTATGGCGGCGTTCACTTCGCCAGCAAGATGGGCCAGCTCGCCGGCAACCACTTCATCACGCTGACCTCGGGCCTGGAGAATCTGGCGACGCTGGGCAAGAGCGTGCTGTGGAAGGGCGCGCTGCCGATCCGCTTCGAGGAAGTCTGAGTGGCTGACACACGCTACCCGCGCGATCTCCGCGGTTACGGCCGCAACCCGCCGCACCCCGAGTGGCCCGGCAACGCGCGGGTCGCGGTGCAGTTCGTCGTCAATTTCGAAGAAGGCGGCGAAAACAACATCCTGCACGGCGATCGCGCCTCGGAAGCGTTCCTGTCCGACGTGCTCGGCGCGCAGCCCTGGCCGGGCCAGCGCCACGCCAATATCGAATCGATGTTCGAATATGGCTCGCGGGCCGGCTTCTGGCGGCTGTGGCGGATGTTCACCGCGCGCAACTGGCCGACCACCGTGTTCGGCGTCGCCACCGCGCTGAAGCGCAACCCCGAGATCGTCGCCGCCATGAAGGAGGCGGGCTGGGATATCGCCAGCCACAGCCTGAAATGGATCGAGCACAAGGACATGACCGAGGCACAGGAGCGCGCCGAGATCGCGGAAGCGATCCGCGTCCACACTGAGGCCACCGGATCGCGGCCGCTCGGCTGGTACACCGGGCGCTCCTCGATCAACACCAACCGTCTGCTGATGGAGGAGGGCGGCTTCCTCTATCTCTGCGACTCCTATGCCGACGATCTGCCCTATTGGGTCAAGAGCGCGGGCGGCAAGCAGCTCGTCATTCCCTATACGCTAGACGCCAACGACATGCGCTTCATCAACCCGCAAGGCTTTGCCGAGGGCGAGCAGTTCTTCACCTATCTGAAGGACGCCTTCGACGTGCTCTATGCGGAAGGCGAAACTGCGCCGAAGATGATGTCGGTTGGCCTTCATTGCCGCCTCGCAGGCCGGCCCGGACGCGCTGCGGGGCTGATGCGCTTCCTCGATTATATCGGCAAGCACGAACGCGTCTGGGTGCCGACGCGATTGCAGATCGCCCAGCACTGGCACGACAAGCATGCGCATCTCGCGGCCACTGCGTTCGAGATCGGTTGAGGACGATGTCGCAGATATCGCTGTCCGACCTCAATGCCGCAAGCAAGGCCGACTTCGTCGCGGCGCTCGCCAATGTCGTCGAATATTCGCCGTGGATCGCCGAGCAGCTCGCCGACAAGCGACCGTTTGCCGGCATCAATCAGTTGCACACGGCGCTGATGGCGGCGATCCAGAGCGCCGAGCCCGACGTGCAATTGGCGTTGATCCGGGCGCATCCGGATCTCGCCAGCAAGACCCAGCGCGCGGCGGGGCTGACAGTGGAATCGACCGACGAGCAGAACAGCGCCGGCCTCGATAGGTTGTCGGATGCCGAATACGCGGCGTTCGAGCGCGTCAACAGCGCCTATCGGGACAAGTTCGGCTTCCCCTATATCGTCTGCGTGCGCCGCCACACCCGGGATTCCGTGCTGCGCGACTTCGAGAGGCGGTTACGCAATATCGCCAAGACCGAGACGCGGCGCGCGATCGAGGAGATCGGCCGGATCTCCGCGCTGCGGCTGGATCAGCTCGTCATGGCCGACGACAGGCTGAAGGTGCACGGCCGGCTCTCGACCCATGTGCTGGACAACCACGCCGGCAAGCCCGCGTCCGGCATCCCGGTCGAGCTCGTGGAGCTCGCAAGCCTCGGCGAGAGCCGTGTGATCGCGCGCGCGGTGACCAATGCGGACGGTCGCACCGATCAGCCGTTGATCGGCGGTCGCCCGCTGCCGATCGGCCGCTATGAGCTCAAATTCAGCGTTGCCAGATACTACGCCGAGCGCAACGTACCGCTGTCGGATCCGCCGTTCCTCGACGAGATCCCGCTGCGCTTCGCCGTCAGCGAGCCAGAGGGGCACTATCACGTGCCGCTGTTGGTCACGCCCTGGAGCTATTCGACCTATCGCGGCAGCTGAATGCAAGGCGCGCTCTTCACCTCGCCCCGCTTGCGGGGAGAGGTCGAATTCGATCGTAGATCGAATTCGGGTGAGGGGGACTCTCGACGCGTCCAACTGTCACCGTCCTTGCGGAGACTCCCCCTCACCCCAACCCTCTCCCCGCAAGCGGGGCGAGGGAGAACAGCGTCGCCGTGGTCGAGCTATCGCGTCCCAGTGGAGTTGCCGAACTTCGCGTGCAGCGCCGGAAACAGCCGGTCCGGCTTGAAGGGCGGCGCGGTGAAGCGGATGCCGGTGGCATTCGCGATGGCGTTGCCGAGTGCGGCCGCGACCGGATTGTACGGACTTTCGCTCATCGACTTCGCCCCTAACGGTCCGATCGTGTCGGACGTCTCGGCGAAGAACACCTCGGTGCGGGGCACGTCCGCGAAGGAGGGCAGGTGGTAGTCGCGGAATTTCGGGTTGGTGACGCGCCCCTCGGCGTCGATCACCATCTCCTCGTAGAGCGCGGCGCCGAGCGCCTGCGCCACGCCGCCTTCGACCTGACCGCGGCACTGCATGGGATTGGCGACCACTCCGGCGTCCGCGGCGTGCACGCTCCTGAGAATCCTGAGCTCGCCGGTGGCCTTGTTCACGGCGATACGAAAACCCTGGACGTTGAAGCCGACCGAACGCGGTGTTCCCTCGGAATTGCCGCTGCCTGCGAACGGCTGCCCGCGCTCGCGCGCGAGCTTCACCAGCTCCGCAAAAGGCATGCGCCGGACGCCGCTGACGATGGCGTTGTCCTCGAGCACGCAGCTCCCGACGTCACACAGCCACGCGCCGGCGGCGGCCGCCTTCAATTCGGTCGCGAGCTGCAGAGAAGCCGCATGGGTCGCCTTGCCGGCGACGAACATGCCGGCGCTGCCATAGGCGCCGGTGTCGTGGCCTCCATGGGCGGTGTCGGACTGGCGCAGTCGGATTCTGTCGACGGTGGTCGCGAGTGTGGTCGCGGCGATCTGCCGGTGCACGGTGCTGGTGCCGTTGCCGAATTCGGCGGTGCCGACGGTGAGATCGAAACCGCCGTCATCGTTGAGCGTAATCGTCGCGTCGGCGAGGTGGCCCGCCGGCGGCGCGGTGTCGATCATGGTCAGCGCGACGCCGTCACCGATCATCCAGTCCGGCGACAGGTCCGGCTGCGGGCCGTCGGCCTGCATCGCGCGCTCGACGAGGTCGAGGCACTGGTCGAGCCCGTAGGAGCCGTAGAGCACGTCGTGAAATTCGGACGGCGGCGGCGACAGCATGGGATCGCCGTTCCTGACGATGTTGCGCCGGCGCATCTCGTAGGGGTCGATGCCGAGCTGCTGGCCGAGCTCGTCGATCGCGGCCTCGATCGCGATCAGCGTCTGCGGCAGGCCATAGCCGCGAAACGCGCCCGCCGGCACCGTGTTGGTGTAGACGGCATGACCGTCGACCCGCTTGTTCGGGCAATTGTAGACCGCGATGGACTCCGACAGCGAATGGAACATCACCGGGCCGGCGTGATTGCCGTAAGCGCCGGTGTTGGAGAGCACGTCGAGCTTGAGCGCGGTGAGCTTGCCGCCGGCATCCGCTCCGGCCTTGATGTGGACCCGCATCGGGTGCCGCGTCGAGGTCGCGATGAACTGCTCCTCGCGGGTGAGCTCCAGCTTCACCGGACGTCCCGTCTTGAGCGCAGCGAGCGCCAGAATGTCCTCGACGAACATCTCCTGCTTGCCGCCAAAGCCGCCGCCGACGCGCTCGCAGAACACGCGGACCTTGTCGGGAGGAAGCTTGAAGATGTCGGACAGCGCGCGCCGGGTCAGGAACGGCACCTGGGTCGAGGTGCGGACATTGAGCACGCCCGAGGCATCGAGCCAGGCGAGGCCGCCATGGGTCTCCAGTGCCGCGTGCTGCACGCGATGACTGTGGAAGGTGCCCTCGAAGGTGACGGCAGCTATCGCGAGCGCCGCCGCGACGTTGCCGAACTCGCCATGCGTCTCCGCAGCGAGGTTGCGCTGAGCGTCGGCGATGCGGTTCGCGGTGGTGCGGTCGGGATGAATGACGGGCGCACCGGGCGCCATCGCCTGCTCCGGATCGATCAGCGCAGGCAAAATCTCATAATCGAGCTTCAGCCGGCGGCAGGCCTCCTCGGCGGCGGTTTCGCTTTCGGCAACGATGGCGGCAACCCTTTGGCCAATGAAGCGGACGACGTCGTCGAGAACGCGGGTGTCCTCGGGGTCCATCCAGTCCATCTCGTGCCGCGCGGTCGAGATCAGCATCGAAGGTGCGTCTTCATGTGTCAGCACCGCGTGTACGCCGGGAACCTTCAGCGCTTCCGACTTGTCGATTGCGACGATCCTGGCGTGGGCATGAGGCGAACGCACCAGCTTGACGTGAAGCAGGCCGTCGATGGCGGTGTCGAAGGTGTAGCGCGCGTCGCCGCGCACGATGTCGGGGCCTGCGGGCGCCGGCAGGCTGCGGCCAAACGCGGCTCCGGCCTCGACGCTCGCCTCGACATTGGTCTTGCCGAGCAATGCATCCTCGATCGCGCGATAGCCGGTGCAGCGGCAGATATTGCCCTTCAGCGCCGCGCCGAGATCGGTCCGCTGCGCCTGGTTCAGCGAGGCGCAGGTCAGGATCATGCCGGCGGTGCAGAAGCCGCATTGAAAGCCCTGCGCATCGAGGAAGGCCTGCTGCATCGGATGCGTGCCGTGGTCTCCGCCGAGGCCTTCGATCGTGGTCACACTGCGTCCCTCGGCGCGGAACGCCGGGATCAGGCAGCTGTGCACCGGCTCCCCGTCGAGCAGCACGGTGCAGGCGCCGCAGTCACCGGCGTCGCAGCCCTTCTTCACGCCGAAATGGCCGAGCTCGCGCAGGAACGTGCGCAGGCACTGGCCGGCGCGCGGCTCCTGCGCAAACGGTTTGCCGTTGACCTCGAAGCTCATGACGGCATTGCCCCCAGCAGCTCGCGGCGAACCTCTTCGGCGAGCCGCAATGTCATGTGCTTGCGCCAGAGCGGCCGGCCGTGGATGTCGGTGTGGTACAGATCGTCCGTGATCTGCTGGGCGATCGCGTCGCCCAGCGCGCTCGCGTCCGGGGCCCGGCGAAAGGACAGCTGGATCGGCCGCACCGTCGACGCGGTGACCGTGAGCGTCAGCGTGCCGTCGGCATCGAGGCTGCCGATCAGGAGCGCCGCCGAGCGGCCGACCGGCGCCAGCGAGATCTGGCGATATGCCGTGCGGCGTTTCAGCGCGGCAATCCCAATATCGATCTGGCGAAGCAGGTCGCCCGGTGTCAGGCGATTTCGCTGGTTGCCGGTGACGAAGTCGACGACAGGAATCCTCTGCTCGCCGCCGCCAGCCTTCCAGATGGTGCAGACGCCGCCCAGCGCTGCAGTAAGGGAGATCATCGGTCCCGCCGGCAGCGACATGCAGAGATTGCCGCCGACGGTCGCGGTCTTCCAGATCTTGAACGACGCAAGGAAGGCGCGGCAGCACTGGTTGATCAGCGGCGCGGCGAGCCAATCGGACGGGCAGGCAAGTCCGTCGAGCTGCGCGACCGTGCACGTGGCGGCGATGGAGAGATGGCTGTCCGTGATCGTCAGCGCCGGCCATTTCAGGTCGGTCAGATCGATCAGCCGCTTCAGATGCACCTGCGGCTCCGAGAACAACCACGTGCCGCCCGCAAGCCAGGCGTCGCCTGCCGTCCAGGCGGGCAGCTGCGCGCGCGTTTGCGGATGGGCGACCGTCGTGATGGTGTTCAAATCCATGGCTGCGCCAAAGCTTCCGCCGGTGAATCGTGCCGATGAGTCTTGCAAGACCGGAGCCAAGTGGCAACAAACAAGTCGCAATAAAACAAGTCCTGGCGCGAAGGTGGCTGGGCCAGCGTTTACCTGGCTGGCCTGTCAGCGGATGTAAAGGAGAAGCGGGATCATGAGCGACGCAAAGCCGATCTGGATCAGGGATCCGCTGGCCATCCTCGCCGACGGTGCCGAGCGCGGGATCGTGGTAAAGGACGGCCGCATCGTCGAGCTCGTGCCGGCTGGCGCCGCGCCAGCGACCGCTGATGTCGTGGTGTTCGATGCGAGCGAACATGTCGTGCTGCCGGGCCTGATCAACACCCATCATCATTTTTACCAGACGCTGACCCGGGCGCTGCCGGCGGCGATGGATCGGGAGCTGTTCCCCTGGCTCCAGGCGCTTTACCCGGTGTGGGCGAGGCTGACGCCCGAGGCGCTCGAGCTCGGCGTCACCGTGGCGATGTCCGAGCTGCTGCTGTCGGGCTGCACCACCACGACCGATCATCACTACGTCTTCCCCGCGGGCCTCGAAGATGCCGTCGATATCGAGGTCGCCGTGGCGAAGCGTCTCGGCGTGCGGGTGCTGCTGACGCGCGGCTCGATGAACCTGTCGCAGCGCGACGGCGGCCTGCCGCCTGACAGCGTGGTGCAGGACGAGGACACGATTCTCGCAGACAGCGCGCGCGTGGTTGCCAAGCACCACCAGCGCGGCCTGGACGCGATGGTGCAGATCGCGCTGGCGCCGTGCTCGCCGTTCTCGGTGACGACGTCGCTGATGCGCGCCACCTCCGATCTCGCTGATAAGCTCGACGTGCGCCTGCACACCCATCTCGCCGAAACAGAGGACGAAAACAGATTCTGCCAGCAGATGTATGGCTGCCGTCCGCTCGACTATCTCGAGCAATGCGGCTGGCTCAATGCGCGGACCTGGCTCGCCCACGGCATATTTTTCAACGCCGATGAGATGAAGCGGCTCGGCAAGGCGAAGACGACCATCAGCCATTGCGCGTGCAGCAACCAGCTGCTGGCGTCCGGCTGCTGTCCTGTCTGCGAGATGGAGGAGTCCGGCGTCGGGATCGGGATCGGTGTCGACGGCTCAGCCTCGAACGACGGCTCCAACCTGATGCAGGAGGTCCGCGCCGCCTTCCTGCTGCAGCGGGCGCGTTACGGGGTGGCCAAGGTCAGCCACAAGGATGCGCTGCGCTGGGCGACCAAGGGGTCGGCGGCGTGCGTCGGCCGGCCGGAACTCGGCGAGATCGCCGTCGGCAAGGCTGCGGACCTCGGGCTGTTCAGGCTCGACGAATTGCGCTTCTCCGGTCATGGCGACCCCTTGGCCGCATTGGTGCTGTGCGGAGCGCATCGGGCCGACCGGGTGATGGTGGCGGGAAAATGGGCCGTGATCGACGGTGCGATCCCGGGCCTCGACGTGGCAGACCTCATCAGCCGCCACAGTTCGGCGGCGCAGGCCATGCGGGCCGGATAATGCCAAGGCAGGATAGAAAGAGGGGGCGACCACAAGTGCCGGGTGCTTCTGGCCACCCCCTCCGAACCTCCTCCGGGAGGAGCAGGTGATCTAGCCTAAGCAAGAAGCGTGCTACTTGCCCGGCAGCTTGTCGTCGATGCCCTTGACGTAGAAATTCATGCCGAGGATCTGGCCGTCGTCGAGGTGATCGCCGCCCTTGCACTCCACCGGCTTGCCGTCCTGCCCAACGATCGGGCATTTGAACGGATGCAGCTTGCCTGCAGTGATCGCGGCTTGGGCATCCTCAGCCAATTTTTTCACGTCGTCAGGCATGTTGGTATAGGGCGCCATCGCGAACATGTGACTGTCGAGGCCGCCCCAGCTGTCCTGGGACTTCCAGGTGCCGGCAAGCTCGGCCTTGACCCGCTCGATGTAGTAGGGGCCCCAGGTGTCGAGGATCGAGGTCAGCTGGGTCTTGGGCCCGAACTTGATCATCTCGGAGTCCTGGCCGAAGGCGAGCTTGCCGCGTTCGCTGGCGATCTGCATCGCGGCGGGCGAATCGGTGTGCTGCATGATCACGTCGGCGCCCTGGTCGATCAGCGCCTTGGCGGCGTCGGCCTCCTTGCCCGGGTCGAACCAGGTGTTGGCCCAGATGATCTTGACCTTGATGTCAGGTTTGATGGTCTGCGCCGCCAGCATCGTCGCGTTGATGCCGGAGACGACCTCCGGAATCGGGAACGAGCCGATATAGCCGAGCACGCCCGACTTCGTCATCCTGGCCGCGATCAAGCCCTGGATGTAGCGGCCCTGCCACCATCTGGCCGAATAGGTCGACATGTTCGGGTTGCGCTTGTAGCCGGTGGCGTGCTCGAAATGCACGTTCGGATATTTTTTCGCGACCTTCAGCGTTGGATCCATGTAGCCGAACGACGTCGTGAAGATCAGCTTGTTGCCGGCGCGGACGAGCTGCTCGATGGAGCGCTCGGCGTCGGGGCCTTCAGGCACGTTCTCCAGATAGGTGGTCTCGATCTGGTCGCCCAGCTCCTTGACCAGCGCCTGCCGGGCGAGATCGTGCTGATAGGTCCAGCCCAAATCTCCGATCGGACCCAGATAGATGAAGCCGACCTTGAGCTTGTCGGCGGCGGAGGCTGCACTGACGCTTCCGGCCAGCAAGAGCCCGGCAGCCAGCGCAAGAAGGGATTTCCTCATCATCGATCTCCAAACATCAGGGGAAAGCCACGATGCGCAACGCGCGCGCCCCATCGCGCGCGCCGCGGAAATGAAATTCAGCGGTCAGGTACGAACACGGTGCCGAGCGCGGCCGGGGCGGTCGAGCCGCCGCTGCGCGCGCGGGAGAGCAGGACCAGCACGATGACGGTCGCAAGATAAGGCAGCGCCGACATGAATTGCGAGGGAATGCCGATGCCCCAGCCCTGCGCGTGCAATTGCAGGATCGTCACTGCCCCGAAGAGATAGGCGCCGACCACGAGCCGGCCCGGCCGCCAGGACGAGAACACCACCAGCGCCAGTGCGATCCAGCCGCGGCCCACGGTCATGCCGGGTATGAAGAACGGCGTATAGGCGAGCGGCAGATAAGCGCCGGCAAGGCCTGCGCAGGCACCGCCAAACATCACGGCGAAGGTGCGGATGCGCAGCACGGGATAGCCGAGGGCGTGCGCAGAGGCGTGGTTGTCGCCGCAGGCGCGCAGGATCAATCCCGCCCGCGTGCGGTACAGGAACCACCAGACGCCGACGACGAGTGCAATCGAGAAGTAGACGAAGCCGTCCTCGCCGAACAGCACGCGCCCGACCAGCGGGATGTCGGTGAGGCCCGGAATGGCGAGATGGACTGCCGGCGTGATGCGCTCGCCGACGAAGCCGGCGCCGATCAGCCCGGACAGCCCGACGCCGAGGATGGTGAGCGCAAGACCCGTCGCGACCTGGTTGACGGCGAGCCCGAGGGCCATCAATGCGAAGATCAGCGACATCATCGTTCCCGCGATGATGCCGAACAGCGCGCCAATGAAGATCGATCCGGTGAGCCATGCGCCGGCAAAGCCGCAGGCCGCGCCAACGATCATCATGCCCTCGACGCCGAGATTGAGCACGCCGGAGCGCTCGGTCACGAGCTCTCCGGTCGCGGCGATCAGCAGCGGCGTTGACGCGGCGAGCACCGAGAGGATGATGGCTTCAATGAGTTCCACGGGCCACCTGACGGTTCGGGAAGCTCAACTTGAAGCGGTAGAGGATCAGGGAATCGCAGGCGAGCACGTAGAACAGCAGAATGCCCTGAAAGACCTTGGTGACATCCAATGGAATCTTCATCGCGATCTGCGCCTGCTCGCCGCCGATAAAGGTCAGTGCAAGGAACAGGCCTGCAATTAATATTCCAAGCGGATTCAGCCGGCCGAGGAAGGCGACGATGATCGCAGTAAAACCGTAGCCCGGGGAGATGCCAGGCTGGAGATGTCCGACCGGACCTGCCACCTCGATGATGCCGGCGAGACCTGCGAGCGCGCCTGATACCGCGAAGGTCAGGATGATCAGCTGATTGGCGTTGAAGCCGCCGAACCGCGCGGCACGGGGGGCTGCGCCCACGACGCGGATCTCGAAACCCTTGATGGTTCGCCCGAGCAGGATTGCGGCCGCCGCGACGACAAGAAGCGCAATGATCGAGCCGAGATGCAGCCGCCCGCCCTCGATCAGCAACGGGACAGTCGCCACCGGATCGAACTCGGCCGTGGTCGGGAAGTTGAAGCCGTTGGGGTCGCGCCAGGGCCCGCGCACGAGATAGTCGAGAAAGAGGTCGGCGACATAGACCAGCATCAGGCTGGTCAGGATCTCGCTGGCGCCGAACTTCACCTTGCAGATCGCCGGGATCAGCGCATAGAGCGCGCCCGCGGCGGCTGCGAGCACGAGCATCGCCGGCAGCACCCAGGCGCCGGCATCGGTGCCTTGCGTCTTCACCGCGATCCAGCTTCCGGCAACTGCGCCGATCAGGAATTGACCCTCTGCGCCGATGTTCCAGGCATTGGCGAGATAGCAGAGCGACAGCCCGATCGCGATCATCACCAGCGGCGTCGCCTTCACCGCGATCTCCTGGAGCGAGTAGCCGTCGGTCAAGGGCGCAATGAAATAGGCGTGCAAGGCGAGCAGCGGATTCTTGCCGAGGATCACGAACAGGATGACCATGGTGACGACCGTCAGGCCGATCGCGATCAGCGGCGAGACCAGCGCGATCGTGCCCGAGCGTTCGGCGCGCTTCTCAAGCACCAATTGCATGCGCGGCCTCCCTTGGCTCGAGGCTGCTGCCGCCCATGAGAAGGCCGAGCTTTTCGCGCGTCGCCTCGCGGGTCGCGAGCGGTGCTGACAGCTTGCCGTGGAACATCACGGCGATGCGGTCGGCGATCTCAGCGAGCTCGTCGAGATCCTGGCTGGTCACGAGAACGGCGGCGCCCGCGGTTGCCAGATCAAGCAGCGCCTGGCGAATGACGGCGGCGGCGCCGGCATCGACGCCCCAGGTCGGCTGGCTCACCACCAGCACCGCGGGGTTGCGCAGGATCTCGCGTCCCACGATGAACTTCTGCAAATTGCCGCCGGAGAGGGATGCGGCTTCCGGATCGCGCTTGGCCTTGCGGACGTCGAACGTCTCGGTCGCACGGTCGACGGTCTTCAGCGTGGCCGCCGTATTGATGAAGCCGCGATGGACCATGCCGCTGGCGGCGTGTCCGGTGAGCAGCGCGTTCTCCGAGAGCTTCATGCGCGGTGCGGTGCCATGACCGAGCCGCTCCTCGGGAACGAACGCAGCACCCAGCTTGCGCCGCTGCGTGATGGAGAGATGGCCGGCGGCAATGCCTTCGATCACCACCGTGCCCGGGTCCTTCGACAGGCGCTCGCCGGACAGCGCGGCGAACAGTTCGTCCTGGCCGTTGCCGGCGACGCCCGCGATGCCGAGGATCTCGCCGCCCTTCAGCTCGAACGAGATGTGCTCGAGCCGTACGCCGTGCGCTTCGCCTGGTGCGAGCGAAAGATCGTTGACGACGAGCCGCGGAACGGTGGTCTTCCGGCCGGATGCCGCCTTCACTTGCTTGATCTCGCCGCCGACCATCATGCGGGCGAGCGAGGCCGCGGTCTCGCGCCGGGGATCGCAGGTCTCGACCTTCCTGCCGCCGCGCAGGATCGTGGCGGTGTCGCAGAGCCGCTTCACCTCCTCGAGCTTGTGGCTGATGTAGAGGATGGCGCGGCCTTCGGCCTTGAGCCGCTCCAGCACGACGAACAGTTGATCGGCTTCCTGCGGCGTCAGGACGGCGGTGGGCTCGTCCAGGATCAGGAATTTCGGATCCTGCATCAGCGCGCGGACGATCTCGATGCGCTGGCGCTCGCCGACCGACAATTGCCAGACCTCGCGTTTGGGATCGAGCGGAAGGCCGTAAGTCTTCGACACCTGCTCCAGTCGCGCCGACATGTCCCTGAAGGATTCTCGTCCATCGAGGCCGAGAGCGACGTTCTCGGCGACGGTGAGATTGTCGAACAGCGAGAAGTGCTGGAACACCATGCCGATGCCGCGGCTGCGGGCTTCGGAGGGACCGGACAGCACGACCTGTTGGCCCTGCCAGCGAATCTCGCCGGCGCTGGGCTGGATCAGCCCGTAGATCGCCTTGACCAGCGTCGACTTGCCGGCACCGTTCTCGCCGAGCAGCGCGTGGATTTCGCCGGGCCAAATATCGAGGTCGATGGAATCGTTGGCGAGGAAATCGCCATAGCGTTTGGTGAGTCCGATCGTCCGCAGCAGCGGGGGCTCGCCGGAATTCAGGTCGTCAGGTGTCGAATCCAACATTCGCTGATGCGCTTGCATGGTGAAATGCCGCGATAGTGGGCCAGTTTGAGCCCCGGCGTAAGGTGTGAAAATGCGTCATCCCTTGCTCAACGCTGTGGCAGGCACCTTGTGTCGGTGCGCCCGCGCCGGCCGAGACGAAGCCCCCCTGCTCAAACGCCCACGCTCGGCCATGCCGGCTTGGCTGTCGCCGGCGCCTGTTGCAGATTTGTGACGGTCCAAGCCAAATCGGAACCCGCTATGCAGACCTGACGTCGCAGTGAGCAAAGTTGCGCCATCGCGCTTATGCAATGCGGATCGACGCAACATTGGCTCCCGACCATCGCGCCTGCAATATCCGCTCGGCATGAAAGAAGAGCGAAATCAAACGGGAATATCCGGCAACAGCCGGCGTCGCCGGCCGCATGCCGGCTGCAGAAAGCCTGCTAAATCCTACGAAGAGGCGCCGCCCCTTGCCGAAACAAGCGGCATTCCTTGAAAAAAGTTGAGGCTTCTCCCTCCGGGAGATCGGCGCAAGTCTCGCACCCAAGGGCGTTCATTGACGTGTCCACACTTGGGGGTATTCAGGATGTCGTTTCGTTTCAGGGCAATTGCAGCAGCGGCGCTGTCACTTGCTACGCTCGCCACCGGTGGCTTGGCTTTCGCGGCGGATCTGCCGGTCAAGGCTGCCAAGAAGGCGGCGGATCTCCCGTTCTTCCTGGTGATCGATAACCGCGTCACCTTCTCCTACATCTTCAACGCCTCGCAGCCCGGTGCATGGTCGTTCCGGCCGGATGGGTCGATCGACAGCAAGACCACCAAGCAGGTCTACTCGTTCACGCATTTCGATCTCTGGGCATACGGCACGAACTTCTTCACCATCTCGATGTTCAAGTCCGATCACAATGACCCGTCCGGGCCCTGCACCAACGCGGGCACGATCTTCGGCGCGCCGGCAATTTGCGCCGGTGCAACGGAGATCTACGGACTGTTCCGCTCGACGTTCGGTTGGAATGAGCTCTTCGACACCAAGGCCTTCACCGCGGGGCCGCTTCACAACATCTCGTTCGAGGTTGGCATGGATGCCAATACCGAAAACAGATATTTCGGTGCCGCCAAGCGCGACGTCGTCGGCGGTCTGCAGTTTGCGTTCGATCTGCCCTACAAGGGCTACATCAACGTCGCGCCGCTGGTGTACTGGGAGTTCGCCAACCACAACTCGTTCAGCCAGTGCGGACTGTTCGGTGCCGGCGTTCCCGGCGTGACCTGTCTTGCAGACGGCAACACCTCGTTCAAGCCGACCTGGGCGGTCGAGGTCAATTACTACATGGATCTCGGCTTCCTGCCGCCGAACATGCAATATTTCTCGATCAGCGGCCGCGCCGGCTGGTACGGCAAGAAGGGCACCGACACCGAACCGCTTCCCTACAGCCCGGCGAACGGCGTCTACAACACGGCGGTCGAGTTGAATTCGGAGCCCATCCGCCTGACCTTCGATGCCTCGAAGGCCGCCTGGGGTGACAAGTATTCGCACTTCGTGGACGTCTGGGTGGCTTACCGCTACTGGCAGAACAAGTTCGGTCTCGATCACAACCTTGCCGTCGGCTGTACCACGGCGGTCGGTGGCCGGACGGTGAGCACGGGATCGTGCACCGAGTCCTCGCTCTACTCCGGCATCACCGTGAAGTTCTGATCGGCACCCTACTGATCGGAGTTTGTGTCTACTTCGTCCACACGCCATCGTGCAGCGCTGCGGCTTCGTCCTCGAGCAGCGGACCAACGACTTCGGTCAGCCGCTGGCCGCTGGCAAAGACCTCGCGGCACGGCAGGTCGAGGGTCGGGTTCTCCGGATGGTTGCCGGTGACGCCGCGCAGGCGATGCTCGCTGAGGCCGTAGACGACGCGGCCGATGCCGGCCCAGTAGATCGCGCCGGCGCACATCGCGCAGGGCTCTGCCGAGGAATAGAGCGTCGCTGTCGCCAGCACTTCGCGGCCGAGTGTGCGGCAGGCCTGGGTGGCCGCGAGACGTTCGGCATGCGCGGTGCCGTCATGATCCGGCATGTAGCCGTTCTCGGTCTCGATCAGCACCTTGCCGTCCGCATCGACGACGATGCAGCCGAACGGGTGGTTGCCATGGGTGAGGGAGCGGCGGGCGACCGCGAAGGACAAACGCAGAAAATGCTCGTCACGCTCGGATGCGTTGGCCATCGATCCTCCGCCGTCAGTGCCCCGCCATGCGCCGGCCGATCGTCGCATGACCAGCTTCGCTGGCCCGTCCTTCATACACGAATTCGCCGTGGAACATCTCCACCAGCCGGCTGGGTTCATTGACGGTACCTTCCGGATAACCGATTGAAAATATTGATTATGCGGGCCGTTCGGGTCCTGATAAAGGTGAAACTATTGGTGCGCCTGTGCATGACCGGCGTGACGCAGCCTGCCGCGTACGCGCATTCATGCTAACCACGCGCAGGTTGGGACGGGCGCCGGTGCGTGACTGGCCGCCGAACGTGTACCGATGGTCGCCAGACAGCCGCTGCCGCGGTCCAGAGAAGAGAAAGCTCGTCGAGATGAGTGCCGTCAACGCCGTTCAAAATGCATCGCTCGGCGAAGAGATCGTGCGAGGGATCAACGATCTGGCTGCGATCTCGGAAGCAGGCGACAACCTCACCCGCATCTATCTCACCAAGGAGTTGCGCAAGGCGGCGGACCTCCTGCTGAGCTGGATGCGCGATGCCGGCATGAGCGCGCGTCTTGACGCAATCGGCAATGTCTGCGGCCGCTACGAAGGCGAGCGGCCCGGCGCGCCCTGCCTGATGCTCGGCTCGCACTACGACACCGTACGCGATGCCGGCAAATGGGACGGGCCGTTGGGCGTGATCACGGCCATTGCCTGCGTTGCCGATCTCAATCGCCGTGGCAAGCGCCTGCCGTTCGCGATCGAGATCGTCGGCTTTGCCGACGAGGAGGGCGTGCGCTTCGCTTCGACCTTGCTCGGCAGCCGTGCGGTGGCCGGCACCTTTGACGAGAGTGTCTTGAATGTGCGCGACCGCGACGGTGTGTCGATGCGCGATGCGCTCGTGCAGTTCGGCCTCGATCCCGATCATATCGGAGCGGCCGCGCGGGCGCGACGCGAGCTGCTTGCCTATCTCGAATTGCACATCGAGCAGGGGCCGGTGCTGGAAGCGCAGGACCTGCCTGTCGGTGTCGTCACCGCGATCGCCGGTGCCACGCGCCTTGCCGCGCGGCTGACCGGCATGGCAGGGCACGCCGGTACGGTGCCGATGGCGCTTCGGCGCGACGCGCTCGCGGGCGCGGCCGAATGCATCGGGGCGATCGAACAATTTTGCCGCACCGACGAGAGTGGGCTGGTCGGCACCGTCGGCTACATCCAGGCGAGGCCCGGCGCGACCAATGTCATTCCGGGCGAGGTGTCCTTCACCATCGACATGCGCGCGCCGACCGATATGCACCGCAAGCGCGCGGTGGCTGACGTCGTCCGCCAGATCGAGGCGATCGCCAAGCGCCGGCACTTGGCCCTCCAGCTCGACGTCACCCACGAGAACCGCACCGCGCCTTGCGCGCCGTGGCTCAAGGAGCAGATCGCGCAGGCGATCGGAGCGGAGGGGTTCTCCGTGTTCGAGCTGCCGAGCGGAGCAGGGCATGACGGCATGGCCATGATCGACATCGCCGATGTCGGCATGGTCTTCGTCCGCTGCCGCGGCGGCATCAGCCACCACCCGGACGAGCATGTGGAGCTCGCCGATGCCGACGCCGGTGCGCGGGTGCTGCTGCGGGTGATCGAGAATTTCAGGCCCCGGGAAGGGTAGGCTGAAGGAGCCCCGCTGGAAGCCGGTGCGTCATCTGGACGAAATACGAATCAGCCATGCTTTGGGTGGTGGCCGCACCGTCGAAGTTACCCTAGCCACATATGAATAGCGATATCTCGTTGCCCTCAGATCGCGGAAACCGATTTTACCAAGGCGTGGCCGCAACCTTTTTCGCCAACGCCCTCCAGGCGGTCAATTTTCTCGGTGATCGATTCCTGAGAAGGTCGCACCATTCGTTGTCGGCCATCGAGGACCTTTACCGGCACTCGATGGACAGCGCCTTTTCGGTGACCGAGGCCTTCCTCGTCACGGGCGCGCCGCACGCATCCGCCTATTATCCCCGTGACTTCGCCTGGTTCTATCCTGATGTCCTCGACCCCGAGACCATCATGGATGCGCAGGACGCGGTGCGGCGGGCCCGGCTGCTCGACAAGAGCATCCGTCTGTTGCTCGAGGCGGTTCGCGCCGATGTCGTCACGACCACCATCGTCCCGGCGGGACGCGGTCGGTACCTCGGCGTGAACTATTTTTCGCGCCCGTCGGATACGCTGCTCGGCATTCTGGCCGGCCTGCAGCAGATGATCTCGGCCGATCAGAGGGCGCCGTCCTATCTGGCGATGGCACAATGCGCGCATGCCGGCCGGCTGCTGCTGGCCGAATATGGCGGCGACCTGAAGCGTGCGGTCCTGCAGCTCGCAAGCGAGCTCGAGCCGTTCGACGATGACGGCACCAGGTATTTGCTGTGCGATGCCCGTGGCCCTCGCTCCGCTGCAACGGATACCCGTGCGGAACGCAGGCGCTTTGTCACCAATGCCTGCGTCTACACAACCTTCCTGTGGAGCGTGCAGTTCGGAATCGTGGACGAGAACGAGCTGAAGCGGCTGCTCGGACGCGGCCTTGCGCAGTACAAGAAGGACCTGCTCCGTCTGTTCGGCAAAGACGGCTACATCAAGCATTCTCTGGATGGTCCGAAGGGCCCGCCGGCGTCCTCGGTCGCGCTGGATTTCGTCAGCGTGCATCGCGGCTTCTGGGATATGAACGATGCGAGCGAGCGGGCGCTGTTCGCGGCGACGGCGGATCTGATCATCGCGGAGCCGCGCTTTCGCATACCCTCTACGTTCCACTTCCTGGTGTCCGCGGATAATCCGCGGAACAAGATGATCCACAAGATTGCGGCTCCCGCCTATCAGGGGCGCTCGTCCTGGCCGACGTTCAACGTCGAGTTCGCGGACCGGATGCTCGACTACGACGAGGTCTCCGGCGGTGATCACTACCGGGCCTGCGCGCAAGGGATATTGAAGGACATTCGCACCGCGACCGAAGTGCACGGCGGATATCAGGAGCTGATCTCGGAACAGGGGCTGAAGTATCGCACCTGGGCCTACAAGGGCGCCGTGGCCCATTCCTGGTTTCCGCGCTTCCTGTCGGTCTGGAGGAGGGCGTATGGAACGCCGCTCCTGCAATGGAATGACTGATCCAGCGGGGCGCTATCCCGCCGTCACGTCCACCAGCTCACCGCCCTCCAGCACCTTGGCCGCCTTGGCGCGGTCGAGATCGCCTTCCCAGGCCGCGACCACGACCGTCGCGACGCAGTTGCCGACGAGGTTGCCGAGCGCGCGGGCCATGCCGATGAACCAGTCGACCGACAGCACCAGCACGAGGCCGATCGCGGGAATGCTCGGCACCGCATTGAGCGTCGCCGCCAGGATCACGATGGCCGAACCCGGCACGCCATGCGCGCCCTTCGAGGTGATCAGGGAGACGCCGAGAACCAGCAGGAGATCGCCGAAGGACAGCGGCGTGTTGGTCGCCTGCGCGATGAAGACGACGGCGAGCGTCAGATAGATCGAGAAGGCGTCGAGGTTGAAGGAATAGCCGGTCGGAATCACGAGACCGACCACGGAATCCTTCACGCCCATCCGCTCCAGCTTCTTCATGATCTGCGGCAGCACGGCATCGGAGGAGGCGGTCGCGAGCACGATGGTCAGCTCTTCGCGCAGGTAGGCGAGGAATTTGAGGATGTTGAGTCCGGCGAGCGCCATCACGCCGCCGAGCACGCCCAGCACGAAGATGCCGACCGAGGTGTAGAACAGCATCACCAGCGACACGAGCTGCTTGAGCGAGCCGACCCCGTATTTGCCGACGGTGTAGGCGACCGCGCCGAGCACGCCGAGCGGGGCAACGCGGACAATCAGGCCCATGACGCGGAACAGCACGGTGGAGGCGGCATCGATCATGCTGGTGACGAGCTTGCCCTTTTCGCCGCCGACGAGCGCGAGCCCGACGCCGAACAGGACCGCGAAGAACAGCACCTGGAGCACGTCGTTGCGTGACAGCGCATCGAAGGAGGTGGTCGGGATCACGTTCATCAGGAAGGCGCCGATGCCGCCGCCTGACAGCTTGTGGGCGTTGTCGGCGTAGGTGTTGAGCGCTTTGGCATCCAGCGTCGAGGGATCGATGTTCATGCCGTGGCCGGGCCCGAAGAGGTAAGCAAGCAACAGGCCGACGACGAGCGCGACGGTCGTCATGATCTCGAAATAGACCAGCGCCTTGACGCCGACCCGCCCGACCTTCTTGAGGTCGCCAGCGCCGGCAATCCCGTGCACGACGACGCAGAACACGATCGGCGCCACGATCATCGAGATCAGCTTCAGGAAAGCGTCGCTGAGGATCTTGAGCCCGATCGCGAAGTCCGGGACGGCCATGCCCAGGATGACGCCAAGCACCAGCGCGGCCAGGACCTGGACGAACAGCGAGGTGTAGAGCGGCTTCGGCTCGGCGGCGGGCGCCGCGGTGATGGTCGACATGGTGGATTCCCCCGGTTTGACGCGACTTGGACGTCAAAAAGGAGCAACAACCGTGCCAGATTGTCGCGGTATTTCCGGAAAGCGGCCTGGAGGTCGCCCTGTTATCCCGGGCGGCGCGACGCAACGCTTCAGGAGCGCTGTGTCGGGGGCGCGGAGCCCACCACTCCGCCGCCTATCTCGCTGAACAGTCGCGTGGGGAGGAAGCCGCGGGACCCGTCAGCCGTTATGCCTACGCCGAAACGAAAGGCAACCTCATGCCGCAAGATCCAGCAGCCGGCACGATCCGCGCACGAGCGCCTTGCGTCCCGTGGGCGTCATCACAGGTATGCCGTCATTGACGACAACGAGACCGAACTTGACGAGACTTTCGATAAGATAGGCCTTCGAGAGGCGACCGCCCGACACCGGGTTGCGAAGTGTGCGCAGGGCTTCCCACTGGTCCGGCGAAAGATCGAAGTCGACGTCGTTGCTCATGTTGCCTCAAGCGATAGTACCATTCGCGCGCCTCTGTTAGCGGGGCGGCATGAAGACCATGCGACGACAATGAGTCGGGAATTCGGTGCGCTGTTTAGAACGTCTCTTCACGAATTGCCGCACTTCATTGCGCCACAAGAGTAAAGATCGCTCGTTGGCGAATATCGTCCCGAGCTTCGATCACATATTGATGAATTCCGTTTGATGCTGCACTGCAAGTTGTCGCGGTGCACGGGAAGCGCTGCTGTCCCATTCTGCGTCGCAGTATGCACAGAAATCGTGAAGCGAAAGGTTGAGGATTCTGTTACGGTGATCCCCGGGGAATGACTTCACGCTGCAGGAGTGGAGTGCATGAACAGGCTGGTCAAAATTCGCAGTCAGGAATCCCTGTGCCGGGAGCGCGCCGCGCTCGATTTCGATCGCCGGGTTTTCTGGCTCGCGCAAGCCGAGGAATGGGAGCAGCGCGCGCTCGACGAAATTGCCTATCACTTCCGGGAGTGCAATATCGGCCAGGCGGAGCCTGCGCGGAACTGACGCTGGCCGCGAGCAAGACCTACTGATAAGTCGCCACGATATCTGACACCGCGCGCTCAAGCTGCTGCGCGGTGGCGCATTGGCGCACGACCGTACAGAAGGTCGCGTAGCGCGGCATCTCGGAATCGCCAAAGCCCCAGGCGAGCCGTCCTTCGGGATTGAGCCAGACCAGCCGCTTCGAGCGTTCGGAGATGCGGCGCAGGATGTCGGCACGCGGGTCGAGGTTGTTGCTGCGGGCATCGCCGAGCACGATCACCGTGGTCTGCGGCGTCAGCGTGCTCATGAAGTCCTTCTCGAAATCGACCAGCGAAGAGCCGTAATCGGACGAGCCGAAGCCGACCTTGGACATGATCTCGGCCATCGCCTCTTCCGGCGATTTCTTTTCCAGGATCTCGCTGACCTCGATCATGTGCGAGGAGAAGGCAAAGGAGCGGACGTCGTCGACCACCTCGTGCAGCGAGTGGATCAGGAGCAGGAAGAAATCGGAGACTTGCGCGACCGATCCGGAGACGTCGCAGAGCGCCACGATCTTCGGCCGGTCGCGATGCTTGCGCTTCCATGCGGTGAGGAAGGGCACGCCGCCCCAGGCCGCATTGCGGCGGAGTGTGCGGCGGACGTCGAGATGACCGCGGCGCTGGCGCTTGCGCGGCTTCGAATAGCGCTCGCGCAGGCGGCGCGCGATCTGGCGGATGAGGGCGCGCATCTCCGCGACCTGGCGCCGCTCGATGCGGGCGAGCGGCGCATTGCGAAGGATCTCGTTGCGGAGATTTTCGGCCTCCTCGCGGGCGTAGAGCGCAAGCCCCTGCGAGACGGTGTCGCGCACCGCTTCGCGCAAGGCGTCGAGCGCGGCGCGCAGACGCTCGGCCAGTGCCGGGTTGGTCGCGGTCAGCGCGTCGAGATCGTCGCGCAGGCGCTGGAGGCCCATGGCATCGAGGATGCGGCTGGAAAAGATCCCGCGCTGGGTGGAATAGCGGATATCCGACAGGGAGGCCGCGCCGGAAGCGCTGGCAATCGCCGCTGCGATCGTGTTGCGGTCCTGCGACAGCAGCATCTGTGCGAGCGGGCCCAAGCCCTCGGGAGGCTGTCCCTCGCCCGCTTCGCTGGCCGAGCCGGAGGAGGGCGACTGATCCGGATCCTGCGAGGCGTTCTCCTCGCTGCCCGCTTCGGTCTGATGCTGTCGCGGCTCCGGCTGGCTGAAGAACAGATCAAAGCAGTCGCCGAGCGCGAGCTTCTCGTCCTGCGATTTGGCGAGCGTCAGAAGCAGCGCGTCGCGCAGGATGGTTCGATCGGAGAGGCCGACCTGCGCGACCGCGCGCATCGCATCGATGCTCTCGGCAGGCGAGACATGAACGCCGACGCCGCGTGCTGCCCGAAAGAAGCGATGGAAGTTCTCGCGCATCGGCGTCAACCGAAGACGTTGGACCGTGCCGCCTTGGCAATGAAGGTCGTCACCTGCGGCGCTGCTGCCTCGATGTCGGCTTCGTACTTCAAGAGCACGTTGAGCGTGTCCTTGACGAGCTCGGTATCGAGCTCCGTGGCCTGGAGCAGCACCAGCACGCGCGCCCAGTCGATGGTCTCGCTGACCGAGGGCAGCTTCTTCAGATCCAGCGAGCGGATCTCGTGAATGAAGCCGACCATCTGCCGGCGCAGTGCCTGCGAGATGCCGGGCACCCGGCTTTCGACGATGCGCTCCTCGAGCCGCTGCTCGGGGAAGCCGATATGCAGATGCAGGCAGCGCCGCTTCAGGGCGTCGCCGAGGTCACGCTCGCTGTTGGAGGTGAGGATCACCGTCGGCGGCGTGATCGCCGAGACGGTGCCGAGCTCGGGGATCGTGACCTGGAAATCGGACAGGATCTCCAGCAGCAGCGATTCGAATTCGGCGTCCGACTTGTCGATCTCGTCGATCAGGAGCACGCAGCCGCCCGGCTGCTCCAGCGCCTGGAGCAAGGGGCGCGGCTCGACGAATTCCTTGGAGAAGAACACGTCGCCGAAATCGTGCAACTGGTCGAGCGCGGCGTGCAGCGTCTGCGCGCCGCCGAGGACTTCGCCGAGCTTGTCCTTGAGGATCTGCGTATAGAGGAGCTGCTTGGCGTATTTCCACTCGTAGAGCGCCTTGGCCTCGTCGAGACCCTCGTAGCATTGCAGGCGGATCATCTTCATGCCGCGCCAGGCCGCGATCGCCTTGGCAAGCTCGGTCTTGCCGACGCCCGCGGGGCCCTCGACGAGGATCGGCTTCTCGATCTGCTGCGACAAATAGACGGCGGTCGCGATCTGCCGGCTCGCGATGTAGCCCTGCGCGGCGAGGCCGCTCTCCACTGCCTCGATCGAGGTCGAGGCCTTCTGATCAGCCACGAAAGGGCGCTCCCAAAGGTCTTGCTTGGGGCTTGTTCTGCCTGCGTTCCCGGCAAAGAACAAGCCTCGTTTGGGAGGCATCAGACCCGCACGGACGGCGCTTTTTCCGCTCGACGCAAATACGTGTCGGCGCGGATATTTGCGCGGCTCGCCGTTCGCGCGATCAGTGCCGCAGCAGCTCCGGCTTGCGGATCGTCTGTCTGACCTCGGCGCCGCAATCGGCGCATTCATAGACAAAGTCGATCTTGGCAAGGCTCCAATGCGGCTCGACCTCGCGCACATACATCGGCAGGAACCCCATGCATGCCGGGCAATTCACAGGCGCGATCTCGATGTCCTGATGATGCTGTACATAAGCTGGCATCTCGGCTCTCCTTCGCAGGCGACAACCAAACCCCGCGCGGAAGCTACCGCCGGTCGCTCCAGGCACGTCATCAACTCTATCGAACGGAGATGGAACGGCGGACGTTTGTCGCGCGCTGTGACATTCTTGTTACGTGTCTGTACTGTAACGGGCGGACTGAATGCCTATTTCTGCGGCCGATCCGGTTTTCGGAGCCTCAACCAACGATAAGGGAGTAACGCCCATGACGCATGCCATTCGTTTTCACAAGACCGGCGGTCCGGAAGTCCTGGTCTGGGAGGAGGTCAGCGTCGGCAAGCCCGGACCGGGCGAAGCGCGCATCCGCCACACCGCCGTCGGCCTCAATTTCGTCGACATCTACAACCGCTCCGGCCTGTATCCGGCGCAACTGCCGAGCGGGCTCGGCAGCGAGGCCGCCGGTGTCGTCGAGGAGGTCGGGCCCGGTGTCACCGATCTAAAGCCGGGCGACCGTGTCGCTTATGGCGCCTCGCCGCTCGGCGCCTATTCCGAGGCGCGGCTGATCCCCGCGGACCGCCTGCTGAAGCTGCCTGAGGGGGTCGACGACAGGACCGCGGCGGCGATGATGCTGAAGGGTCTCACCACGCAATATCTGATCCGGCAGACCTATCGGGTGAAGGCGGGCGATACAATCCTGCTGCATGCCGCGGCCGGTGGCGTCGGTCTGATCCTGAGCCAGTGGGCCAAGCACCTCGGCGCGACCGTGATCGGCACCGTCAGCAACGACGAGAAGGCCAAGCTCGCGAAGGCGCATGGCTGCGACCACGTCATCATCTACACCCGCGAGGATTTCGTGAAGCGGGTCGACGAGATCACGGGCGGCAAGAAGGTCCCGGTGGTTTATGACTCCGTCGGCAAGGACACATTCCTGAAATCGCTGGATTGCCTCGCGCCGCTCGGCGTCGCCGCGCTGTTCGGTCAGTCCTCCGGCGCGGTCGAGCCGCTCAATCTCGGCCTGCTGGCCCAGAAGGGCTCGCTCTACGTCACGCGGCCGACATTGTTCACCTACGCCGCCAAGCGCGAAAATCTGGTCGCGATGGCGAACGAGCTGTTCGACGTCGTCAAGTCCGGTGCGGTCAAGATCGAGGTGCACCAGACCTATCCGTTGAAGGACGCCGCCAAGGCGCATGCCGATCTCGCCGCACGCAAGACCACGGGATCGACCGTCCTTCTGGTGTGATGTCCGGGCCTGCGTCACGTCCGTTCATGCTTGCGCACATCGCGGGCGTGATCGAGGTGAATTGCTTGGAGGTCGACGTCTTCGGGCGGGATCCGGGGCAGGGCGGCCTCGGTCAGGATCGCCTCGGTGACGTCCTCGACCGAACTCCCGGCGATCTCGTGTATGAACGAGACATTCCGGTATTCGCCCGAGGCGATGCGGGAGATGACCTCACGCCTTGTGATTTCGGGGTCGACGACCGCCTCGCGGCCCCGCCGTCCATAGTCGATCATCACGACGAAATATTGCATCAAAACGACTCTGCCGCGCCCCCCATTGCGGGCGCGCGGCAGATTATTTCCGAAAAACAGAATCAAGTCAAGGCCGATTTCGAAAAAGCGAAATCGGCGGCCGTGCCGATGCCCTACTTGCCCTTCTTGCGGGGGCGCGCCGACTTGGCGCGCAGCCGCTCGAGTTGGCCCTTGGGCATGGACAGGCAGATCTCACCCACCCAATCGAGCTTCACGCCGACGATCGGCTTGGCGTTGAAGCTGGTGAGATTGACGACGGACGGGCTTTTCCCCCGCTCGATCGTTTTCAAATAACGCTCGCCGGTCTTGAGCCGGACCACGGCCTCCTCGCCGTAGAAGCTCGACAGCGGATGGCGCTGATCCTTGTAGACCACGATCACGTCGCCGCTCTCGTATTTGGGCAGCATCGAATCACCCACGATCTCGAAGGCGACAGTCTCTTCCATGATCGGGAAGGGCAGCGCGACGTCGCCGAGACCCTCCGGGGGGACCTGCTCGTAATCGGGCTCGATCACGGCGCCGGCACCGACGCGGCCCATGATCGGCGCGAGATTGAGCTCGAGATATTCCATGATCGGAATGATTTCCGAGGCCTTCACCAGGCGTTCGCCGCCGAGGATCTCCGAGACCGCGCCGGGCCGCACGCCCATGGCCGCCGCGAGGCCGCCCTTGCTCTTGCCTGTCTTTTCCAGGCCCCGCTCGATCATTGCAACGTCCAACATGGTGATTCCCTCGATTACCCATCGTCTCGCTCTTGTAATCCGAAATTCGGAATTATTGCAATTATGAATATCAGAATTATCGCTTGACTTGTGCTTCGGAATACCGGAATGTCTGTTTCGCCCCGGTCGTGCGATCGGAGGAGACGCATCACAGGACAGCAGCATGGAACCGGGCCATTGGCCGTCGGAGCACTCCGACGCGCTTCGCGACTATTTTCTCAAAGGCATGTCTTATGCGGAAATCGGAAGGCAGATTAACGCAAGGTTTGGAACGGCTTACACGCGCAATGCGGTGATCGGCCGCGCCAAGCGGCTCGGGCTCGTCATGCCGGAATGGATCGTGAGCCCATCGGTCGCGCCATATTTGCCGGGTGAGGCCCCGGTTTCGCCGCGCCGCGCGGTGCTACCGAATCTGAACGTGCCGCCGAAGTCCGCAATGAAGCCTGCGGTGCGGGTGAAGCTGCGCTGCGTCGGCGTTCAGCCGCGCCTGATCCAACTGGTGGACCTCGATCCGGCCGACTGCCGCTATCCCTATGGCGGCGACAAGGACGGGGAGGAGATCGCCTTCTGCGGCCATCCGCGCCAGCCGGGCTCCAGCTATTGCGCCCCGCATGCGGGCCTGACGCGTCGCTCCGGGGCTGCGTCCGCCCGTGTCCCCGGTCCCGTCGTGCTGAAGCTGGTCTTCGCGGCCTGAACTCTCACCCGTTTCATCGTCGATTTCGCAAGGAGTATCCAAGTGGCTCGTGTCCGACGCAACAAGTCCTACAAATTGGCGCAGATCCACGACCGGCGGTCCCGCGACGTGCCATTCAATGCCGAAGTGGCGGAGGTCGAGGTCGACAATCCGCTGGCGCTCGATGCTGGTGAGAAGATCGTGGCGATCCGGTCGATCCGTGGCGATCCGCTGGGACGGCTGCATGCACACCACCAGATCGATGAGGCGCAATTTCTCGGCGGGCGCGCCTTCCAGAACGATTGGGAGAGAGCGGAGCGGGGCCCTCAGGCGATGGACCCGACCCGCGAATATGTCGATGGCGCGCGCACGCGCGAGCCGGTCACCGAGAGCCAGCGCCAGGCGGTGCTGCGGCTGAACCAGGTCGAGCGCGAACTCGGGACCGACGGCGCTGCGCTGGTGCACGACGTGCTGGTGCTGGGCCTGACCATGGATCAGATCGGGCAGCGTCGTGCTGTCCGTACGCAGCGCTGGAACGACTATTTTGCGCGACGCTTTCGCGAGTGCCTCGACCGGCTGGCGCTGATCTACGGTTTTGCGACGGAAACGGGGACACGGCAGGCAGGGCGGCGCAGATGACAACGGCACGCCTGCGGTTTGGGCCGCGGGCGCGCCAGTTTGCCGCTCACGGATGCGGGACGATCTGGTAGGGCGTCGAATAGGGTTCGACGCGGAGCGAGGCGTTGGCCAAAAGCCCGATCCTGGCGGTCGGCGCCTGCTGCAATTCACCGTTCGGGCCGCGATGCACGTTATATTGCCAGACCGTGAGATCGCCCTTCTGCGCCAGCGCGTGCGCAACCGCGCTCGCATCATTGCCGCCGAGCGCCTGAAGCTCCTCCGCCGACAACCCGACGACGATCTCGTCCTTGATGGTGACGATCTTGAACAGGTTCATCTTGGTCTCCTGCGCCCATGCGCCTTGTATCGAGAGGGTGAAAAGCGCGACCGCGGCGCCCTTGATGAGATCGCAGCGAGAAAGCATGCCGTCGTCCTTTGGTGCTGAGGCGCGCCCGAATCGAAGAGTTTTCAGCCATGGCGCCCGTTGTCTGCGTGGCCGTGTCGCAACGGCTTGGTCGTTCGTTCATGGACAACGGTTCACCGGCGGAAACATATCCGGCTTGCGAGATCGATCGTTATTCTGCCGTTAATACAACCGCCGAGGTCGCACTCAACAATTACGTGTAGGCACTGAGAAGGGCTCATTCGCAGCCGAATGTCCGTTCATATCGGAAACAAGCAGAAACGTTGTGCCGATCGACGGCGATTGGAGCTGCGTGCGTGATTGATGACGCTTCTTGACGCAGGTGGGTGACGGCGGTCGATATACCTGTTATCCGGAATTGCCGTGGTGCGATGCAGACGAAGCATCGCTTTAGGCACTGTTGGGCTTGCCGGACGGGTTGTTCCTTGACATAATTGCAACCAGATGGTTGAGCCTGTCGTTTGGACATGTCATTCGGCGTGCCAACCCGCCGGGGCCACCCGGCCGAGAGTTCGTCGCCATGGGTCCTGTATGGCGTCTTGTTATGGCGTTCGGTTCTTGAGCGGGTCACGAAGCCGATGCTTGTCATAGGTGCGAGATGAAAAACCTCAATTTCGCGGCTGAACTGCACCTCAAGCTCGGCGCGCCGGCGAGCGGCACGGTCGAAAGCCTGCGCCTGCTCCGCGCGTTCCTGAAGCTCGCGCCTCGACAGCGTTTCGAGGTCATCAAGCTGGTCGAAGACCTCGCCACCGAAGAAATTCTGCCCGAGCACCCCTTGTCCTGAGCCCGGCCGAGCGCCGGCCTTACGCCGTCTCTCTCGTTTTCCCGTTCGTTTTCCCGCCGGAGCCGGACCGCCGGCGACGTTTCCACGCGGGCTGGCCGCTGGAAGGCGATCCGGCAAGTGTGGTATTCAATTGGGAAAACGGGAGGAGTGCGACCATGATCGAACCGAAGCTCGAAGTTCCGGCCGAACTGCGCGACCTGGCCGAGAAGACAATTGATCAGGCGGAGAAGGCATTCGGCATGTTTTTCGACGCCGCCACCAAATCGATGTCGTCCGTTCCAGGACCGGGGACGGAGGTGTCGAAGCAGGCGCTGGTTTTCACTGAGCAGAACATGAAGTCGGCCTTCGAGCATGCGCGCAAGCTGGTTCATGCCACCGACCTTCAGGAAGCGATGCGAATCCAGTCCGATTTCCTGCGCAGCCAGTTCACCAGCGCCGGAGATCACATGCGCCAGATGACCGGCAGTCTCATGCAACAGGGCAAAGGGAAGTCCTAATTCTCTGCGCGCGCAGCATGCCCACAATTGAACTTGCGCGGCGTGGCGATCCGAACCTCGATGCCGGCTCAGATCTATGACGGGCCACCGAATGACCACATTCGCCGTCTGTCGTCCTTCTGCTGATCCCTGCCGGTCCTCCGGCGGGGATTTGCATGTGTGGCGAGCGTCGTGCTCGGCGTGTCACTAGCGCAGCGAAGCGATGTAGGCCGCGATGTCGCCGGCTTCGGTTCGGCTCAGGGGAAAATTCGGCATCTTCGGGTGGGGATCAAGCAGGAAGAAGGCGAGCCTCTCCGGACTGAAGTCCGGCCTGCGCGCGACGGAGGCAAAGGAGGGGACGTCAGCGCTCGCCTGGGTTTGGCCGTTCGCGACGACATGGCAGCTTGCGCACCAGCGTTTGGCGAGGTCCGCACCGTGATCGGCATTGGCCGCGAGAGCCGACGGTGTGCCGAAGCTCGAGGTTACGGCAAGCAGCAGGCAAATTCGTCTCAAATGCTGGTGCATAGGGTAACTTTCATGCATCGATTAGCGGCCCATGCTTATCCGCAGCACGATCCCGGAAATTGCGAGAGATCAATCCGGGCGATGATCGACCGCAGCAGCTTGCGGGCCGAACGATAGAGATGCCGTAGGAAAGCCGGCATCCTCGCCGCGGGCAGGCCAAGACTTCTCGTGAGACTTCTCGTATCGAGATTTCTCGTATCCAGACTTTCAATGTAGTGCGACACGTGTCCCTCTCCGAGGCTATATCGCCCTTTTATCCCGGCGCCTCGGAGCCGCCTTGATCTGCCGCAAAGCGTTCCGGGCTAATAGTCGCCCGGATTCATGATCATCGGGGTTTTCGTATCAGCCGGCGCAAGCGCGCTGCTGGCGCTGTCGCGCAGGAAACGGTCGAGCGTTTCCTGGATCTTCTCCTTGACCGAGTTGGGACCGCGATCGCTCATTTCCGTGTGCTGCGCGCCAGTGTGGACGATGTCGATACCGCGCGCCTTGGCTTCTTCCGGCGTCGGCAGCACGCCGGGATCGGTCAGGAAATGCGGATCCTTTGACCGGAACGACAGGATCTTCATGCCGTCGCTGACCACGAAGGGCACCCGCAGATTGTCGAGCGTGATCACCTTCGACACCAGCTCCGGGTGCTGATGGGCAACATACATGGAGACATCGCCGCCGTTGGAGTGACCGACGAGGGTGATGTGGTCGTAATCGACGTTTTCGTGCTGCTTCTTCAGCTTGTCCAGCGCGAACAGAATGTTGGCTTCGCAGCGGATATAGACCTCGCGCCGGCCGACATATTGCTGACCGACATGGGTCATCAGCGGCGGATCGCTCGGCAGGTCCTGCTGGATGCTGGCAACCAGATAGCCGCGCGCGGCAAGCACGTTGGCAAGGAAGGAGTATTCGGTGGCCTTGACGGTGTTGCCGTTGCTGATGATGGCGAGCGGGAGTTTCCAGAGGCCGAGATTCGCCTTGGTCTCGTAATCGCGCCGCACCGCCACGTCGACCGAGATCGGCCGCTGCCGCGAGGCGTCGAACAGCGCCAAAGTCTCATGGCGGATCGCGAACCGACTAACGACGAAATATTCCCCGACGCCGAGGACGCAGAGAAACGCCAGGATTGCAAACACCCTCTTCATGGTTTCATCTCAAATCACATTTGACTGAACATGGTCATTGGGAACTCCCGGATCGAGCGATCGTGAGCAGCTTACGGGATTAAATTTAGGCAAGTCTGTGAGCAAGCCCGCAAAAAGGACCGCATGCCAGGCTCACCGTGCGAACGACGGGTGGCTACAGACAGCCGGACTTGCCGCGTTCGGGGCAGAGCCGGAACGCGCTCGACAGGGTGAACAGGAAGCGGGGGCTGCGGCGCTCGTTGTCCGGTGCCCGGTAGCTCAAGGGCACCGCTACGCCGAGATCGGCCTGGATATCCTCTGGCAGGAAGAAGCGCACACCGGCCCCGGCCGATGCGAGCGACAGGCCGTCACTCAGGCGGTAACCGTCGTTCCAGACGGCGCCGGCGTCGCCAAAGGCGTAGAGCTGATAGCCGGTCCAGTAGCGGAAATTGAGCTTCTGGTCGAAGCGCAGTTCGAGCGAGCCGGCAAGGCCGTTGTCGCCGCTGATCTCGGCTGCGCCATAGCCCCGGCCGAAGGCCACGCCGCCGAGATAGAATTGCTGCGAGGTGAACAGTGGCCGCGATGCGGTCTGGCTCGCCGCGGAGAGCCTGAGTGACCAGGTATCGTTGAGCGTCTGGTAGCGCGTGAACCAGAGGTTCAGCACCGAGAAGTTCGAAGATGCGCCGTCGCGCGACAACAGGTCGTCGTCGAAATGCGAGGCGCCGAAGATGTCGAGGCCCTGGCGGTAGGTCAGCGTCGCAAGATTGGTGCCACCGAAGCGATCCTGCAGCCGGTAGTCGGCGGTCAGGCTCGCGGTCCTGATATGGTCGTTGTACCAGGGACCATAACGGTCGTGCTCGGACACATTGCTGAAGGTCGTCGCCGCAGTCAGCGTGAGCGTGGAGGATTGCGATTGCAGCGGGACGACGCTGGCGCGCAGCTCGAACGCCTCGGTCGTCGTGATATCGCTGTCGAGGCGGCGGGCATCGCCCGGCCGGACCGCGCTGTACAGGGCGGAAGCGCCGAGGCGCACGCCGTCGACGCCGACGGGCGTGTCGTAGGACAGCCGCGCAAAGCCGAGCTGGCGAGGATCGTTGGCAATCGTCGACAGGTTGACTGCCAGCGTGTCGCCGGGCGTGAGGTAGGAGTTGAACGCGCCGGTGGCGTAGCTCTGCCACGGGCCAACGGAAGATGATCCGAGATTGTCCAGACCGAACGAGGAGAAGGCGTGCCAGGTCTTCAAAACGACTGTGAGACGGAAGCGGCCGGTCGCGCCACCGATCTCCTCCAGCGCGGTATCGGTGATCCGGACGCCCGGCCTGCCGTTGATGAGGAAGAGCTTGCGTTCGAGTGTTGCAAGGCGCGACGGCTGCTCGGCCAGAACCGGCCCGAGCATCGGCCTTACGCCGAACTGCTCGGCGCCGTCGCCTTTCAGCTCGGCCTGTACGATGGCGCCTTCGATCACCTGGATCCGTACCCGGCCGTCGGCAATGTCCTGCGGCGGCACGATGGCCCGGCTCAGATGGAACCCCTCGGCGCGGTAGAGATCGCTGATCGCGCCGGCGATCGCGGCGAGATCCGCCTGCGAGACCTGCTTGCCGAGATAGGGCTGATAGATCGCGGCGATCCGATCTTGGGATACGGTGTGTGCGCCGCTGACGTTGACGCCGCGCAGCACGAATTGCGGTTTGGTATCGCCGCCGGTGTTGGGCTGTCCGACACCCGGAAGCCGGACCGGAGGCCGGCTCAGCGATTCCCGCTCGGTTTGGTTATCGAAATATTTCTCGGGCTGGCGCGGATCGAAACCCGGCTGGTTCGCCTGTTGTGCGAACGCCTGGGAAATTCCCGCAAAGATCGGTACCACCATCACCAACGCGGTAATGAGATGCCGCTGCTCAACGTACGTCGCGAATCTCTCTCCGTAGTTTGACGGAGACTTTGCGATGGGGCGGTAAGGGTTCGTTATCCGCATGATTTTTCATAGTTTTTTATGGTCAATGATTGGTTAATGCTGCCACTGCACGGGCCGCTTCCCGCTAATCCTCTCTTGAGTGATTTCCGGATACCCCTCAGCTCCGGCTGTAACGCGGACTGAGGATCGTGATGCTTGGCAGAATTGGAATGCGGTGTGCCCTCGTGGCGGCGCTGACCCTTGGAACGGCTTCCGCTGCGTTTACCGCGGAGGATGGCGTCTGGTCGGTCAGCAAGGCCACCGGCGAGGTGTGGGTCGCGACCGACGGCGCGCAACAGGTCTCGCTGAACCAGGAAGCGACGCTCAAGCCCGGCAATACCATCCGCACCGGACGCAACGGCCGGGTGCTGCTCGTCCGCGGCGAGGAGACCATTCTGATCTCTCCCAACTCCGTGATCGGCTTGCCCTCGGAGAAGAAGGAGGGGCTCTCGACCACCATCATCCAGCGGGCGGGATCGATCCTGCTCGAGGTCGAGAAGCGCAACGTCAAGCATTTCGAGGTCGAGACGCCCTATCTCGCCGCCGTGGTCAAGGGAACGCAGTTCAGCGTCACGGTGGGAGCTGGCAGCACCAAGGTCGGCGTGCTCCGCGGCCAGGTCGAAGTCTCCGACTTCAAGACGGGACAGATTGCCCAGGTCATGCCGGGACAAGCGGCCACCGTGTTTGAGCACGGCAAGCCTGGACTCAGCTTGAGCGGCGCGGGGACGTTCAATCCGATCGAGCATGGCAAGCCGCGCGCCTCGACGATCGAGCGTGTCCCCGTACCGAAATCGGGCCTGTCGGCGCCGCGCAATGCCGCGAGCGGCCATGCGATCCATGCGCTCGGTCCCATCGACAAGGGGGCCAAGGCGGCTGGCGTGCCGAAGCCGTCGCATCAGGCGGCTGGAGGTCATGTTTCCAAGGCCGGCGTCGTGCGCATCTCGAGCTCGCTCGGCGAAGTCAGGCTGAATGTCCACAAGGTCACGAATGGGCTCGCCCACGGCGCGGTTGCTCCCGGACAGGTGCGCAACGCGAACGCCAACGCCGGTCCTGACACGGTGTGGAGCGACGGCAAATCCAATACGCCGGCATCCAACAGCTCCGTCCAGACTGCGGCAACGACGAGCGGTGCGGCAGCTGCTGGCAGCAGCGCCTCGGCTGCGAGTGCGGCGATCGCGGCAGCGGCAGCCGGTGCATCCAGCGACAGCCCCGGCGCCAACAACGGAAACTCCGGCGGCAACGGCAATTCCGGCAACAACGGCAACGGAAATAGCGGGAACAACGGCAACGGCAACCATGGTGCCACCGGCAACGGCAGGGGCAACAACGGCAACGGCAGTGGGAACGGCGGCGGCAACGGCCATGGCAATGCCTACGGCCACAACAGGCGCTGAGGCGGTTTCCCAGGGGATGAGGGGGCGCATCCGTTGAAGCGGGTGCGCGGGAGGATCGGGTGAAACGTTATCGGCCGCATATTCTCGTCGTGATCGCGCTTGCGATCGTGCTGTCCACGGGATGGCATGGTGCGCTTCGCAACGCGCTCACTGATCTGCGGTTCAGCTGGCAATCGCGAGCGGCCAGCGGCAATGTCGTCGTGGTGGCCATCGACGCACCGTCCATCGATCAGATCGGGGTGTGGCCGTGGCCGCGCCGGCTCCACGCGGAGCTGTTGCGCAGGCTCGAGGCGGCGGGCGCGGGGGACATCGCGTTCGACGTCGATTTCAGCACGCCGTCCGATCCGGCGTCCGACGAGGCTTTCGTCAAGGCGCTCCGCGATGTCGGCGGCTCGACGATCCTGCCGTCCTTCAAGCAGCCGACGCCGAATGGCGGCACGGCGCACATCAATCGCCCCCTGAAGGGTTTCAGCAACCAGTCGTGGCCGGCCGTCGTCAACGTCGCGGTCGAACCCGACGGGCTCGTTCGTCGTTATCCGTTCGGCGAGAAGCTCGGCGATGCCTTGATGCCGTCGATGGCCGTCGTGCTGGCCGGGCAGGATGCCAACCGGCGGCCGCCCTTCCTGATCGACTTCAGCCTTCGTGCAACCTCCATTCCGAGCGTCTCCTATGTCGACGCGCTGCGCGGCGATGCCGCGACTCTCGACAAGGTGAGAGGCAAGAAGATCATCGTCGGCGCCACCGCGCTCGAGCTCGGTGACCGGTTCAGCGTTCCCAACGGCAGGATCGTCTCGGGGCCGGTCCTCCAGGCGCTGGCCGCAGAATCGATCCTCCAGGGCCGGATGCTGCACTGGACATCCGATATCGGCATGATCCTGGGTCTGGGCGCGATCTGCCTGCTGATGATGTATGCGTGGCGTCGCCTCGCGCCAGGAATTCGCGTCGCGGTCCTGATCGCCTCCGGGTTGGCTATCGAGCTGGTCGCGGCCCTCGTGCAGGCAAGATGGCCCCTCGTCATCGACACATCGCTATTTCACATCGCGATCGTCGCCTATCTTGCCGCGATTGCGCTGGACGAAATCGATTTCCGTAGTCTCCTGGGACGCATCGCCGAGAGCCGCTTTCACCGCATCGCGATGTCGCTTGGCGATGGTCTCGTCTGCACCGACGAGGATCACCGGATCACGGTCTGGAATCCCGGCGCGAGCACGATCTTCGGGTACGCGCCGGCGGAGATGATCGGCCGTCCGTTCGAAACGCTATGCGCCGTGCCGGTGGACGGCGATGCAAGGCCATCCATGCACGACGCCGCGCGCCAGGCGCTGCTGGTTCCGGGCGGGGCGGTCGTCGTCGAGTTCGAGGGCCGGCGCAAGAATGGCGAAACCTTCGCCGTCGAGGCGAGCTTCTCGGGCTGGCAGGGAACGGACGGCTTCCAGTACGGCGCGATCCTGCGCGACATCTCGGTCCGCAAGCGGGAAGCCGAACGCGTCAAATATCTTGCCGAACACGACGCACTGACCGGTCTTGCCAATCGCAACACGCTGCATGCCGGACTGGCCGGCATGATTGCGAATGCAGAGCGACGGCCTCGCGAAGTCGCGTTGCTCGTCATCGGGCTCGACGGCTTCCAGGGCATCAACGATACGTTGGGGCATTCGGCGGGAGATCTGGTGCTGCAGGCGGTCGCCATTCGCCTGGAGGGTCAGGCCGGAGGTCGGGCGATCGTCGCCCGGCTCGGCGGAGATGAATTCGCCATTGTGCGCGAAGCCGCAGATGGCGGTGAGCCGATCGCGAAGTTCGCCGAGCGGATCGCGCGTGCATTCGAAACGCCGCTTGCGACGGGCACGCGCCAGCATCGTGTCAGGATCAGCATCGGCGTCGCGGTCTACGGCGAAGGCGGACAGAGCGCCGACGAACTCCTCAGCAATGCTCATCTGGCGTTGAGCAAGGCCAAGATGACGCGGCGCGGCAGCCATGTGATCTTCGAGGCTGCGATCAGGCAGGAGCTGGAGAACCGGCTGACGCTGGAGAGCGAGTTGGCGCTTGCGGCGGATCGCGGCGAGTTCGAACTGTTCTACCAGCCCCAGGTTCGTCTGATCGACGGCAGCCTTATCGGGGCCGAAGCGCTGATCCGTTGGCGGCATCCGGTGCGTGGCTACGTCTCGCCCGGAGAATTCATGCCGGTGGTCAACACCTCGGCATTGTCAGAGCGGATCGCGAACTGGGTGATGGAGACCGCCTGCCGTCAGGCGCGTGACTGGGAACTATCCGGCAACGGCGTGCGTGTTGCGATCAACCTGTCGCCCTCGCAGCTTCACTCCGGCGATCTCGCGCATTCGGTTGCGGCGTTGCTCGAAGCGACGGGGCTTACCCCGTCACTGCTCGAAATCGAGGTGACCGAAGACATCCTGATCCAGGACGAACGCCGCGTGCTCGACATGTTCAAGCGAATTCAGGAGCTCGGGGTGCGCGTCCTGTTCGACGATTTCGGCACCGGTTATGCGAGCCTCAGCTATCTGAAGAAGTTTCCGCTCGACGGGCTCAAGATCGACCGCTCGTTCGTGCTCGATCTGCTCGCCGATTCCGACGATGCCGCGATCGTCGGTTCGACCATCGGCCTCAGCAAGCAGCTCGGCCTCACGGTCGTGGCGGAAGGCATCGAGAACCGCGCGACTGCCGACTTCCTGGTCAGCATGGGATGCGCGGAAGGACAGGGTTATTTCTTCGGCCGTCCGATGCCTGCCGAGGCGTTCGAGAAGCAATTCCTGGCAACCGAACTCGACGCGGCCAGCGCTGCCTGAGCAGGCGGCTTCGTTCTACCGCCGGCGCGCGACCGCGACGCCAAAGAGGAAAGCGACGAACAGGCTCGCAAGCGGTGCTTCGCGCGTGATCGCGGCGACTGTCGCGAGTGCCCCGCCGGGCTTGCGCGATTCCTCGACCGCGGAGGTCAGACGGTCGACCGCTGCGTGCAGGCCTCCCGCGACTTCGCCTACCGTGCGGGAGACGTCCGCCGCGGTATCGATGGCACGTTCGGCCATGCCGGGTTGCGAGGTGGATTCCGGTATCTCCGTGCTCAACTGCGCGACCTCCAGACCTGACGATGGGCCGCACCTTTGGCTATCCGCGCGAGCGCTCGTTCTGAACAGCGGGTCTTGATGACCTTTGGCTATCCGCGACAGGCGCCGTGGTTTACGGCGGGTGCCGGCCTTGGATGGGCAATTCAGCGCGCGGGATTTTGTTCCGAACGATAGGACGTCCACGGCGGACCTACCCCGGGAAACGACGGGTGCGAATCTCTGTTAGGCTGGCGGTGGCTCGTTGATGTCAGGAGACAGCCGTGACCGATCGGACCGTGACGGAACGAGGCCGGCGCATCGCCTTGCTCGGCGCTCCCATCGACATGGGGGCTTCGCAGCGCGGCACCTTGATGGGCCCCGCGGCGCTGCGCACCGCAGGCCTTGCGACACTGCTCGAAAGCCTGGATTTCGAGGTCGTCGACTACGGCGATCTTTCCGTGGCCGAAGTCGGGGACCTCACCGACAGGCCGCCGGAAAGGGCCAATCACTACCGCGAGATCCAGCGCTGGACGCGCGTTCTGAGCCAACGAGGCCATGAGATCGCGAGAACCGGCGCGCTGCCGATCTTTCTCGGCGGCGATCACACACTGTCCATGGGTTCGGTCAATGCCATGGCGCGTCATTGGCAGGAGCGTGGACGCGAGCTGTTCGTGCTCTGGCTCGATGCCCATGCCGACTACAACACGCCGCAGACGACGATCACGGCGAACATGCACGGCATGTCGGCCGCGTTCCTGTGTGGTGAGCCCGGCCTCGAGGGCCTGCTCGGCGACGATCCGCGCGCTTCGATCACCCCTGACAGGCTCGATTTGTTCGGTGCGCGCTCGATCGACAAGCTCGAGAACGAATTGATGCGCGCGCGCCGGATCAGGGTCGTCGACATGCGTCAGATCGACGAGTTCGGCGTCGCCGTCTTGATCCGGCGCGTCATCGAGCGGGTCAAGGCGAGCAACGGCGTGCTGCATGTCAGCTTCGACGTCGATTTCCTCGACCCGTGCGTGGCGCCGGGCGTCGGCACCACGGTGCCGGGTGGAGCGACCTATCGCGAGGCACACCTGATCATGGAGCTGTTGCACGATTCCGGCGTGGTGGGATCGGTCGACATCGTCGAACTCAATCCGTTCCTGGACGAGCGCGGCCGGACCGCGCGCACGGCGGTCGAACTGATCGGCAGCCTGTTCGGCCAGCAGATCACCGACCGACCGACGCCGAGCAACGCGATCGCTCCGGGCGAGTGATGCCGTCGCCTTCAAAATTAGGCAGGAACATTCCCTCGGTTGCCAAGTTTTCCCGATGCCCTTCCCCAAGGGCGACCCCGTATGGCCTCAGCTCGAACGCCCCCGATATCCCCGCGAGCTGGGGCCTTTTTTCTGCTCCGGCAGATTGGATATCGATGGTGCACGCAGGTCTCTCTCGTTCGGGGCGCTTCAGTATGTTCGTCAGAGAGATCGGCTGGTGACCCGGCCGGAACTTTGCCGACATAACACCGTTCCCGATGTGCGGGCGCGAACGTAGGCGGACACCATGAAATGGATGCTTGTGGTCCTCGTGGGTGGCGTCGCCCCCGTCAATACCGATCTCGTATTCGACAAGTTCAGTGACTGCCTGTCCGCCGAAGCGCAAATGCGACAGCACTACTCCGATGCGTTCGATGCCTGGGACCGTGTGGCCGCCGCAAGAATCGACCGGCGTAGCGACTACAGGAAGGCCCGCGATCTCGAGGCGAAAAAACTGCTGAGCAACGTGGGCACCTGTGTGCCACACGGCGGGGGAGATTCTGTTGCGCCGGCGGAGCAGCCCAAGCCGCCCGCCGCACCTTCGCAGCAACCCGCTGCGCCGCCGCAGCCGACACCGCGACCTTAGCGAACGCCGCGCGGGCCCTTCGGCCAAATTGGGTCCTGCGACGTCGGGAAAAAGTGGCAACATCTTTGGAACCTTGTCATCGGTCCCTGGGTTCTCGCAAGCCGCATCCTGCGGTGAGGAGATACCCATGAAGAAGCTGATGCTGACGTGCGCGGCTGCTGCGCTGATCTCGACCGGCGCGCTGGCGCAGTCGACCGTCGTCACCACCACCGGCACCGGCCATGCCGCCGCCGTGCAGATCGAGCCGGAATACCGCACAAAGATTCGTACCTACGTGACCGAACACAAGGTGCGCCCGGTGCAGACCCGAGAGAAAATCGTGGTCGGCCAGCCGGTGCCGCGCGAGGTCGAGCTCGAGGCCGTGCCCGCCGATTGGGGCCCCTCGCTCACCAGGTACCGTTACGTCTACTCGGGCGAACGCGTGATGCTGGTCGATCCGTCGACGCGCACGGTCGTCCAAGAGATCGACTAAGTCCCGGGAGGCGGGTCGCTGAGCAGGCGGCCCGCCTCCCGCCAGCCCGGCCCCGCCCAATACCTCACCCTTATTCTTGTTTCTTATTCTTGTTTGCGAGCGGTCATGCCGATCATTCGATATTTCGTCTTCGTCGGCGGGCTCCTGCTGACCTTGCTGTTCGCTGCCGACCGGTACTTGCCGGCTCCCGGCGAGCCTGCAGCGATGGCAGATCCTGACAGAACCATCATCCGGATCACGTCGGCAAGAAGATTACCGGAGAAGATCGTATTCGATACGCGTCTGAGCGCCGATGTGCCGAAGATCGCCCAGGCCGATCCAACTCCTGAAGAACCTCGGCAGCAAATGCGTGAAGCCATGGCCGCCATGCCTGCAGCACCGTTCGACCAGATTAAGAAAGAACCGCCCGCGCGAATCTCCGCAGAGGCCCGTTCGCATCCGAAGCGCTCGGCCAAATCATCGAAAAGGGCATCCGAGCGACGGCTTGCCTTCGAGCGGCACGACCCGTTGTCCGGCGGATGGTGGTGAGCGGAAAACTTCGCAAGTGATGTAAAGGAAAAGGCCGCGCCCATAATGGCGGTGGTGCCGATGCCAGTGGCGCCGAACGACCGGATAAGATCCGCCGTAATAGGCGTAGGCGGGGCGCGCGATGCGGCGATAGCGATAGCCGCAGGAAACAGGCGCTGTGAGCCGCCGCCCCAGTGCCCAACCGGGAACAAGTGGAACATTCACGCGTTGGCGGGCGGGCATCCCATCTGGATGCTGGTTCACTGGAGGAGACGATCGATGAAGACAATTTTTGCCGCAGCTCTGATCACCAGCACGCTGATCAGCGGCGCTGCGTTGGCGCAATCCACCCCGCCTGCTGACCGAGCGGCTCCTGCTGCTACCGCACAGCCGGCCGATAAGATGATGCTGAAGGACAATTGGCGCGCTTCGAAGCTCATGGGCCTGAACGTCTACAACGAAGCCAACGAGAAGCTCGGCGACATCAACGAACTGCTCGTCGACAAGAGCGGCAAGATCAACGCGGTGGTGATCGGCATCGGCGGCTTCCTGGGAATGGGCGAGCACGACATCGCCGTCTCGATGGACAAGCTGAAGTTCGTGGAAGAGCCTGTGCGGACCAGCTCGACCAGCACTTCGACCACCTCCCGCGAGACGACGACCGGCGCGGCTTCGACCAACGCCACGACCCGCAACACCAATGATTGGGTCCCCGATCACGCCGTCATGAGCGGAAACAAGGAGCAGTTGAAGGCGCTCCCGCAGTTCAAATATTCGGACTACAACTGACAGGACGAAACGTTATCGAGATCGAGGGCCTCCATTTGGAGGCCCTTTTCATGCCGACCCACACCGGAGCCGCTTGCAGCGGTGCTTCACACTCAGCCAAAGCTATTCACTCGGTTCGGCAATGCGGTGCCGGGCCGGGTCGATTTCCCGACCGCAGGATCGTGGCCTCTGCAGGCTGGAACCGCCCGTCCCGAAGGAGGCGGGGAACCGGGAGGGGCGCCATTGAATTAACCCTGCATGAGGACAACAGCGGATCTTTCGATGACAAACACTCGTTTCGCGAGCTCCATCTCTGCCGCCCTCCGCCATCCCGGTGTGATCGCGCTGATCGTGGCTGGCGTGACGATTGCGGCAATGCTGATTGTCGATCACGGCCCCTGGAGCCGCGCCAAGACCCAGCCGGCCCATATTGCGATGTATGCGACCACGGGAGAAGCGGCACGGGCCGCCGGTGCCGCGGTGCTCCCGACCAACCCGAAATCACCGATCGAGCCGTCACGGCCGGGACCCAAGACGTCGCCGACCGTCAACCCCGTGACGCCGTAGCTTCGCTGCTCACGATGAGTGGAGCCGCCTCGCAGATCTCGGCGGCGTTGTCGCCGCTCTAACCTCAGCCGATCACCGACGAGCCGAGCAAGGCGAGCACGGCCAGCGCCATCAGCGCGGTGCCGAGCCAGCCCAGCGCGATCAGCCATGACCGGGCCCTGAAGCGGCCCATGATCGCGCGGCTCGAAACGATCAGCATCATCATCGCCATGATGGGCACAGCGACGATGCCGTTCAGCACTGCGCTCCACACCAGCATGTGGATGGAGTCGATGCCCGTGAAGCCGAGGCCGAAGCCGATGATGGTTGCCGCGGCGATGATGGTGTAGAAGCCGGCGGCTTCGTCGGGCTTGGCCTCCAGCGTGGCACGCCAGCCGAAGATCTCCGCGACGCCGTAGGCGGCCGAGCCCGCCAGCACCGGGATCGCGAGCAGGCCCGTGCCGATGATGCCGATCGCGAACAGCGCGAAGGTGAAATCGCCGGCCAGCGGCCGCAGCGCTTCGGCCGCCTCCGTTGCCGAATTGATCTTGGTGACGCCGTTGGCATGCAGGACCGACGCGGTGGTGAGGATGATGAAGAAGGCGATGCCGTTGGACAGCAGCATGCCCGACAAGGTGTCGATCTTGATGCGGTCGAGCTCGTGGGTGCCTCCGCGCTTGAGCTCGCGCAGCGGCTTGTCGCGCTCGCCCTGATTCATCTCCTCGACCTCCTGCGAGGCCTGCCAGAAGAACAGATAGGGGCTGATGGTGGTGCCGAGCACGGCCACGACCATCATCAGATAATCGGCGCTGACATCGGCCTTGGGCCACACCGCGGCGAGCAGCGCCGTGCTCCACGGGATCTTGACGGTGAAGGCGGTCGCGACATAGGCGAACAGCGCCAAGGTGAGGAATTTCAGCACCGGCGAATAGCGGCGATAGGGCAGGAACACCTGGAGCAGGGTCGAGCCCGCCGCGAAGATCAGCGCGTGCTCGTGGTTGAGGCCGCCGATGACGAGCGAGAGCGCCTCGGCCATCGCGGCGATGTCGGCGGCGATGTTGAACGTGTTGGCGGCAACGAGCATGGCGACCAGGCTCAGCACCGCCCAGCGCGGCGCGAGCTTCATGACGTTGGCGGCAAGTCCCTTGCCGGTGACCCGGCCGATCTGCGCGCTGACGAGCTGGATCGCGATCATGAACGGTGTGGTCAGAAATACCGTCCATAGCAGCCCGTAGCCGAATTGCGCGCCGGCTTGCGAATAGGTGGCGATGCCCGAGGGATCGTCGTCGGCAGCTCCGGTGATGAGGCCCGGCCCCAGCCTTTGCAGCAACGTCGGCGCGGATTTCGTCGGCGTGAGAGCGCGGTCGCTCATGAACGGGGTCCTCGTCGGGGCAGATGCTTTCACAGCAAATGCTAATCAGGGAACGAAAGTTCCTCGCCGCGCAGGCGTCCTATCTATTTCTGATAATGCTAAATCGACTTGACTGTCGGGCAAAACAGGTGTAGATTGCCATCATCGCAAAAATTCCCGCAGCCCAAATTCTCGCAAGCTCAAGTCAGCCCGCGAGGCTGCTTGCCGCCGGCGGCGGGCCTTTGAACGTCGGGGATGAAGGAAGTCGGCCGCGCTACTTGACGCTGACGAACATGCCCCAGGCGGCGGCCAGTGCGGCGCCGGAAAAGACGATCAGCGGATTATCGCAGAATGCGCTGCCATAGCTGCACATGGTGACGCCGAACGAGCCGATCTCGTGATGGCTCGCGGAGTAGAACAATCCCGACAGTACCAGCAATGCAGCGGCGACGTAGTACATGGCAATCTCTCCGACGCTTTCCCGATTGCATTCGCGCAAGCACATGTCCCAGCATGGCGCGAAGAGATTTCATTTCGCCAAATCCGCTTTGCTGCATTTGAGTTAAAGTTTGATCTGTCGGGCAAAGCATCCGCAGGATGAGAGAATCGGGACGTGATAGCGCTGCGCTGACGGCGCATTCCCATCAAAAAAGGCCCCGCGTCGCGGAGCCTTTGTCGTGGCGGGTGTGGGATGGCCTATCGCCGCGTGCCCACGCCGTAGAGCTCGCGCTCGCGGCCGATGTCCTCGGGAGACAATGGCGGGCTTGCGGCATCGAAGTCGCTCCAGCCGGCTTTCTGCCAGGCCGCGCTGCGATCCTGCAGGTTCACTGACTTCTCGTGGAGAAGCGCATCGAGGCGCGCGCGGTCCTGGTCGGGCACCCTCGCGGACACCAGCGTGCCGCCGCGGCGAATGCCCTCGGCATAACGCGAGGCATCTTCCTTGGAGACGCCGGCCTGCGTCAGGGCGCCGACGATGCCGCCGGTGGCCGCGCCGGCAGCGGCGCCGACGGCGGTCGAGGCGAGCCAGCCCGCCGCGACGACCGGTCCGAGGCCGGGGATCGCCAGCAGGCCGAGGCCTGCGAGCAGGCCCGCCGCGCCGCCGAGGCCGGCGCCGATGCCGGCTCCGGTCCCGGCGCCTTCAGCGCGATCGTCGACGCCGTCGCGATCACGGTCGACCTTACCGGACCGCGAGCCGTACCAATTGTCCGAATTGTTGGCGACGATGCTGATATCGGAATGCGCCACGCCGGCGCCTTCGAGCCGGGTCACGGCGCGTTCGGCATCGGAGTAATTGTCGTAAAGGCGTGAGATGGTGACGGTCATTGTGAGGTCTCCTGGTGATTGCTTGTTACTTGGTGGGGTTCACGTTGCCCTGGAAGTCCAGGCTGACGTCGGTTTTGGTGCCGGCCTTGTCGGCCTTGCCGCGCCAGACGCCCTCGTTGTCCTTTTGCAGGCCGGAGACGTTGGAATATCCCGCTTCTTCGATCTTCGATTTTGCCTGTCCCTCGGTGAAGCTGTTGCGGCCGGCGACCGGCTTGTTCGAGTTGTTCTGGTCCGAGCTGTTGACGGCGTTGTTGCCCGGCCCGCTCTGAGCAGGCTGTGACTGCGCGCCAGCGGGTACCGCTCCGAGCAGCAACATGGTCGTGGCAAGTAGAGTGAGACGTCGCATTTTTTTGTCCTCCAGCAGGTGAATGTGCCGGCGACAACAAGTGAGATTCGAATTGGTTGCTTACGTTTGAAGCTGCCGAGTGCCGCAGCCTGTCTCGCGCCAAAACGCGCGGGTGCATCGAACCAGTTAGGAACGTCTGCCGGTTTGTCCCGTTTATGCGCGCCTTGCGGATGCCGTTGGCAGATTTATTCCAGCCGACGCATCAATTGATACGGCACGAAGGCGCGAGGGGCGGATGATGGCCGGAGCGCGCGCGTTGAGTTGGCGCGCTGGCGGCCCCGGCATTTTCGCTCCCCACGTCCAGCCCCGGAGGTGCCTGGGGTCGCTCCCGTGCTGCTCGGCTGGTTTTTCGATTTCGGAACTTCAACTGCGCCGGTCCATTGTCGCCGGAATCATTGAACAGGCGAGACAGCTCCCATCATGCAATCCCGCTACCCGCTGTTGAAGAAATGGACGGCGCAAGACCACGAGCGATTGAAGGCATTGGCCGCAGCAGGCCGGCGGCCGGACGAGATTGCGAGCGAGCTCGATCGAAGCGAAGCGGCGGTGAGGGTGCGTGCCTGGCAGCACGGCATCGCCTTGCGGCTTGTCATTCAGAGGCGCAAGCCGTTGAAAACGGCTGGTTCGAAGGCCCGCATGTGAGCGAGGCGATCTACCCGGATGCGTCGAAGCTCAGGATCCACTCACGACGCCGCCCTGCGCAAGATAGGAGATGACCGTGCCGTCCGCGGACGGCTGGAAGTTGTCGAGGGTTGCTTCCGAGACGGTCGAGCATCGCGTTGTCGCAGGCTCGTCGCGCGTGCCGAACAACGGCACGCGGAAGTCATTGGGAAAGCGGCCGCGTCACTTCGACGATGGTGCGTCGGCTTGCGTCCTGGCGGGCTCCCAAGGCGCGGGAAGGATGACGCGGATCGGACGCGCTTCAGTGGTGCCTTGACCAGCGGGCCGGGCTTGCTCCCTGGCAGGCTCGGCCGAAGCCACGGACAGCAGTGCGACCAGCATGGCCAGCGAGGTCGTCACAAGTCTCACATCCAGCATCGAAGCCTCCGTTTCCGCGTCAACGCAGCCTGCGGGACTTGGTTCAGACGAATTCGGGAACAAGTGGTAATTTTGTAGGTTTGAAGAAGACAGATCCGGATGACCGGACTGCTGGAGGAGGACACGATGAACATCAAGACCATCATTGCCGCTGCCCTGTTGACGTCATTTGCGGCTCCCGCGTTCGCGCAGTCGTTCTACGTGGTGCAGGACGTCAAGACCAAGAAGTGCACGATCACCGAAGCGAAGCCGACGAGCACGGAAACCACCGTCGTCAGCGGCGACACCGTGTACAAGACCAGGACTGAAGCCGAGGCCGGCATGAAGACCGTCAAGGTCTGCACGTCGAACTGAGGAGAAGGACAGATGCCTGTACTTCTGCTTTGGGCCGTCCCTGCCGTGATCGTGATCGGTGGCGGCGTTTATCTGATTGGCCACATGCACTGAACCTTGATGCCGAGGGTGCCTGGCGCGCCCACGGCCCCTCTTGCGAGTGAAGTTGCGCAAGCGTCAAGCAAAGCCCGCGTGGAGCGATCCGCGCGGGCTGATTGTATATGAACCGCTCTCCGAGAGCCCCCGACCCGACGAGAGCCCCCGACCCGACGAAACACGGCTGAAACATTGCTGAAACCAGATCGTCCTGAACTCCGCGCCCGCTCGTGCCGACCAACGGAGCGAAGAGGAGAGACAATCATGATCCAGATCGGTTCGAAGGAAGAAGTCGCGTTCCTGCTGGCGCTGTTCGGCACCCACACCCAGCCGGTGAAGCGGCCGAAGCCGAAATCGCAGCAAAGGTGAGAGGCTGAACCCATGCCAGGTTTGGCCGAATGCCAGAGCCTGCTCAGGCTACTGATCGCCAGGGGCGATCCCAAGTCCATCCCGCTCGCCAAAGGCGCCATCGATCAGTATCTGAACACGGCGCCGCTCAGCGCCCGCGGCCGCGGCCTGCGCGTGCTCCAGCGCGACGCACTCGACCAGCACGATGTGGCGGTCGGCGTGCAGCGCTCGTTCGCCGAGACGGTGGATGCCTATATCGAGCACAAGCTTGCGGAGGAGTAGGGCGCTGCGCACGCAGGCATGATCCGTGTCCTGCCGGATCGAACCTTGCCAGCTTCCCTTGGCAGCGTCCCTTTGTTCCCGGAACCCGTTGGTCCCCAGCGAATTCTCGTCTTATTGGAAACCTTTGCCGTTCTCGGGCCTAATACGGCAAAGGATGCAACAATGCCGCGTTACTACTTCGACCTTCGCGACGACAACGGAATTGCCCTCGACGAGGAGGGGCTGGAATTGGCAAGCCCGCGCGCCGTTCGGGCCGAGGCCGCCAAGTCGCTTGCCGACATGGCACGCGATGCCGTCCTCTCGGCGCCGCCCACGGGCGGCAGGCAGACGATGGCGATCGACGTTCGCGACGCCAGCGGCCCCGTCATGCAGCTGACATTCTGGTTCGAGATCGAGACTCCGGCATCGCGATCGCAATCAGGCGATCATTGACGCGTCAACGACCTCGGCAGCGACTCTTCGGGATCCAGCACGGCGATCTTCCGGCCAAGCTGCCATACCTCGACCTTGCCGTGGCGTGTGAACTGCCGCGCGAAGCTGAGGGCGGAGGAATCCGACGGCGCCTCGAACGCTTCGGCGGAGCGGAAGATTCCGTTCTCGCCGATCAGATAAGCGCGATATTGCTGCATCATGTCGGTGCCCTCAGGCCGGGGGAGCGCAGCCAGGCCTCGATCTGCATGGCCGTTTCGTCCTGCCGGGCCCGGCGCAGCAGCATTTCGCGGCGGCGCCCCGGCGAGAGCGCGCGCGCTTCCTCGCGACAGCGCGTGGCTTCGTCGGCGAGTCTTTCGGTGAGAGTCTTGGTCTGTTTGAAACGACGGCGCGTCAGCATGGCGCTTCTCCCTGTTCGAGGAGGCGGGAGCGCGACTTGGCGTTCTCATCACCGATAAATGCCAAGGGCCTCGCGATGATGAGTGACCCTACGCCGCCGTCGGCGCCGAGTCTGTATCATTTGGTACGCTCGCAAATTAAATTTTCGGGAGAAAATTCAGACGCTTGAGCCACTTACTCAATTTGAGTGCGACACGAAACCCAGGTTCACTTTCGGACCAAAGCCGCCCCTCGGGTCGTTGCAAGACACCACCAAGGCTTGTTTCAAGGCTTTGTCTCAAGAAGCGCCTCCGAAGGAGCCGGCTGATGCGTTGCGGCGTGGCGTCCGCGCGCGGCTCAGGCGCGAAGCGCAAGGTGCAGGAATTGGTTGAAGGCGCTCGCCTGGTAATCGGCGAACGCCTCGCCGTTGACGAAGCCTCGCTTGCGGTACAGCGCCAGCGCCGGCTCGAACGCCGGGCCGCTTCCGGTCTCCAGGCTCAGCCGGGTCAGCCCGCGCGCCTCGGCCTCGCGCACGATGTGGTCCAGCAGCAGCGCCGCGACGCCGCGGCGCAGATGATGGGGGTGGGTCCGCATCGACTTCACCTCGGCGCCGCCGTCGCCCAGCTCTTTCAGCGCGCCGATCCCGACGACGTCGTCGCCCTCGCGCACCGACCACACGGTGACATCAGGCACCTGCAGCCCCGACAGGTCGAGCGCGAACACATGGCCCGGCGGCGAGTTCGCATGCATGCCGGCGAGATGCAGCGCGAGCAGGCGGCGGGTCGGTTCAGAGGTGAGATCGTCGGGGTGGATTGAGAACATGGGGGACCGTTTGGGAGCTATGTCGGCACTCGGATTGCGCCCGCACAATATGAAGCACAGAAGCGCTGGTTGACAACGTTCCCGTTTTGTTCTAAATTTCAAAATACTTCAACTGTTGGGCGAGCTAGGCAGAGGATCGCATCTCATCCAAAAATTTCCGCGGGTCGTCGATGAGTAGCTCCCTTCTCGCTTTGGTCTTATTGAATAATCCGGTGACGCCGGACATGTCAGCGGTTGCAAAGGTCCTTCACGCCCGACATCCGGAGTTGGCAACGGAGACGATGGACGACGGGCGTGCTCAGCAGGCTCAAGCAGACTCGCCGCTCATTCGCTGCGGCAACGAGCTCGTCGCCGTCATGTCGATGCCGGCGCCCATCCCGGACGACGAGGGACTTTGGGCGCGCGCCGCCACGACATGGCCGGAGAGCAAGGCGGTGGCCCTCCGGCATCGAGGTCATGTGATCGTATCGATGCTCGGTAAGAGCGAACAGCCGCTGGTCGCCGCGCGCATCACGACCGCTGTCATCGGTGCGTTGATTGCGACGATGCCTGAGTGTTGCGGCGTGGTCTGGGCGGGCCGGGTCGCGCGGCCTGCCGATCTCTGGCGCGAAACGTCTCGCGATTCATTCGCACCATATCCTAATTACCCCTTTAGGCTATGGGTCGACATTCTTCCGTTCCGGACAGGCGCGAAGATCGCCGCGGTCACGATGGGACTGTCCGCCTTCGTCGGTCGTGAGATCGAGTTCGTGACCGGCAAGCTCACGCTTTCGGCGTTGTTCGACAAGGTGGCTGGGCTTGCCGTGTATCTGATCGAGCATGGCAGCGTGGTGAAGGACGGCGACACGATCGGCGCAAGTGCGAGCGAACGGATCCAGGTGCGTCACAGGAATTCCGACGCGTTTGGCGGGCTGCCGGTGTTTTACTGTGTGGATGAGTTCAAGCACTGATGTAGATGAGCGACTTACCATCGGTACTTGCCGCCAGATTCGTTGCCCGAGACCGAAGGTTTGACACGTCGGGCAAAACACATGCAGAATGGCATCATCGGAAGAGTCCGACAGCTCGCGGGAAGCCGCGGGCTTTTTTGTTGAGCAGTCGATCGTGGTCTCCGCCGCGCGTCATTGCGGGCACGCTTTTCAATGGGTTCAAGTCATGAGTGACGATAAAGCAATTTCTGCTGCAAAGCGGCCCAGAGCGCGAAAACGCCGCTTCTACGAAATGGGTCCCGATTTTAACGGAGGGCGACCGGGCTTTTGGGTTGCGGACGAGAGCGTCCTTCCCCCCCACAGAGTATATCGTCTGCCCGCTTCTACACCGCCCGTGCCTTACATGTTTGATAAATCCGATGGCAGTCTGCCCTATGACCTGGAGGTCTGCTTTCGCTGGTGGCTCGTTTCGGACCGGACAAAGGCTGTCTTCGAGCGGGTTGATCCGGAGGCATTTGTGTTTGTGCGGTGCGACGTGCGAGTGCCGCAAGGTCGCTATCATGGACCGGACTATTGGCTCTGCGATGTTGTTCGCGTCCTCGACGCGCTGGACGAAACGGAGTCCTGCTTGCGCATCGGTGTCCGGGACGATGTTCGCTACATAGACCACGGTCAGAAATACTACGGGTTCATTCCCGGCTACAAACTGGTCTTCAGAGAGGCCGCGATCGGTAACGCGCACATCTTCCGCATGGCCTACGACGAGGCGACTGTCATATGCGATCAAGAGTTCAAGGACGCTTGCAAGTCGGCGGGGCTGAGGAGAATTCGGTTTCGCGATCCCTCAAAAAGCCGATATTGATTCGCGCCATCCTGAGAAATGAAGTCTGTTCGCTGGTGGGCGGCAGTGCATACTCGGAACAGGTGAGAAACGCCGGCCGCCTTGGCTTCAACGATGACCAGTTCAGACTTAGCGATTACTGCTAGCGGACAAGGCTGGCGCCTGCGAGCGGATGGCGGCGGGGCGCGCCAGTACTTCTTCCCGATAAAATAGAACGAAATAAAGCCCACGCTTTGGGGCCGGTAATCAATTCGCGCTCCATGGGCGTCGACTGCGGGCGGTCTGATCGAGCGATCGCCTGCACGCCATAGTACTTCAGGAAAATTGCAACCTTGTTTGACGAACGCGCGGGCGTTCCCGCCGCGGCAGCGCTTGCGCGCCTAATCCACTCACCTTGCCAGCTCCCATACTCAATGAAACCCCTTTGTGAGGGTGCATGTCGATTTTTTTCGATCACCACATCATTCCAGAGCGCTTTAGAGACTACCCCGCGTTTCGCGGTATCGACAAGAAGACGTTCGATATCGACGCGCCCGCAAACCGAATCTATTTGCCAGCAAATCGGGAACTCGCTGCAAAGTTGGAGGTGTCGCCCCATCCGAGCAGACACGTGGGGCCGTATGGCGACCTCATTTGTAAGAGGCTCAAAGAGATCGCAACGATCGGGAGTCCGGCCGAGCGACTTGTGGAGATCAAGACTCTTATCGATGCTATGCGCGTTGGCTTCCTTAACGGCCATCTCTACACCAATGTGCCTATCGGTAAAACACAAGAGGAAGTCTACCAAGGGGTCGAGAAAGTTTTGACGGACCCCAAGGCTTACCGCGATCAATACCCGGATCAATTGAGGACCATCAGAGATGTCGAGCGAAGGGGAGCGGACGCCGGTCAGGACCACCTGATCAAATGGCTGCTCTACCTGGACGATCCGGAGCGGCAGAAACTGATAGATGAGGCAATTGCTCGCAATCCTGACGTCAACATCACCGCTGGCAATCGCGACCTGCGCGGAACGAATTGGTCCAAGTTCGAAGCGTTGGATCCCTCTTCGGACCCTTTTCGCGTACCCGGCTCAACATCGGCCAACCCGAGCGACTTTCCGCCGCTGCCGGGCTACAGCTCACCTCCGCGTGCCGGTCTGAACGAACAGGAAGGGTTTGCGCGAAGTGATCCCCGCTTCACACGTGCGCTGCCACCGTTTCCCACGCTAGATCCCAACGAACGGATCGGTCAATTGCCTCCGACAACGGTCGCTCCATCAGATCCGCTTGTGCTCCAGTCCGATCCGCACTCCGGAGTGACGTATCCGTACTACGAGAATCCGTTGGCTGGAGGCGCATCTCCGGAGCGTGATGTTCTTCCTTTGTTGGCCGGAGGGGCCGCCCTCGGCTTAGCGGCGCCTTCTATCCTCCCCTGGCTGTTCGGTATTGGAGGCATCTTGGCGGTCACGCGAACTGCCAACGCGCAGGAGAGTAGTTCCGGCGGCACGATGGGCGCGGCTACTCCTGGCGGAGGAGTGTTCTCGACAGGAGCGCCGCCGCTCAACATCATCGGCAATGGACTTAACGTCGACAGCGCGGCCAGTGGCCGCGGCTCTTCGGCTTCATCGACATTTGGGCGGCAGGTGGGCGGAGCTTCCTCGATCGATCCAGAGACTCGCGCTAGCACTTTTGCAGATCGCTTTGGCAGCTGGGCCGGCACGCCAGACGGCACTGCACCTGCCGAGCCGGCAAACGTGGATAGATTACCAGACGCTCCTGCAGGCGGATCGGTCGCGCCCGAAAACGTTCGGCGCCTCGCCCGCGTCAATGAGTCCAACGCGGGCAGCGTGTTCACGTCCGGCAGTGCGCCGGTCCCGCATCTGCTGCCTTCCACGGAATTCAACGAGCGGTTCGGCAACTGGACCGTGCCGACCACTGGCAGCGCGCAACCGCAACCCAGCAAGCCAATCGGTCTATTTGCCGACGAGCCGAGCTACGTCATTCCACCCCCGATCTTCGGAGTGGACGGTCCAGGCAATCCGCATAGTGACGCTGAGGAGTGGTTTTCGCGGTGGATACGGCCGTTGCTTTGACCAGAGTAAAGGTTGCGGAGCGGCGTCGTTCGTTTGACACGTCGGGCAAAACACCGGCAGAATAGCATCATCGGAAGAGTTCGGATCGAGCCCGCGGGATGCCGCAGGCTTTCTTTTGGCTGAGCAGTAGGCCGTATATTCATTAAAGAGTGTCTGTTCATGAGGGCCAACCGGAAATCTTCTAGTCGGCCAGAGCATTACTGCTTCTGACCGATTCCGTTGAGGTGAACCTCATCGCACAGGCGCCGCTCTGACCGGATGCCGAAGCAGTAACCGATCAGCAGCATCCGGATCATCAGCTCCGGATCGATCGAAGGCTGACCGATGTTGCTGTAGAAAGGTGCCAGGTCCCGCTTGATCTCTTGAAAGTCGACAAACCTGTCGATCGACCTGAGCAGGTGATCGGCGGGAATATGCTTCTCAAGTGAGAACTCGTAGAACAAAGCGGCCCGGCGCATATAATGCCTGGCCGGAATCCCTGCGCTTATCACCGGAGTAATTGGCCTTTTGGCCCGAAGGGGAGGTTCGGGCGGCGTCCTCCGTTGTCGGCTCGTTGGGTAGACCGGAAGCAACCGGCCGACCTTCCAAGCAGCGCCAGTGACCCGTAGCAGACTTTTGGCATATTGAGCGGATGCAACCACATTGCTATGCTTCGTTCACATCGTGCCTTAGGTCTGATGGGCAGGCTTGATCAGGCTTACGGACTGCAGCCTGCAATTTGGAAATTGGAATTCTTGAAGCCATAGGCCCCGCCTCCGGACGCATTTCAAAAGCGGCCGGGGAATGTTCATGGACGTCATTTCCCTCCGTTCTTCCCCTGACTCGGAGGCGGGCTTTTTCTGTCAGCTTGATCGAAAAAGTGATTCCGCCATGTCCATTCCAAAAAACATAACCCAATGCACTTCAGTCAATCGCCACAACAGAAGCACGGCGTGCCACTACTTAGTTGTTTTAATGCTTTCAGTTTGCATCCTTCAGCTCGCAAGCAGTACGGCGCAGACCCAGTGCGCAGCTCGCGATGTTTTGGAGAGACAGCTGAAATTCAAGACACGCGCGTCCGAAGCGCCTCAACGGCTTATTCAATCCGAGCGTGACATTGCGATATGGAAGACAATTGCAATAGGCACGTTCGCCGACTCACTTAAGCTGCGCGATGCACTGGACAGCATGCGATGCAGTGTGGGCAGCCAAGCGGGCGAGATCCTTGCCCGACCGTCCTTTATTACTGCTTCTCAGAAGACAGACATGGAGCTTGCACTCGTCTCCCCGACGCAACTTGGGTTCACGAACGATAGTGTGACGTTAGCTGACCTTTACTCACGGGCTCGAAAACTCGGCCTTGAACTCGCACCGGCAGAGGTCGGACCACAATTGCGCATCCAATATTTCGACCAGCCCGTGGGCGAGTTCCTCATCATCGGAATGGAGCCGATCATGACCTGGAGCGGGGACCCGATTATTCTGAATGTAGCAAATGGCGGCGCCGGATTGATCCTCATCGGCCAAGACGGTAGAGCCGAAGCCGAGATACCTGCCACGTCTCGGATCGTTTTTGCGCGCTCGCATAAACTTGCGGCCAATACCAATCTCGTCGATCAAGCTGCTGCAGTTCCGCGCGAGTAAGGAGGGTGAACTGGCCCATCGGCGACCTTCAATGATGTCCGCTGTTTGTGCTCCTCTGGAGAGACGAGCGGACATCAGGGGCCGCCGAACCAGGCGCCCAATTCAGGAGTACGGGCGCTACGCCGCCGCAGGCGGCCCGAACCACCGCAGCAATGTCTCGTCGAGTCCGTGCTGGCTCTCATCTCCCACCCAGGCGACGTGCCCGTCCGGCCGCACCAGCGCTGCGTCCGGTGCGGCGACCCGGCCGATCACCGGAAGCTCCCATACGCCATCGGTGCCGGCTTCGACGACATCGATGCGACTCTTCCACGGCCCGATGTCGGTGCCGCCTCGCTTGCCGAAATTGAGCAGCACGCCCCGCGCGCCGTGCAGCAGCGTGAACAATTTCAGCTTCCGGCCCTCGACGCTCAGCTCGAGATCCGGCATGCGCCGCCCCAGCAGCGCGTGGCCTTCGCCGAGATCGTAAGCGATGTCGAGCCCGCTCATCATGGCGCCAAAACGTTTGCGCGGCTCGTCCATGCCGAGCAGTTCGGAGACGGTGTCGCGTGCGGCCTTGAGGCCGTCGTCGCCGCGGCGGAGCAGGGCGATCTGCGCCATGGTGTTTTTGAGCACGCGCGCGCCGACGGGATGGCGCTCGGCGTGGTAGCTGTCGAGCAGGCTGTCCGGCGAGATGCGATGGACCACCTGCGCCAGCTTCCAGCCGAGATTGACGGCGTCCTGCACGCCGATGTTGAGGCCTTGCCCGCCGACGGAGTGATGGATATGCGCGGCATCGCCGGCGAGCAGCACGCGGCCTTTGCGATAAGTGGTGGCCTGCCGTGCCGCATCGGTGAAACGGGAGATCCAGGCGGGATTTTGCAGTCCGAAATCGGTGCCGTAGACCGCGACGAGGGCATCGCTGAGATCGCGCAAGGAGGGCTCGCCGGTGCGCGTGAGCGTTGCTTCCGTCACGACGACCAGCACGCGGCCGCTCTCGGTCTTGCTGAGGCCGTGAAAGCCGAGCGCATCATGACGCAGGCCCCATGCCGGCGCCTCGCGCATCTCGACCTCGGCCATGACGTTGCTCAGCGTCGGTGAGGTGCCGGCAAAATCGATGCCGGCGGCCTTGCGCACCAGGCTGCGACCGCCGTCGCATCCGACGAGATAGTCTGCGCGCAAGGTCTCGCCACCGGAGAGCGTCACGTCGATGCCGGTTTCGTCCTGTGCGAAGCCCGTGAGCTCGACATTGCGATAGACCGGCACTTTGAGCTCTTCGACCCAGTCCGCCAGGATGCGCTCGATGTGGCTCTGCCGCAGCGCCAGACCGTAAGCGTGCCTTGTGGGGAGGTCGCTGATGTCGAGCCGCGTCCAGGCAAAGCCCGCGAGCTGGACGATCTGTCCCTCGCGCAGGAAGCGATCCGCAACGCCGCGCTGATCGAGGATCTCGATGCTGCGGGCATGCAACCCGCCGGCGCGCGTGCCGACGAGATCCTGGCTCGCGCGCCGCTCGAGGATGGCGACATCGACCTTTGCGAGCGCGAGCTCGGCAGCCAGCATCAGCCCGGTCGGGCCGCCGCCGGCGATCACCACGGCATGGTCGGGCGGCATCTGGTTCCGCGCGTCGGCTCCCTGTGGCTGACGGCGTGAACGGGACGTCGGAAGCAATGCAGGCATGTCGTGACCCCTCGGCTGGTTGCTTTGGATGTTTCCTGGGTCGGGGGTTCTACGGCAGAGGCGGGGACTTGAAGCAAGCCCGTTGCGCACCACATATTGAGTTGGGAGGAGGGGCTTCCTCTTCCGCGTTCGCCGCGTTGACACGTCGGGCAAAACACCGGCATGATGGCATCATCGAAAGAGTTTGGTTCAGCCCGCGCAGAGCGATCTGCGGCGGGTTTTGTTTTGCGGGATTGGACGGTCAGCAAACGCCGGTGGTCCGCTGCATGATGTCGGCGAGCTCCTCGAACGAAAACGGCTTCCTGATCATCGGAAGGCCGCCGCGCCGGGGCTCGCGGCCCGACAATTGCAGCATCTTCAGCTCCGGGCGGACGCGCTTGGCCAGCTCGGCCAGTTCATGACCATCCATGCCGGGCATGTTGATATCGGTGATGAGGATGGAGATGTCCTGGTTCTGCTCGAGCCGGCCGAGTGCATCCGGGCCGCTTTGGGCGCTGATCACCTCGCAGCCGAGATCTTCCAGCATGCCCACGATCACGTCGAGGACGGCGGGATCGTCGTCAACAACCAGGACAGTGTGGCTCATCGCAGGAACGTTCCTTCTGACGAAGCATTCAACGCGCCTCTCGCCGGATAAGTTCCAGCAAAGGCCCGGCCGCGTAAACGGATGTCGAGACTTCGGGCAAAACATCGGCAGAACGGCATTATCGAAACGCCCGCCGGGCGCCGGTCCGCCTAATCGTCCTTCGACAAATCGCCCGGTTTGGCGGGAATGTCGATGGTGCCGCCATCGCCGTGCACGAGATCGCGATTGCTCTGCTTTGTCTCGCCGGCGTCTTCGATGATCGCCTCCTGCGGCTCGCGCTCCTTGTCGATGCGCGGCTTGGCTCCGGGCAATTCTCGCGATGTCTCTGGTGACGTCATCTCAAATGTCATCTCACCGATCCTCCTGATCGGCTAACTTTCGCCGGGCCGGTAAGTTCGTTTGACGCGTCGGGCAAAACACGGGTATGTTGGCATCATCGAAAGAAGTTTGGTTCAGCCCGCGCGGAGAATATCCGCAGCGGGCTGTTTCATTTCAACGGGGCTTTGACACGTCGGGCAAAACACCGGCATAGTGACATCATCGAGACGAGTTTGGTTCACCCGCGCGGAGCACTCCGCCGCGGGTTTTTTTGTCTCGGTTTTCGAGATCGGACGGCGGCGGCGCATTACGGCCACGCACTCGTCAAACCTGGAGCGCCGATCGGCGCGCCGTCGTCCGAACCATTGCCGGCCGTGCACGCGCGAACGTGCCGGCCCGCGGCGCTGGGGCGTGTTGCCCGCGCCGCTGCGGTCTCCGGAAGACACGGAGATAGGGTTCGCGCCCGAAACGATCGCGCCTCGCCTGGCGCGATCTGCCGCGCATTTTCTTCTTATGGAGGGATGATGACTGCCTATCTGATATCGCTGGCGGCTCAGAGCTGACTTCCAGCACCTGCGGCGCTGGCGAATGAGCGTGGAACAAGCGCAGAGCTACACCTTCAAGGCGGTGATCACAGTCATTGCGACCGGGCTGATGGGTGCGGTCTGGCTCGGTGTCAAGGTCGTGCTGGGCAAGTGAGCCTCGACCGCTACGGAGTCGCAGGTCGCGCACTCCCGATTACCCCGCCAATAGGTATTCCATGTACAGAATTCGTATCGTCGATGCGGACGATGATGAGACTGCCGAGATTCTCGGCGATTTGCACCGGCTGACATTCTTCGGTGGGGCGGCCCTGCCGCAGTTCGAATCGGGGTCGTGGTGGCTCGCCTATCACGATGATGACGCGGTTGCCTTCGCCGGCGTCGTGCCGTCGACGCATGCGCGAAGAAGTGGATATTTTTGTCGGGTCGGCGTCTTGCAGCGGCATTGGGGACGGGGACTTCAACTCAGGCTGATGCGAGCGATCGAGGCGCGAGGGCGGCGTCTGGGATGGGACAGCATCGTCTCCGATACGACGGACAATCCCGTATCTGCCAATAATTTCATCCATGCGGGTTATCGGCTGTACGAGCCCGAATCGCCCTGGGCCTGGTCGCATACGCTTTATTGGCGAAAGTGGCTGCGCTGAGCAATTGGAGTGGTTTCCCGTGATGCGGAACGTGACCTTCTCGGACTAGATTTGCTGCGCAGGATGCGCGCAGCCTCCATACGCTCAAATATCTGACGGCCCGGCAGCTTGACGCTGCCGGGCCGTTTTTGCGTTTCAGGTGAAGCGAGCGAGGCCCTTGCGAAGTTGGCGGCGCCGGGCTTTAAGTTTGCTCTTGCAGGAAATTCGGCGGCCATAAGCCGATGTAAGGGAGCGCTATCGATGCCGACCAAGCCTCAATTGCCGGAACGTTCGTCGCGAGCGATGGAAGGGCCGAGTGCGCTCGACGGTCTGCTGGTCATCGATTTCACGCGTGTCGTCGCCGGCCCGGCCTGCACGCAGACGCTTGCCGATTTTGGCGCGCAGGTCATCAAGATCGAAAATCCCGACGGCGGCGACGACACACGCGCCTATGAACACGCCGAAATTGGCGGCGAAAGCGCCGCCTATCTCAGCCTGAACCGCAACAAGCGCGGCATTGCGCTCGACCTTGCCGTGCCAGAGGCCCGCGAGATCGCGCTGGATCTGATCCGCAAGGCGGATGTGGTCGTGGAGAATTTTTCGAGCGGGGTCATGAAGAAGTTCGGGCTCGACTATGACGCGGTCGCCCCGCTCAATCCCCGGCTGGTCTATTGCTCGATCTCCGCCTACGGACGCTCCGGACCGTTCGCCTCCCGCCCCGGCTTCGATCCCATCACGCAGGCGGAGAGCGGCTTCATGTCGCTCAACGGATTTGCCGACGGTCCGGCGGTTCGTACCGGCCCTCCGATCGTGGACATGGCGACGGGGATGTCTGCCTGTAACGCCATCCTGCTCGCGCTGTTGGCCCGGGACCGGCTTGGCCGCGGGCAGCATGTCGAAGTCGCCTTGTTCGACGTTGCGATGGGGATGACCGGCTTTTACGGCATGGCGTATCTCATCAATGGCGAAAACCCCGGCCGGTTCGGCAATTCGCCGAGCGGGTCTCCCACCGTCGGCGTCTATGAGGCCTCCGATGGGCCGCTCTACATGGCCTGCGCCAACGATCGGCTGTATCGCCGGCTCGTGGTCGAGGTGCTGAACCGGCCTGATCTCATCACCGATCCGCAGTTTGCCTCGCGCAAGGCCCGTTCCGAGAACAAGGAGCTTTTGCGGGCAGCCATTGCGGAGGTCTTTGCCAGCGATACGCTCGAGAACTGGATGGCGAAAATGAAGCTGGCCAATATTCCGGTCGGCTATCTCCGGACGGTCGAGGAGGGGTTCAATGCGCCAGAGGCTCGCGAGCGCCATCGCTTGAGCCGCATTCCGCACCGTACAGCGGAATGGGTGCCCAACATCGAGCCGCCGATTACCATGAGCCTGACCGCCGCGATCGATCCCGTTGCGGCCCCGCTGTTAGGCGAGCATACCGAGGACGTCTTGCGCAGCATGCTCGGCTATGACGAACGTCGGATCGCGGAGTTTACCCGGAAGGGCGTATTTGGCCCGGGCAAGCCCTCTACTCCGGTTTAAGCCGGAGCCGTCAGTCCCTGGCAACAGGCGTCACGCGGTATGTGAATCGATGCTTCGTGATGCCTGCTGCATTGGCTTGATTTGGTAAGGGGCCGGCCGCATAAATACGCCAAAGTGAGGGAAGCGAATGGCGCCTGGTCGAAAGCCGAGCATGGGTCAGCCCACCGGGCCGGAAGCCGGCGAACGCGCCTATGCGGCGATGATCGCGAAGGCCCGGGCCCTCGTGCCGCGACTACGAGAGCGGGCGGTGCGGACGGAGGAGCTGCGGCATCTCCCGTCGGAAACCGAGATGGACCTCCATGAAGCCGGCCTGTTCCGGATGCTTCAACCGGCACGGATCGGCGGCGCCGAGCTCGACTATGTCGCTCTTGTCGACTGCGCTGAGCTGCTCGGACAGGCGGATGCGTCGGTGGCCTGGAATCTCGCCAATCTGGCGAGCCATCACTGGATGCTCGGCATGTTCGAGCAGAAGGCGCAGGATCTGGTCTGGGGCCGTGATCCCGATGCGCTGATCGCATCCTCATTCATTTTTCCCGCCGGACGCGCCACGCGGGTCGAGGGCGGTTATCAGCTGCGCGGCAGCTGGCCATTCTCCTCCGGGGTTGCCTCCTGCGAATGGAACATGCTTGCAAGCGTGGTCTACTCCGACGACGAGGCCGACGGCATCGAGTATCGCATCTTCCTGCTGCCAAAAGGCGATTACAACGTGCTGGACACATGGAACGTCGCGGGATTGCGCGGGACCGGGTCCTGCGACGTGGAGGTCAGGGATGTCTTCGTGGCTGACCATATGACAGTCGCCGTCGGCGACCTCTCAGGCGGCCCGACGCCGGGAAGCACGGTCAATCCAAATCCGCTGTATGCGCTGCCCGTGTTCTCGCTGTTCCCATACGTCCTCTCCGGTGTCGCGCTGGGGAATGCGCAAGCGTGCCTCGACGATTATACGGAGGTCGCACGTCATCGTATTTCAACCTACAACCGGGCCAAATTGAGCGATTTTCAAAGCACCCAGATCAAGATCGCGGAGGCCTCGGCGAAGATCGATGCCGCGCGCCTGATCATGCGCTCGGCGTGTCTCGATGCCATGGAGGACGCGCGGCTTGGTCACATCCCCGGCATGGCGACCAAGACCCGTTATCGGCGCGACGGATCTTTTTCGGTGAACCTGTGCACGGACGCGGTCTCGATGCTGTTTGCCGCGAGCGGCGCGCGCGGTCTGTTCACGACAGGCGTGTTGCAGCGGCAATTTCGCGATGCGCACGCGATCAACTCGCATCTCGCATTCAACTTCGATGCGGCCGGGACCAACTATGGACGGGTGGCGCTGGGCCTGCCGTCCGAAAATCTCACGCTGTGAGGCCGGCCGATGAATGATCTGCCGCAGCAGCCCGGCGCTCCCGATCCCGCCAACGAGTTCGCGAGCGACAGCTCGTCGATCGATCCTCGCGACTTTCGCAACGCGCTCGGAACCTATGCAACGGGCGTGACGATCATCACGGCCGCAGCGCCTGACGGCAAGCCCTACGGGCTGACTTGTAATTCGTTCGCCTCCGTCTCGCTGAACCCTCCGCTGGTGCTGTGGAGCCTGGTCGTCTATTCCTCCAGTCTGACCATCTTCCAGAACGCCAGCCATTTCACCGTCAACGTGCTTGGTGCTTCGCAGCAGGCGCTTGCGACAAAATTCGCCAAGTCGTCGGACGACAAGTTCACAGGTGTGGACTGGGCGCCGGGCCTCGGCGGAGCGCCGGTGCTTGCGGAGAGCGTCGCCAACTTTCAATGCCGCTCCGTGAATCGCTATTATGGCGGCGACCACGTGATCTTTCTCGGCGCGGTCGAGGCCTATACCTACGGTGCGAAGGAGCCGCTGCTCTTCGCGCGGGGGACGTTCGGCCGATTCCTCGCAGATGACGAGCGCAAGACGTCGCCTTGACGTGCTTCAGATCTCGCTCGACGGCTTAGCGCTCTGCCGCTGAAAGTTTGTAAATCTCCAGTGCGTCCGCTTCCGCGCCGCGCGCGGCCTTCGCGAGCCTGAAAAGTTGTCCCGCAAGAGAGGCCATCGGCACCGGTGTCGATGTCGCCTGCGCGACGTCGGCGACCGTATCGAGATCCTTGAGCATCGTGGCAATGTGACCGAGCGGTGGCGAGTGAATGCCTTGCACCATTCTGGGCACGAAAAGCTGGAGCGGGATCGAGTCCGCAAAGCCGCCGGCGAGCGCTTCGGGCAGGCGATTGGCGTCAATACCGGCGTTGACGGCCAGGCGCGTGGCTTCCGCGAGGACGGCCATCGCGCATCCCACGATCACCTGATTGCAGAGTTTCGTGGTCTGGCCGGCGCCGGTCGGGCCCATGTGGGTGAACCTGCGCGCCATGGCCAGCACGTAAGGGCGTACCCTCTCGATCTCGTCTGCTTCTCCGCCGGCCATGATCGCAAGGGTACCTTCCTCGGCGCCCTTCGTTCCGCCGGAAACCGGTGCATCGATCCAGCCGGCGCCATTGGCGGCTTTCAGTCGCTTTGCCAGATCGCGGGCGGCGTCGGGATGTATCGACGAGAAGTCGACGACAAGCTTGCCTGCGCCGGGCGCTGCCGCGAGCCCGTCAGGCCCGAAGATCACCTCCTCGACGGCCGCGGCATCCGTCACGCACATGAAGGCGATATCGGCGTTCGTCAGGAGATCACGAGGCGTGGCTGCGCGCCCGGCTCCGGCCTCGGCGAGCGGAGCCACCTTGCCCTCCGAACGGTTCCAGACAGTGACCTGATAGCCGGCCTTGAGCAGGCGTCGGGTCATCGGCGTTCCCATCAGGCCAAGGCCGAGATAGCCGAGCCTCTCGACGCCTTGCGGGTTTGCCTCGCTCGCATCAGCCATAGGTTGCCTCCTTCTGCCGCAGCGCGACGTGGCTTTACCATACATTGCGCGTCGGACGGCAAAACCGCCGGGCTCGCATGGCTTGCCTGATTGTTTGAACCATGAAAGATTTGAGCCCGGTCGGGGTTGGGTGGCGCCGGTCGGCGCCGGAGCAGCGGAGTGGGCACGATGCGAACCGTTTCGAAATGGATCCTGGCTTTGGGGGCGGCGGCCGCCGTGAGCGCGGGGGCAAGCCCGTCATGGGCGCAGCAGACGATCCGCGTCGGTTGGACGATCCCGGCCGAGGAATCAAAGTACTGGATGATGCGCCGCCCGGCTGAATTTCCCAATCTCGGCAAGACCTACAATATCGAATGGACCCAATTCCAGGGCACCGCACCGATGACGCAGGCCTTGGCAGCCGGCGCGCTGGACTGCGCGACGCAGGCGCCGCTGTCGCTCGCCAATGGTGTGGTCGGCGGCAATCTCAAAGCCTACATCGTGGCGCAGCACGTGTTCGAGAAGCCCGGCGGCTTCTCGGTCTATTGGGCTGTCATGGATGACTCGCCCATCAAGACGATCGCTGATCTCAAGGGCAAGACGGTCGGCATTTCCGTGATCGGCGGCGGCACGCAAGGCCCGTTCAACCTGCTCCTGAAGCAGAATGGCGTCGATCCAACCAAGGATATCAAGCTGGTCGAGGTCGGCTTTGCCGTCTCCGAGGATGCGCTGCGTCAAGGCCGCGTCGATGCGGTCAACATGAACCAGCCGTTCGCCGCGCGGGCAGAGGCAAAGGGCGGCACAAGGAAGCTCTTCTCGCTGTCCCAGGCCATGCCGAATATCGTGCATATCCTGGAAGCTTGCCGTGCCGATTTCGTCGACAAGAACCCGGAACTGGTCAAGGCCTATGTCCGCGATATCACCTCGGGCATGAAGAAGGCGCTGGCGAACCGCGAGGAGACTCTCAAGGTCGTCAATGAGGTGCTGAAGGCGCCCATCCCGGTGCTCGAGACATACCTGCTCAAGGACAACGATTTCGGCCGTGATCCAGGTGCGGCGCCGAACTTCCCGGCGATCCAGAAGATGCTGGACATCTACGCCGAGACCGGAATGCTGCCGAAACTGGATGTCGCGCAGTTCAAGCATCCGACGATCGTCGCGCCGCTGCAATAGGCGAGCGAACGATCCTAACGAGGAGCGTGCGGCGTCCTGGATGATCTGGGACGAAGCACGAAGAAGATGCACGTATGAAGAAGTTGCGATCACGCGTCACCACAGACGGCATCGACCGGGCTCCGCATCGCGCATTCATGCGCGCGATGGGGCTCGACGACGCTGCGATTGCCAAGCCGATGGTGGGCGTCGTCAGCATGAAGGGCGAGCAGACGCCCTGCAACATGACACACGATTTTCAGGTGGCGGCGGCCAAGACGGGTATCGAAGAGGCTGGCGGCACGCCGCGCGAATTCTCCACGGTGTCGGTCTCTGACGGCATCAGCATGAACCATGAGGGAATGAAGTTCTCGTTGTTTTCGCGTGAACTGATCGCCGACTCGATCGAGGCCGTCGTCCACGGTCTGGCCTACGACGCGCTGATCGGATACGGCGGATGTGACAAGACGCTTCCCGGCGTGATGATGGGCATGGTTCGCTGCAACGTGCCCTCAATCTTCATCTACGGCGGCAGCGCGCTGCCGGGCCGCGCGGATGGGCGCACGCTGACGGTGCTCGATTCCTATGAGGCTGTCGGCAGCTTCATGACTGGTGAGATCGACGGCGCCACGCTGGAGCTGATCGAGCGTGCCTGCTTGCCGACGATCGGCGCCTGCGCCGGCCAGTTCACCGCAAACACCATGGGAATGGTCTCGGAGGCGATGGGCCTGACCATTCCCAACGTCTCGATGGTGCCCGGTGTCTATGCCGAGCGTGCGCAGATATCGCGGCGCGCCGGACGCCTGATCATGGAGATGCTGGAACGCGGCGGACCGTTGCCGCGCGACATCGTGACGCGCAAGTCCCTGGAGAACGGTGCGGCGATCGTTGCCGCAACGGGTGGCTCGACCAACGCCGCGCTGCATCTGCCCGCAATCGCCAACGAGGCCGGCATTGCATTCACGATCGATGATGTGGGCGAGGTCTTCGCCAGGACGCCGTTGATCGGAAATCTGCGGCCCGGGGGCAAATACACGGCAAAGGATGTTTACGACATCGGCGGTGCGGCGGTCGTGATCCGTGAGCTGATCCAGAGCGGGCATATCGATGGCAGCTGCTTGTCCATCACCGGCCGCACACTTGCCGAAGAGTATGGCGCCGCCAACGCACCCGATGGAGAAGTTGTGTATGCGGCCCGCGCGCCGATCATGCCTGACGGCGGCGTAGCGGTGCTGAAGGGAAATCTCTGTCCCGACGGTGCGGTGATCAAGGTCGCAGGTTTGAAGAGTCAATTCTTCGAAGGCGTGGCGCGCGTTTTCGAGGATGAGGAAGCCTGCGTCGCGTCGGTTCGTGACCGCAGCTACAGGGCAGGCGAGGTCCTGGTCATCCGCAATGAGGGACCGGTCGGCGGTCCGGGCATGCGCGAGATGCTTGGCGTCACTGCACTGATCTACGGGCAGGGCATGGGTGAAAAGGTCGCGCTGATCACCGATGGCCGGTTCTCTGGCGCGACCCGCGGCATGTGCATCGGCTACGTAGCCCCCGAAGCATTTGTTGGTGGTCCGCTTGCACTCGTTCGCGACGGTGACAGGATCCGGATCGATGCCGCAAACCGGCGGATGGATGTGCTGCTCGATGAGCAGGAACTCACAGCGCGGCGACGAGATTGGAAGCAACGTCCGCCGCGTCACCGGGCAGGCGCGCTTGCAAAGTATGCGCGGCTGGTTGGGCAGGCGCCGGGTGGAGCCGTGACGCATGAAGGCCCGGCAGAATGGCCGTGGTTCGAATGACGCACCGCACGGGTCCGAAAACGACCGCCTGTCTGGCAGGTTTCTTGCTAAGCTCGTGCCGCTGACCGAGAACGTTCAGCGGGTTCGTCGAGAAATGTTCGCGCGAGTGAGGCGAGAGACGGGATGACGGTAGTGCCTGCGAGATCGAGCGAATGGGTGAGACCGGTGAGATCACAAGAGCCGGCTTCTGCGATCATCGAGATCGACCGCGTCTCGCAGGTCTTTCAGACCTCGGCGCGCAAGGATCATGTGGCGCTTTCCGACATCTCGCTGACGATCGAGGAGGGCGCCTTTGTCTCCATCCTCGGGCCGTCCGGCTGCGGCAAGTCGACACTGCTTTATATCGTCGGTGGTTTTGTCAGCCCGACCAGCGGCTCGGCGAAGATCAAGGGACATGCGATCACGGGGCCCGGTCCGGATCGCGGACCGGTGTTCCAGGAATTTGCCCTGTTCCCCTGGAAGACCGTGCTGGGCAATGTGATGTACGGCCCGCGTCAGCAAGGTGTGCGCGCCGCCGAGGCGGAAGCGCAGAGCCGGGCCTTGATCGAGATGGTTGGCCTCAAGGGCTATGAGAGTTTCTACCCCAAGGAATTGTCGGGCGGCATGAAGCAGCGCGTGGCGCTGGCGCGGACGCTCGCCTACCATCCCGAAGTTCTGCTGATGGACGAGCCGTTCGGCGCGCTCGACGCGCACACAAGGACGCGCCTGCAGAACGACCTTCTCAGCATCTGGGAGCGCGACCGCAAGACGGTGCTGTTCGTCACCCATTCGGTAGACGAAGCCGTCTTTCTCTCGGATAAAGTCGTGATGATGTCGAAATCGCCCGGCCGCATCCGCGAGGTCATCGACATCGATCTGCCGCGACCGCGCCGCCGCAACGAGCTGTTGCTCGACCCGCGCTATCAGAAATACGTCGTCGATATCGAGCGCATGTTCGATGAAAGCGACGAAGCCGGGCCTGCCTCATGATGTCGTCAGCCACCTTGATCAGACGGGCCGCTCCGGTGCTGGCCTGCATCGGGTTGCTGGCCGTGTGGCAGGTTGCGTCGCTTGCGCTGAAGAACGACAGCTTCCCGACGGCAACCGAGGCGATCCGGGCAATTCCGGATATTCTCGGCGACAAGGAATCCCTCATCAACATCCTGGCCTCGCTTCGCCGCATGGCGATCGGGTTCGGTGTGGCGGTGCTGGTTTCGATTCCGCTGGGCCTGTTGATGGGACGCAGCCGCGGCGTCGCGGCCTTTTTCAATCCGCTCCTGATGGTGATTTATCCGGTGCCGAAGGCCGCCTTGATGCCGATCATCATGCTTTGGCTGGGCGTCGGCGACGTCACCAAGACATTGGTGATCTTTCTGGGCGTCAGCCTCCCCGTGATCTATCACAGCTTCGAGGGTGCCAAGGCTGTCGAAGAGAAGATGCTGTGGTCGGGTGCCGCGATGGGGCTTTCGCCGGCGCAACGCCTGGTGCGGATCGTGTTGCCCGCGGCGCTGCCGGAGATCCTGACCGGCTGCCGCACGGGACTGGTGCTGGCGTTGATCACGATGATCACCAGCGAGATGATCGCCCGCCAGTCCGGCGCCGGCAACATCCTGTTCAATGCGCTCGACATGGGTCAGTACGACACCGTCTTTGCGATGATCATCATCGTGGGCGCGATGGGAATCTGCCTCGACGCGATTTTTGAAAGGGTTCGTGCCAGGCTCGTGCGTTGGTCCGAGCCTCAGTTCGACATGCCGCTGAGCTTTTCGTGATGTCGCGCATTCTCTCCGCAAGCGTCCTTCTTGGGATTGCCCCGATCGTGCTGGTCATTGCGTTGTGGCAAGGCCTGGTGTCGTTCGGCTTCGCGCCCGCGGTCTTGCTGCCGCCGCCGGGCTTCGTCTTCGGCCGGCTGCTCCAGCAGCTCGTGACGTGGACGTTTCAGCAGGAGATCGCGGCAACTCTGATCCGGCTGTTTGCAGGGTTCGCGATTGCGGTCGTGCTGGGTGTCAGTATCGGCATTGCCGCCGCCGCCAATCCGGCGATCAACGCGGTGGTTCGGCCGATCGTGCGCGTATTGGCCCCGCTGCCCAAGGTCGCGCTCTATCCGGCACTCCTGCTTTTGCTCGGATTCGGCCACGGGTCGAAGATCACATTGGTGGCCGCGGACGCGCTCTTTCCCATTCTGCTCTCGACCTATTACGGCGCGTCGACCGTCGAGCAGAAGCTGATCTGGTCGGCGATGGCGGCGGGAACGCCGCGCTACGAAATCCTCTTCAAGGTGGTGCTGCCGGCGGCGATGCCGTCGATCCTGACCGGATGCCGGATCGGGCTTGTCATTTCCTGCATCGTGGTGTTTCTGGCCGAGATGATCACGTCGACGGACGGATTGGGGCACGCGCTCGTGACAGCGGCGCGAACTTTCCAGGCCGTCGATATGTTCGTACCGCTGATCACGATCTCGCTGCTGGGCCTGATCCTGAATGGCCTGCTCGGGGCGCTACGCTCGTACCTGCTGCGGGGCTTTCCCGAGGCGTGAACTGACCAAGAAGAACAGAAGACCGGGAGTGAACCATGCTGGCTGATCGCATCGAGGCAAAATGGATCGACGCATTCTGCGAGATCTTTGAACGTTGCGCCGTCAAGGCCGGCGATACCGCGGCGATCCTGTCGGAAACCCAGTCGCGTGCGTTGAATGTGCATTTGGCGGAGCTCGCGCTGCTGCGCATGGGTGCGCGGCCGTTTCACGTGGTCATGCCGACACCGCGCAATCGGAATATCGTTCCGGTTCGCTCGACAGGGGCGAGCGAGGCGATCCAGAAGCTTGGTCCGGTCATTACCGCGCTTCAGCAGGCCGGCTTCGTGGTGGATTGCACCGTCGAGGGCCTGATGCATGCGGTGGAGACGCCGGAGATCCTCAAGGCCGGCGCGCGGATCCTGGTGATCTCCAACGAGCATCCCGAGGCGCTGGAGCGGATGGTGCCGGATCCCGCGCTCGAGAAGCGCGTTCGTGCGGCGGCCAAGATGTTGCGGGGGACCAAGCGGATGCGGGTGACGTCGAAGGCCGGCACGGCGCTGGATGTCGACATGGTCGGCGCGTCCACGGTCGGTGTGTGGGGCTGGACCGACAAGCCCGGCACGCTGGCGCATTGGCCCGGTGGAATCGTCGTCAGCTTCCCCAAGAGCGCGACGATCAACGGCACGCTGGTGATGGCGCCGGGCGACATCAATCTCACTTTCAAACGCTACCTCACATCACCCGTGAAGATGACCTTGAAAGATGACTATGTCGTCGAGCTGGAAGGCGAGGGCACGGATGCCGCGATGATGCGCGCCTATCTTGCTGCCTGGGGCGATCGCGAGGCTTATGCCGTCTCGCATGTCGGTTTCGGCATGAACCCCGGTGCGCGCTATGAAGCGCTGTCGATGTACGACCAGCGCGACACCAATGGCACCGAGATTCGGGCCGTCTCCGGCAATTTCCTGTTCTCGACCGGCGCCAACGAATTCGCCGGCCGCTACACGGCGGGGCATTTCGACCTGCCGATGATGGGAACGACCATCGAGCTCGATGGCGTCGCGGTCGTTCGCGAAGGCGTGTTGCAGGACGTCTTCGGCTAGTTGCGGTCGAGCACGGGTGGGCGAGCCAGGTCGAAGTGGCGGAGCAGATCCACCATGGCCTGAAGCCGTTTTACGCGATAGGCGTCAACGTCCATGCCCGAATAGTCGAGGAAGCCGGCACCCGTGCGCAAGCCGATCCTGCCTTCATGCATGTTGCGTGAGATGACGTCCGGCGCGCGGTAGCGGTCGCTGCCGAGCGCGCCTTCGAGATAGCGACTGGCGTAGTACAAGATATCGCCGCCACCCCAGTCGATGAACTCGAGCAGTCCGAGCACGGCGTAGCGGAACCCAAAACCGTAGCGGATCGCCTTGTCGATCTCCTCGGCACTGGCGACGCCTTCCTCGACCATGCGTGCGGCCTCGTTCATCGCCAGCGCCTGGATGCGCGGAACGATGAAGCCGGGCGTCGCCGCGCAGACGACCGGGACCTTGCCGATGCCTTCGAGCAGTCCCTTGACCTCGTCGACGATGGCGGGATCGGTGGCTCTGCCGGGCGAAACCTCGACCAGCGGGATCAGGTAGGCCGGATTGAGCCAATGCACGTTGAGGAAGCGGCGAGGATTCACGATCGCGCCGGAGAGATCATCGACGAGGATGGTCGACGTCGTCGATGCCATGATCGTGTCGGGTCGGACCTGCCGTGAGGCTGACCCCAGCACCTCGCGCTTGAGCTCGACGACCTCTGGAACCCCTTCGAAAACCATTCCGGCCTCGGATAGCGCTGCCCCGCTCTGGCTGGCGGGCACCACCGAGACGCGCGCGATGAGCGGATCGACATCGGCCTCCGTCAGCAGCCCCAGCTTGGACAGGTTGGCAAAGGTCTTCGTGACCTCGCCGAGCGCGTCGGCCTCAAGCTTGGCGAAGTCTTCTGCGCTACGGGCCTTGACGTCGATCATTGTGACCTGATGGCCAGCGTAGGCAAACGCGACCGCGATGCCGCGTCCCATGCGGCCAGCCCCCAGACAGACGATATTGGCGCGGTTGGTCATCGGTCAGAATCCATTGCGAAGCAGCGTCTGTAATTCTGCCTTGCTGAGATTGTCGAGCCCCAGCGTCTCAAGCGTTCGGCCACCTTGCGCAAAATCCTCGCCGCAGACCGCGCCGCCGATCGACAGGAATGCTTTGGCCAGCGGCGTGGCCACGCCAGCCAGGCCTGCGACGGAGACCAGCAGCGACAGCCCAAGCCGCAGGTCCTCGCGCATATAGCGATGCTCCGTCAGCACGATCCGTTCGCGCCAGTCCCCTGAATCCGTCAGCCGGTCGTGTGAGCCGCGGCCATACATCCAAATCTCGCCCTCTTTCGCATAGTGATGAGCGAGCGGGAAATGCGGTGCACCGTAACCAAGTGCCTCGCGCACCGCGATGCGTTCCGCGTCGAGCGCGTCGGTCACCCGCCGGATCGCGGCTTGTGTGCCTTCCTTATGAATGTCCCAGCGCTCGAAATGTTCGATTGGACCGGCATTCATCACGATCAGCGGCGGATGGATGATGGGTCCTGCATTCATCAGCGCCCCGGACAGCGCGTCTCCGCACGGCTCGATCGTATCGGGGAAAGCGCGTCCGATCACCTCGAGCGCATGCGGTGCCCGGTCGAGCGGGAACACGCCGACTGGAAGCCGCTTGGCGCGGATGGTGATCGCGACCTCGAACGGTCCGTGCTTGCGGGTGAGCCACGGCAGTGTACCGGTTTCGGCAAAGCTTGCCCTGGCCTGGTTCCCAGCATCCCGCGCAGCCTCTGCGAAGATCATCGAGCCGAATGTCGCCGGCGGCAAGAATACGACCTGACCGTCCCGCAGATGCGGGGCGAGCAGGCGAGCGATATCAGTCTGTGCGAAGGCAGGAGCGGGGCACAGGATCAGCTCCGTGCCGTTGACGGCCTCGGCGATATCCGTCGTGACCAGCGCGAGCGTCACGTCGTGGCGGCCGTTGTGATCCTTGACCAGGATGCGCGAGCCGGCGGCGCGATGTGCCGCGACCTGACCGGCATCGCGGCGCCAGAGTCGCACCTCATGCCCCGACAGCGCAAAATCGCCGGCGGCCGCGAAGGAGCCGTTTCCTCCACCGAGAACTGCAATCTTCAAGATGCTTCTCCTTGCGCGCGGGACTGCGCATCAAGCTGCTTCAGCAGGAAATGCTGGACCTTCCCCAGCGCGGTGCGCGGCAGGTCGGCGACGAAGACGATGTCGCGTGGCACCTTGTAGCGGGCGAGTTGCGCCTGGAGATGGGCTCTCAGCTCGTTCGCTTCGGGCCGGCAGCCGGATCGGGGGATGACATAAGCGATCGGCACCTCGTCCCAGCGCGGGTCCGGCCGGCCGATCACGGCGCATTCGCTGACATCGGGATGTTCGAGCAGGACGCGCTCGACCTCGGCCGGGTAGACGTTCTCTCCCCCCGAAATGATCATGTTCTTCTTGCGGTCGCGGACCCAGAAATAGCCGTCGGCGTCGCACAGGCCGATGTCGCCGGTGCGATACCAGCCGTCGTGCAATGCGTCGCGCGTTGCCGCCTCGTTGCCCCAATATTCGAAGAACACATTGGGTCCGCGTACCGCGATCTCGCCCGGCGTGCCCGCCGGCACCTCATTGCCGGAATGATCGACCACCTTCGCTTCGCAGCACAGGCCGGCAAGACCGGTCGATCCCGCACGCGAAAGGTCGCCGCCTAGCCGCGTGTAGACGGCGATCGGGCAGGTTTCCGTCGAGCCGTAGACCTGAAGCACCGGCACATCGCGGGCGACGAAACGCTCGATCAGATGCGGAGGCACGATGGTCGAGCCGGTGGCGACGGCTTTGAGTGACGAAAGATCGGTGGCGGCCCAGGCGGGATGCTCGCTCACCGCCTGGATGATCGCAGGCACCATGACCGTGAGTGTCGGCCGCTCCCGCTCGATGGCCGCAAGCGCGGTCTCCGGCGCGAAGCGCGCATGGACCGTGACGGTCGCGCCAAGTTGCAGCGCCGGCGTGGTCTGGATGTTGAGGCCGCCGACATGGAAGAACGGCAGCACGGTCAGCACGTGATCGTCGGACGTCATGTTGTGCATGTGCTGGCTCATGACGCCGTTCCAGAACAGCGCCTCCTGGCGCAGCACCGCGCCTTTCGGCCGCCCGGTTGTCCCCGATGTGTAGACGATCAGCAGGGGGCAGGAGAGATCGGTGTGCGGATTTCGGCCGGCGCCGTCGCTGCGCGCGAGCAGGCTTTCGAATGTCGTGCCGCGAGGTGGCGTGAAGTCGAGGCCGACAACGGACGTCCCCGGCGCAAGCTCGGGGAGAACTCCCTCGAAGGCCCGCTCGAGCACCAGCACCTTGGCGCTCGCATCGGCGAGAATGAAGAGTTGCTCGGCGACCGCCAGCCGCCAGTTCAGCGGCACAAGCATCGCACCCAGCCGCGCGCAGGCGTAGAGCAGAACAAGATAGTCGGGTCGGTTCAGGCTCAGGATGGCGACGCGGTCGCCGCGGCCGACGCCGAGCTCCTGTTTCAATGCCGTCGCGGTGCGTTCGATGCGCGCGGCGAACGCCGCATAGCTCAGCCGTTCCCCTTCGAAGGCAATGGCTGTCTTGTCTGGCGCGAACGCCGCGTTGCGATCGATCAGACTGCAGAGGTCCACCGTCAGTCGTCCGTCTCGCCGGTCTCATACAGCGCCTCGCGTCCGATCCGGTCGAGGCAGAGCTCGGCGGTCCAGGGCAGCATCAGCGAGCCGCAGCGGCTGTCGCGGTAGATCCGTTCCAGCGGCAGCGAGCGAAGCATGGCCTGTCCGCCGCAGGTGCGGATCGCGAGCGCGGCAAGCTCATTGGCGCCTTCCATCACCGAATATTGCGCGGCATAGGCCCGCAGCACCTGCTCCTTGCTCGGATTGGCGCAGGCTTCGGTGACGGCCTGGAACCAGATCGCCTTGACCTGCTCGAGCTTGATCTGCATCTGCGCGACCGCGATCTGCTTGGTCGGATACATCCGGCGCTTGACCGGCGGCATGCCCGGCACTTCGCCGCGCAGATAACGCACGGTGAAATCATAGGCCGCTTGCGCCAGGCCCATATAGGTCGGCGACAACGTGAGGAACATGTGAGGCCAGCGCATCGCGGCCTGGAAATAGACGCCGCGCGGCATCAGTGCAGAGTCGGCCGGCACGAACACGTCCTTGAACAGGAGCGTCCGCGAAACCGTTCCGCGCATGCCGAGCGGGTCCCAGTCACCGACGACAGAGACGCCTTCCGATTTGGCGGAGATCGCGAGGTAAAGCGTGTTGCGGCGCGAGGCCTTCTCGCCTTCCTCGATCTCAGTGCAGAGCACGCCGTAATAGTCGGCATGGCCGGAGAGCGATGCAAAAATCTTCTTGCCGTTGACGATCCAGCCGCCCTCGACCGGCCTTGCTTCTGTGCCGAAGGCGACGCCGCCTGCGGCGGCCGCTCCACCCTCGGAGAAGGGTTGCGAATAGATCGCACCATCCTCGACGATGCGCTTGTAGTGGACTGCGCGACGCCGCTCGTGCTCGGCCCGGGTCCCGGCGTCCATGTCGAGATCGTCGGCGAGGGGCCCCGACCATAGGGTCGAGCACACGTGCATGTTCCAGGTCAGCGCGGTCGCGCCGCAATAGCGGCCGATCTCGGCGGCCGCCAAAGCATAGGTCTGGTAGTTCGCGCCGAGCCCACCGTGTTTCTTGGGAACGGCAATGCCAAGCAGACCGACGCGGTGCAGGTCGCGATAATTCTCGATCGGAAAGGTCGCCTCGCGATCGTAGGTGGCGGCGCGAGCGGCGAACACGCTCTGACCGATCTCTCTTGCCCGCGTAACGATGCCAGCCTGCTCGTCGCTGAGGCGGAATGCAACGGGATCGAAGATCGGCGCATCCAGCGCCACCTTGTCAGTCGTGCCGATCGTCTTGCTGACTTGCATGGTCATTGCGCGGTCACCTTACGCTTTGGTCGCGAGAGAGTTCAGGAACCGGCCGAGGGCCTCGTCAAAGGCCTCGGGGCGCTCGAGGTTGGCGAGATGGCCGACGCCGGCGAGCTCGACATATTCAGCACCAGGGATGTAGTTCGCAGTCTTTGCCATCATCGGCGCGGGCGCATTGTTGTCCTTGGAACCCGACAGCAGCAGCGTCGGGACGGAAATATTCGCAAGCGTGCTGCGCTGGTCGAAGCCGATGAGAGCCAGCATCATGGCACGATAGCTTGCCTCGGGCACGCTCCCCATGCATTCGCGTGCAAGCACGATCCCGTTCGGATCGGGATCGTCCCCGACAAGCTCCTTCACCAGCGAGGGCGCCAGCGACTTCATCGTCTCTCCGCGATCGAGCGGCCCGAGCCGCGCCGCGATGAACGATTTCTGCCAGTCGCCGTCGGCCTTGCCGAAGGCCGGGCTGGTCTGCGCCAGTACGACCGCGCGCGCCAGCTTTGGCGATTGCACCAGCCATTTCTGCACGATCATGCCGCCAATCGAGTGACCGACCAGAATGGGTCTGGTTGCATCGAGTTGCTCAATGAACTGCTGGAGCGCCTCCGCCAGGGTAGCAATGCTGACGCTGGCGAGCGGTGCCGATCTGCCGTAACCCGGCATATCCCATGCGATCGCGCGGAAGCGGCCGCCGAACGTGGCAAGTTGCCGCCGCCAGGCCCGCGCTGCGCCGCCGATGCCATGAAGGAAGATCAGAGGTATCGCATCCGGATCGCCCGCGGCTTCGTAGGCGAAGCGTCCGTCCTTTGTTATCATTGGCGCAGGCTGCGACACGCGACATCCTTTTGCTTGGCCCTTGATGCTAACAGGCCTGTGGGGGATGGGAAGCGATAATTTTATACTTAAAGCAATTTTCGGGCCGCCCTCTCGTGCCCCGACGTTCGCGGCCGCGAGGCGCCGCTTTCGTTGCAAAAATTTGAAGGTTAAAATATATCGGAGGAACGATCATCGGATCCGAGGGAGCCAGCGCATGTCCGGATTGCCGCACTCGCCGCACGCACTGGTGACCGGTGGTGGCCGCGGCATCGGCCGTGCGATCGCGGCGGCCCTCGTCGGCGCCGGCGCCACTGTGACGATAGTCGGTCGGAACTCCGCGGTCCTCGAAGAGGCGGTCAATGCAGGCGCCGCGCATTTTGCGGCCGTCGCCGATGTTTCGGACGAAGCGTCGTTGAAGGCCGCCATTAGCGAGGCCAGCGCGCGAAAGCCGATCGATATCCTGATCGCCAATGCGGGCAGCGCCGAATCCGCACCATTTGCGAAGTCGGACGCCGCTCTTTTTGCGCGCATGATGGACACCAATTTCATGGGCGTCGTCCATGCCATCCACGGCGTGCTGCCGGGCCTGAAGGATCGTCCGTATGGCCGCATCGTCGTGATTGCGTCGACCGCGGGGCTCAAGGGCTATGCCTATGTCAGCGCATACACTGCGGCCAAGCACGCCGCGGTCGGTCTCGTTCGTTCGCTTGCGCTCGAGCTGGCCGGTAGCAATGTGACCGTGAATGCGGTTTGCCCGGGCTTCACCGACACCGACCTCGTAGCTGGCAGCATCGAGAACATCATGACCAAGACGGGACGAAGCCGCGAGCAGGCGATCGCCGAACTCGCCAAGCACAATCCGCAAGGGCGCCTGATCGCGCCTCAAGAGGTGGCGGATTCCGTGCTGTGGCTGTGCGGGCAGGGAGCCAGTGCGATTACCGGGCAGGCAATCGCGGTGGCTGGCGGCGAAATCTAGCGGCGCGGAACGAACACACCAAGGAGATCGCATGAGCAGACCAGCAAATCCCGTCACCATTCCGCTCGCGGACTATTCGCCGCAGCACTTCCTGCTGGCGGTGGTCGACGGCGTCGCGACGGTCACGCTCAACCGGCCCGAACGAAAGAATCCGCTGACGTTCGAAAGCTACCGGGAACTGACCGATTTCTTCCGCGCTTGCGCCTTCGACGACGAGGTCAAATCCATCGTCGTCACCGGCGCGGGCGGCAATTTCTCGTCCGGTGGTGACGTGTTCGAGATCATCGGCCCGCTGGTGAAGATGGACACCAAGGGGCTGACGGCCTTCACGCGGATGACCGGCGACCTCGTCAAGGCGATGCGGGCCTGCCCGCAGCCGATCATAGCCGCGGTCGAGGGAATCTGTGCCGGGGCCGGTGCGATCGTCGCCATGGCATCGGACATGCGCCTCGCGGCAGGCGGGACCAAGGTTGCTTTCCTGTTCAACAAGGTGGGCCTTGCCGGTTGCGACATGGGCGCCTGCGCGATCCTGCCGCGGATCATCGGGCAGTCCCGCGCCTCCGAGCTGCTCTACACCGGCCGTTTCATGACCGCGGACGAGGGCGAGCGCTGGGGCTTCTTCAGCCGCATCGTGACGCCGGAGCAGGTGCTGCCCCAGGCGCAGGTCCTGGCCAAGCAGATCGCGGAAGGGCCGACCTTCGCCAACACCATGACCAAGCGAATGCTGGCGATGGAATGGGCAATGTCGGTGGAGGAGGCGATCGAGGCGGAAGCCGTTGCCCAGGCCCTGTGCATGACCACAGCCGATTTCGAGCGCGCCTTCGAGGCCTTCGCCAACAAGGTCAAGCCGGTATTCAGGGGCGACTAAACGGCGTCTTTGTCCGAGCCGGCCAACAACGGGGACTTGCACGAAATTATTTTAGGCTTAAAATAGTTTCATGGCCGGGTGAATTGGCGAGGCTCCCATGAAAGTCGCGATCATCGGTGGCGGACCTGCGGGTCTCTACGCTGCGATCCTGCTCAAGAAGCAGCGCCCGGGCGCCGACATCACGGTGTATGAGCGCAATCGGGCCGACGACACCTTCGGCTTCGGCGTGGTCTTCTCCGATGCCACGCTGGACAATTTCGAAAAACACGATCTGCCGAGCTACCGCCGCATCACCCAGGAGTTCGCATACTGGGACGACATCGCCGTGCATTTCCGCGGCACGGTCCACCGGGTCGGCGGTAACGGCTTTTGCGGCTGCTCCCGAAGCAAGCTGCTCCTGATCCTTCAGGAACGGGCCCGCGAGCTTGGCGTCGTCCTGCACTTCGAGGTGGACATCGACGACGAAACCCGGTTCGCCGACGCCGATCTCGTCCTGATCGCCGACGGCATCAACAGCCGCTTCCGCGAGAAATACATCGATCATTTCCAGCCGGAGGTTGACCTCCGCTCCAACAAGTTCGCCTGGATGGGCTCGACCAAGCCGCTCGATGCCTTCACCTTCATCTTCCAGGAGACCGAGTGGGGGCCGTTCATCGCCCACGCCTATCAGTATGAGGCCGGACACTCGACCTGGATCTTCGAGACCGATCCCGAGACGTTCGAGCGGGCTGGCCTCACGGGGCTGGACGAGACGCAGTCCGCCGCGCGGATGGCCGAGATTTTTGGCTGGTTCCTCGATGGACACAAGCTGCTCATCAACCGTTCGATGTGGCGCAATTTCCCGATGATCCGCAGCAAGCGCTGGGTCAAGGACAACATGGTGCTGCTCGGCGATGCCAAGGCGAGCGCGCATTTTTCGATCGGCTCCGGCACCAAGCTCGCGATGGAAGACGCGATTGCGCTGGCCGAGGCGATGGAGAAAGCTCCCAGCATCAAGGCGGCGCTTGATGTCTACGAGCAGGGCCGCCGCGAGGAGGTCGAGAAGACGCAGCATGCCGCCGACGTCTCGCTGGTCTGGTTCGAGCATGTCGACCGCTTCTGGGATTTTGATCCCGTGCAGTTTGCCTTCGGCGTGATGACGCGCTCGAAGGCGATCACCTATGACAATCTCAAGCTCCGCGCGCCCGACTTCGTGGCCGAGGTCGAGAAGTCATTTGCCAAACAGGTTCGCGACAGCGGCTTTGACGTCGACACGAAAGAGCCGGCGGTGCCGTTGTTCCAGCCGTTCCGCCTGCGCGAGATGGAGATCGCCAATCGCGCGGTGATGTCGCCGATGTGCATGTACTCGGCCAAGGAGGGCGTGCCGACCGACTTCCACCTCGTGCACTACGGATCGCGTGCGATCGGTGGCGCCGGCCTGATCTTCACGGAGATGACCTGCGTCAGCCGCGACGCCCGGATCACGCCGGGCTGCACTGGCCTGTGGAACGACGAGCAGGAGGCGGCGTGGCGGCGCATCGTGGACTTCGTCCACGGCAATTCGGCCGCAAAGATCTGCCTCCAGTTGGGCCACGCCGGCCGCAAGGGCGCGACCAAGCTGATGTGGGACGGCATGGATCGCCCGCTGGACGAAGGCGGCTGGGACGTGTTCTCCGCATCGCCGCTCCCCTATTTTCCCGACAGTCAGGTGCCGCGCGAGCTCGATCGCGCCGGCATGAACGCGGTGAGGGACGCTTTCGTTGCGTCGGCTGAGCGCGGCGAGCGCTGCGGCTTCGACATGCTGGAGCTGCATTGTGCCCACGGCTATCTGCTCGCCAGCTTCATCTCGCCGCTGACGAACACCAGGACGGACGAATACGGCGGCTCGCTCGAGAACCGTCTGCGCTTCCCGCGCGAGATCTTCGAGGCGCTCCGCGCGGTCTGGCCGTCGCACAAGCCCATGTCGGTACGCATCTCCGCGACTGACTGGGCCGATGGAGGCATCACCGGCGACGACGCGGTGGCGGTTGCGCGCGTTTTCGCCGAAGCCGGCGTCGATCTGGTCGATGTCTCGACCGGGCAGACCGTCCGCGATGCGCAGCCGATCTACGGCCGCATGTTCCAGACGCCGTTCTCGGATCAGGTCCGCAACGAGGCGCGCGTCGCCACGATGTGCGTCGGCAACATCACGACGGCGGACCAGGCCAATACCATCCTGGCCGCCGGAAGGGCGGATCTCGTGGCGCTTGGCCGGCCGCATCTGGTCGATCCGTTCTTCACCATGAGGGCGGCGGCCTGGTACGGGGCAAAGGACGCGTTCTGCCCGCCGCAATATCTGCCCGGAATGGATCAGATTTTCCGCAACAGCGTCCGCGACCGGCAGGATCTGGAGGAGCTGCGCATTAAGGCTAAGCCCAAGACCCGGGCCGAGCTCAAGGCGGAGACGACAAAGCCGCTTGCGGCGGAGTAACCGCCCGTGCGACGTTAACCTCATTGCCTGGCATGTTTCGAGTGGAGTAAGGGCGATGAAGGCGATTATCGTCGGTGGCGGTATCGGTGGCCTCACCACGGCGCTGATGCTGCGTTCGCGTGGCATCGGATGCGAGATTTTCGAGCAAGCCGACACCATTCGTGAGCTCGGCGTCGGCATCAATACGCTGCCGCATGCCATGCGCGAGCTCGCCGGACTCGGCCTGCTTCAGAAACTCGACGATGTCGCTGTTCGCACCGACCAGCTCTATTATCTCAACCGCCATGGCCAGGAGGTCTGGCGCGAAGCCCGCGGCATCGACGCCGGTCACGACGTGCCGCAATTCTCGATCCATCGCGGCCGCCTTCAAGGCGTCATCCATCGCGCCGTCGAGGAGCGGCTCGGGCACGAGGCGATCCACACCGGCTGCAGGCTCGGCGCTTTCACGCAGGACGAGGGCGGCGTCACCGCTTACTTTTTCGATCGTGCCGGCGCGCATGTCCACACGGCGCGCGGCGATATCCTGATCGGCGCCGACGGCATTCATTCCCGCGTCCGAGAGACGTTGTTCCCGAACGAGGGACCGCCGTGCTGGAACGGCCTGATGCTGTGGCGCGGTGCGCGCGACTGGCCGCTGTTCCTCACCGGCAAATCGATGATCGTGGCCGGCGGCCTCAATGCCAAGGTGGTGATCTATCCGATCGCGGAGGGATCGAGCCCGGCGAGCCGCCTGACCAACTGGGCCGTGCTGGTGAAGGTGGGCGAGGGCAATGCGCCACCGCCGCGGAAGGAAGACTGGTCGCGGCCGGGCCGCCGCGAGGAGCTGATGCCGCACGTCGCCCGCTTCTCGGTGCCCTATGTCGACGTGAAGAGCCTGATCTCGGCGACGCCCGAATTCTACGAATATCCGACCTGCGACCGCGATCCCTTGCCCTATTGGTCGTCGGGACGCGTCACGCTACTCGGCGACGCCGCGCACCCCATGTATCCGGTCGGCTCGAATGGCGCCTCGCAGGCGATCCTCGATGCGCGTTGCCTTGCCGACGCGCTGGTGCGCGCCGAGCATCCGCGCCAGGCGCTGCTCGAATACGAGAAGAAGCGCCTGCCGATGACGGCGGATATCGTGCGCTCCAATCGCCGGGGCGGCCCCGAGGGCGTCATCGACGCCGTCGAGCAGCTCGCGCCCGACGGCTTCGACAATGTCGACAACGTCCTGAGCTATTCCCAGCGCGAGGCCATCGTGCGCGGCTACGCCACCAAGGCGGGCTTCGCCGCAGTGCCGGGGCTCGCGGCGGTGCGCGCCTAAGACTCGCGGCTAGAGCATGATCCGGAAAAGTGCGAAGCGGTTTTCCGAAAGGAGCATGCTCAAACAATAATCTAAAGCGCGATGACGGTTCATCCTGATCTCATCGCGCCTTAGCCGCCGGGAGGCGGCGGCAGGAAGTGGATGTTGAACTCGGCCGCCATCGCCACCACGTCTTCCGGCTTCTGTTCCTTCATGTTGTGGAGGCCCCAGAACAGGTCGAACAGCCTTTTGGTCGGCGACACCCAGAACAGCACTTTTGCGGTCTGCTCCGACTTGTTGAAGATGCCGTGCGGCACGCCCATGCCGAGGCGGATCAGGTCGCCGGCGGTGGCCTGCGACTCCGAATTGCCGAGCATGAAATCGAGCTTGCCCTCCAGCATGTAGAGATATTCATCCTGGTCGGGGTGAATGTGCGGCGGCACGAACGTGCCCGGCGGCAAGGTCGCATGCCAGGAGAAGCTGTGCTCGGTCTTGCTCTTCGGCACGTAGGTTTGACCGAGGATGTTCCAGGAAATACCCTGGATCCCCTCATTGGCGCGCGTGATGCCGGTGATTTCGCTGCTCATTGAAGTCCTCCCGTAACCCGTCGCGGCTTCAGTTCGCCGCCTTACAGTCCTTGGCGTAGCGGTCGCCGTAATTCTCGAAGACCTTCTGCACGATCTCCGTCTGGAACTTGCCGTCCGGACGCTTGGCAACCTTGGTCAGATAGAAATCCTGGATCGGATAGCCGTTGGTGTTGAACTTGAAGGTGCCGCGCAGCGAGGTGAAGTCGGCTTTCTTCAGCGCGGCCTGGACCGCGTCCTTGTTCGACAGATCGCCCTTCACGGCCTTGACCGCGCTGTCGATCAGCATCGCGGCGTCATACGCCTGGAAGGCGTAGGTGCCAGGCACGACGTTATAGGCGGCCTCGTAGGACGCGACGAACTTCTTGTTCGGGGGATTGTCCAGATTGGGCGCCCAGTTGGCGCCGCCAAACATGCCGACAGCGGCGTCCTGCTGTGCCGGCAAGGTCGATTCATCCACCGTGAACGCCGAGAGCACCGGAATGCTGTCAGCAAGGCCCGCCTGCCGGTATTGCTTGACGAGATTGACGCCGAGGCCGCCCGGCATGAACGTGAACAGGGCATCGGGCTTCTGCGAGGAGATCTTGGAAAGCTCCGGCTGGAAGTCCAGCGTGTTCAGCGGCATGTAGGATTCCTCGACGATCTCGCCCTTGTAGTCGAGCTTGAACCCCGCCACCGAATCCTTGCCGGCCTGATAGTTCGGGACCATCAGGTACATGCGCTTGTAGCCGCGATCCTGCGCGACCTTGCCGAGGATCTCGTGCACCTGATCGTTCTGGTACGAGGTCACATAGAAGAACGGGTTGCAGTCCTTGCCGGCAAAGGTCGACGGGCCCGCGTTGGGGCTGATCAGGAAGGTCTTCGACTCCGTCACGGGCCGGTGGATCGCCTGCAGGATGTTGGAGAAGATCGGGCCGATCACGAAGTCGACCTTGTCGCGTTCGAGCAGACCCTTGACCTTGGTCACCGCCGCGTCCGGCTTCAGTTCGTCATCGACCACCACGACCTCGACGTCACGGCCGCCCATCTTGCTGCCGAGGTCCTTTACGGCGAGCGCAAAGCCGTCGCGAACTTGCTGGCCAAGCGCTGCGGCTGGTCCCGACAGAGTCACGATCACCCCGAGCTTGATCTTCTCCTGGGCGAGGGCAGGGGTCATTGCGGTGCCGACCAGCAGGGCAGTTGCGGCCAAGGTCAATTGCGTCTTCATGATCTGTCCCCCGTGACATCAGGGCTTGCGCTGCAAGCCACGTACTTTAATCCAAGCTTATGCCGATGATGGTGGCCGCGGCAAGGAGCGCTCAAAGTGTCGCCATCCCGCGGCAGCGGCGCATGCAAGCGGCGCGCCAATTATTTGAAGCCTAAAGAAAGTCGCGTGCGGTCGATTGTTGCAGCTTTGGACTTGCGGCCGGCGTCGATTTATTTGAAGCTCAAAATGTTGGGGAATCCGTGCCGGCGCCAATGCCCGCCGAGAGTGAACGCACCGAGATGCTCGATTCCGAGACCAAGGCCGTCGAAACGCCGGAGGACCATGCCGACGAGCTTCGGCTGTGGCTGCGCCTTCTGACCTGCACCACCCTGATCGAGGGCGAGGTTCGCGGCCGGCTGCGGCAGCGGTTCGACGTCACGCTGCCCCGCTTCGATCTGATGGCTCAGCTCGACAAGGCGCCTGACGGCATGACGCTATCCGATGTCTCCAAGCGGATGATGGTATCCAACGGCAATGTCACCGGCCTCGTCGAGCGCCTCGTGGAATCCGGCCATCTCGATCGTCGGACCTCGGAGACGGACCGCCGTGTCCAGGTGATCCGCCTCACGAAACTCGGTCGCGCCGAGTTCCGCAAGATGGCTGCGGAGCACGAGACCTGGATCGCCGATCTCTTCGCCGACCTCTCGCCGAAGGATGTGCGCGAATTAATGCGGCTGCTTGCCAAGACCAAGGCGTCGGCGCAGAAATCGGCCGCGCGCCGCCGGCCGTAAGAACCGCCGCCCAACCCCTTTTGCCGCAGGAAAAAGCACGGGTCGCCCAAAATCCGCTATTGCGCCGAATTGTTTTAAGCATAAAATGTTTCCCAGATCGTGCTGCCGGGTGCAATCCATGCTGAAAGGAGCGTGCGATGGCCAACGCCGCCAAGATTCAAGTGTCGGGCTCGCATGACGGCAACGCTGCGACGGCCCATGTCGATACGTTTGCGCGGCAGCATCTGCCGCCACGCGAGCTCTGGCCCGAGTTCATCTTCACACGGCCGGAGCTGCGCTATCCGCCGCGATTGAACTGCGTCAGTTATTTCCTCGATCGCTGGGTCGAGCAGGGACATGGCGAGGCGCCCTGCGTCATCAGTCCCGCCGTCAGTTACACCTATCGCGAGCTGCAAGCGCTGGTGAACCGCATCGCCAACGTGCTCGTCGGCAAGCTTGGTCTCGTCCCCGGCGGACGCGTGCTGCTACGCTCCGCCAACAATCCCATGATGGTCGCGGCCTATCTCGCGGTCATCAAGGCCGGCGGCATTGTCGTGGCCACGATGCCGCTCTTGCGCGCCAAGGAGCTGTCATATCCGATCCAGAAGGCGGAGATCACGCTGGCGCTGTGCGACGGAAAGCTCGCCGAGGAAATGGAGAAGGCGAAAGCTGCGGCGCCGAATCTCAAGCGAGTCGTTTATTGGGGCAATGGCGCGACGGACTCGCTCGAAGCGCTCAGCGCGGACGCGAGTCCGGAGTTCAAGGCCATCGATACCGACTCCGACGACGTCTGTCTGATCGCCTTTACGTCCGGCACGACAGGCGATCCCAAGGGCACCATGCATTTCCACCGCGACATGCTCGCGGTCTGCGACGGCTATGCGCGCAACATCCTGCGAGCCGAACAGAAGGATCGCTTCGTCGGCTCGGCGCCGCTCGCGTTCACCTTCGGCTTCGGCGGTGTGCTGTTTCCGATGCATATCGGCGCCTCTTTCGTGGTGCTGGAGAAGACGACGCCGGACGATATCCTGACGGCGATCGAGCAATACAAGACCACGGTCTGCTTCACGGCGCCGACCGCTTACCGGGCGATGATCGGCAAGCTGGCTGGCCGCGACATCTCCTCGCTTCGCAAATGTGTTTCCGCAGGCGAGACGCTGCCCAAGCCGACCTTCGACGCCTGGCTCAAGGCGACGGGGATCAAGCTGATGGACGGCATCGGCTCGACTGAATTGCTGCACATCTTCATCAGCGCGACCGAGGACGAAATCCGTCCCGGCGCAACGGGCAAGCCCGTGCCGGGCTATGAGGCCAAGATCGTCGACGATGACGGCCATGATTTGCCGCCGGGCACGATGGGGAACCTCGCGGTGCGCGGGCCGACCGGATGCCGCTATCTCGCCGACGAGCGGCAGCGCAAATACGTCAGGAACGGCTGGAACATCACCGGCGACACCTACCTGATGGATAATGACGGCTATTTCTGGTACCAGTCGCGCTCCGACGACATGATCGTGTCGGCCGGCTACAATATCGCGGGCACGGATGTCGAGGCGGCGCTGCTCACGCATCCGGCGGTCGCCGAGTGCGGCGTGGTCGGCGCCCCCGACGAGGCGCGCGGCATGATTGTGAAGGCCTATGTCGTCGCGACGCCCGGCGTGACGCCGAACGCTCAGCTCGTGACCGAGTTGCAGGAACATGTCAAACGCGAGATCGCGCCGTACAAATATCCGCGTGCCATCGAATTCGTGACGCAACTACCCAAGACCGAGACCGGAAAATTGAAGCGCTTTGCCTTGCGGCAACTGGCGCAGGCCGCGGCAACGTCCTCAGGCGTCGCGGCGGAATGAGAGAGGGATGAAGAATTGTCTGTGACGACGCCGAAAGGCCCGCAACTCGCGGTGCTGCCGACAGCAGCCGAGGATGACGCCCGTTCGCGGGTGCAGGTGCTCCAGCCGTCGGGGTGGCCGATGCCGAAGGGCTATGCCAATGGCATGGCCGCTGAGGGCCTCATCGTCGTCACCGGCGGGGTGATCGGCTGGGATGCCGAAGAGCGTCTTGCCGACGGCTTTGTCGCGCAGGTGGGTCAGACCTTGAGCAACATCGCCGCGATCCTGGCTGAGGCAGGCGCGAGGCCCGAGCACCTCGTGCGGCTGACTTGGTACGTCGTCGACATGGACGAGTACCTGTCCAACCTGAAGGAGCTCGGTAAGATCTACCGTGCCATCTTCGGCGCAAATTACCCGGCGATGGCGCTGGTGCAGGTGGTGCGCCTCGTGGAGAAGGCGGCGCGCGTCGAGATCGAGGCCACCGCCGTCATTCCGCGCTGAATCGCGTCTGGTTCAGCTTGCCTTGTCAGCTTGCCTTGTCAGCTTGCCTTGGCGAGCTCGTCGTCCTCGGGCGAGTTCAGATAGACGCCCGACATGGTGTCGACCCAACACAGATGGTCGTGCACCTTCTTTACGCCGTCGACGTTCTCCGCTGCGACGATCGCGGCCTGCCGCGTGCGCTCTTCGGTGATGACGCCGCTGAGGTGGACGATGCCGTCGCGGACGATGACGTTCAGCCCGAACGGGCACCAGTCGTTCTTCTCCATGATGTCGATGATGCGGTTGCGAATGTGGTCGTCATCCGCCGTCGGATCACGCACTTCACGAGCGAGCCCCGCCACCGCCTGCAGCAGATTGGCGCGGGATACGATCCCGACGACCTTGTCGCCGCGCACCACCGGAAGCCGCTTCACGTTGTTCCGCTCCATCAGGTCGACGATCTCTGCGAGCGCCGTGTCCTCCGTGATGGTTACGGGCGAGTCGGTCATCACCTCCGCAACCTTGCGGCCGTGCTCGTGGACGAAGTCGCTGGCAGACTTGCCCGGCCCCAGGATGAACCGCAGCCAGCGTCCGCGCTTGCGCCCGGTGCCGATTTCGCTGCGGCGGATGAAATCCCCTTCCGAGACGACGCCGACCAGCTTGCCGGTATCGTCGACCACGGTGAGACCGCTGACGTGCCGCTTCAGCATGATATTTGCCGCCTCGACGATGCTTGTGTCGGGGGTAACCGAGATGACCGACCGGGTCATGATCTGGTGGGCGCGCATGGACAACTCCGCTTGTCGAATTTCGATGCGCGAAAACTAGCTCGGGTGTCAGGGTGCGGTTTGACTCAGGTCAATCGGACGAAGCCCGTCCGTCCTGATTAAGCAATCGTGATCCGCGCCCCGGATTTGATACAGCTCAACGCCTCTGCGAAGCCTCGCCATATCCTGCCGCCGACGTCAAACAGCAGCCCTCGGGAACATTGAGCCATGAGCGTCGTGCAGATCTTTCCACGGGCCGAAGAGCCGGCGGTCCAGGCTCTCCCCATCAGTCCAGCCGCTGGTCCCGAAGCCGCGACGGTGAGCCCCCAGATGGGTGCCGGGATGCCGGCTGCCGCCGAGCCTCCGCCTGTATCGGAGCCATATCCTCTCGATCGCGCGTTTCACGCGATGCTTGCGCGGTTTACGGGCGGGATTTCGCCACTGGCCTTGTCGCTGGCGTGGCTCGACTGGAGTTCGCATCTCGCTGCGGCGCCGCAGCGCCAGATGGAGATTTCCCGCAACGTCCTGCGTGACGCCGGCCGGTTGGCGGAAGCCGCCGCGCACGCGGCGTCACCGGGCCAAAAGCCGTGGTCCGTGATCCAACCGCAGGGGCGGGATCGCCGCTTTAGTGGACCGCAATGGGAGACCGCGCCGTTCAATCTGCTGGCGCAGGCATTCCTGCTCGGAGAGCGCTGGTGGCACGATGCCACGACCGGCGTGCGCGGCGTGTCGCACCCAAATGAAGCCATCGTCGAATTCTCGATGCGCCAGATGCTCGACATGCTGGCGCCGTCGAATTTCGCGGCGACCAATCCGAAGGTGCTGGAAAAGGCGTTCCAGAGTGGCGGGGAAAACTTCGTCTTCGGCTGGCAAAACTGGTGCAGCGACCTGATGCGCCTGCTCTCCGCCTCAAAATTGGCGGGCAGTGAGCAGTTTGTGGTCGGCAAATCGGTGGCGGCTTCGCCCGGCAAGGTCGTCTACCGTAACGAGCTGATCGAGCTGATCCAGTACCAACCGACCACGGCGCAGGTGCGACCAGAGCCGATCCTGATCGTGCCGGCCTGGATCATGAAGTACTACATCCTCGATCTCTCGCCGCAGAACTCGCTGGTCAAATATCTGACCGGTCAGGGTTTCACGGTGTTCGCGATCTCCTGGCGCAACCCGGATGCGACAGATCGGGATCTCGCCTTCGACGACTATCGCAAGCTGGGGGTCATGGCGGCGCTGGACATGATCGGCCGGATCATGCCGGGTCGGAAGACCCATGCGCTCGGCTATTGTCTGGGAGGGACATTGCTGTCGATCGCTGCCGCTGCGATGGAGCGCGACGGTGATAACCGCTTTGGCACCGTTACTCTCCTTGCGGCCCAGACCGACTTCACCGAGGCCGGGGAGCTGACGCTCTTCATCAACGAGAGCCAGGTCGCCTTTCTCGAAGACATGATGTGGCAGCGCGGCTATCTCGATACGACCCAGATGGCCGGCGCCTTCCAGCTGCTGCGCTCCAACGAACTGATCTGGTCGCGTCTGTCACACGACTATCTGATGGGCGAGGGCGCGCCGCTGAACGACCTGATGGCGTGGAACGCGGACGCAACGCGGCTGCCCTATCGCATGCATTCGGAATATCTGCGAAAGCTGTTCCTCGACAACGATCTGGCCGGGGGGCGCTATCGCGTCGGCGGCAGGAACGTTTCGCTGTCCGATATTCACGCCCCGATGTTCGTGGTCGGCACGCTGGCCGATCACGTCGCGCCGTGGCGATCCGTCTACAAGATCCACTATCAGGTCGATGCCGACGTGACGTTCCTGTTGACCAGTGGTGGCCACAATGCCGGCGTCGTCGCGCCTCCCGACGAGCCCGGCCACAGCTATCAAGTGCTGAGCAAGGCCGAGGACGCGCCCTATGTCGGTGCGGACGAGTGGCTGAAGCTGGCTCCGCGCATTGAAGGGTCGTGGTGGCCGGAATGGACCAAATGGCTGGCGGCGCGCTCCGGCGCGCCCTGCGATCCGCCGCCGATCGGGCTTGGAGACGCTCCCGGCCTGCCCGATGCGCCGGGGGACTACGTCCACACTTAAACCTCCGGCTCGGAACTCGGTGCGAGATCCGAGGAGCGGAAGGGCTTCGTCTTGTCCAGTTTGCGGTAAGCCGTTGACGCCGTCCGCAACAGCTTCTTTTCACGCTTGCGGTTGCGGAATCGATTGCTGGCTTCGAGGCCGGCGCCGTTCAACGACGCCGCCAGCGCATGTCCCCGCGCATCATCGTTCAATCGTCCGAGCGACCGTTGCGCCTTGCGCAATTTCTTGAGGATCGATTTCTGTTTGGTCAGCGATTCCTCGGCGAACAGGTCCTGGAGCGACTCGATCGAATAGGTCAGCCGCTTGTTGAGAATCCGCAGCTTGTGTCGTTTCTCGACGTCGAGCTTGCGGAGTTTTCGCGCCTTCTTGAGCAGCGTCGTCTCCCACTCGGCCAGCCGCTCCGTTGCGTGTTCGGCGAGCGTGCAGCGGCGCAATCGCATGGCTTCCTTGCTGCGCCGGGTTGACCAGGGGCCGCTCTCGATCCAGATCGAGGTCTGCTCGACAAGGCGGCGATACCGCGCGGATTGCAGCGCGCGAGCCAGCAGGCGGTGGCTCTCGGTGCGCTTTTCGTCCCAATGCTGAAGCTCGGCGACCACCGCAAGCTCTTTGCCACTCTCCGCGACGATCCGCTCGATCGCCACGTCGAGATCCCGCACCATGCCGAGCTGGCCGTTCAGCCATTTCAGTTCGGCCCAGACGTTCGGGCGCAGGGCGTCGTCGACCATCGGCGAGAAGAAGCGGATGGCAGTTCGCAGATGGGTCAACGCGATCCGGATCTGGTGTAGCGCGTCGGGATCGCCGCGGCAGGTGCCGTCATGCTGGGCGAGCACGGCATCGAGATGACGGCGCGCGATGATGCGGAACGCCGTATCGCAGGCCATGCCGGGGCTGAGGCGGCCGGGCAGGGCATTGCGCCGCGCCGCCGGCGTGGCGCGAACGGCCGTCGAGGTCGTGGTGGGTCGCGCCATCTTTGCCCGCGCCAATCAGATTGCCCTATTTGCCTTCAGCGATCGCGTCCCGACAGTTCTGGAGCGTCTGCTCTTGTGTCCCGGATGCATCGATGGTCGCCCAGCCGACGTGACCGATATTATAGTGCTCTTGCTGCGCAGCAACCTCCTGCGTGGCGTCGGATGCGTCTCCCCGGCGGCTTCCGATCCGCATCTGCCGGGTCGCGAGGTCCGCAACCAGGAACAGGCCGTTCAGCGGCACATTGCGCTCTCGCGCGAATGCGGCGATCGCGTCCCGTTCGTCCTCGCGGGCGAATACGCCGTCGATGATCGCCGAATGGCCCTGCGCCAACACCCGCCGGGCGTGCTGAGCCAGCGTGCCGTAGACGCGGGCCGCGTGCTCTGGCGTGTAGGCGGACGGCGGCAGGCGGTGCGTGTCCTCGACCCCGAACATCTGCTTGCGAACGAGGTCGCTGCGCAGCACGACGGCTCCCGGGGGCGGCGCGACGACGGGCGCGAGCGCATTCGCCAGGACGGTCTTGCCGGTGCCTGACAGGCCGCCGACCGCAACCAGGCGCGGAGCAGGGGGATGGATCAGCGTCCTGGCGAGGTCAAAATAATGCTGTGCCTGGTCAAGGATGCTGGGGTCATCGGAATGCGGCGGCTTCAGCCGTGCCAGGGCCACCTGGGCGCGGATCGCCGCCCGGATGGACATCAACAGCGGCAGGGCCGAGAGCGCGTCGAGATTGTCGGCCGGCGTTGCGGCGAGATAGCGGTTCAGGACGATGTTGGCGGCGCGGGGCTGATCGTGGTGCAACAGGTCCATCATCGTGAATGCGAGATCGTAGAGCACGTCGACGGTTGCCATCTGCGCATCGAACTCGATGGCATCGAACAGCACGGGCCGGTCGTCGAGCAGGACGATGTTTGCGAGATGCAGATCGCCATGGCAGCGGCGTACGAAGCCCATCCGGCCGCGCTCCGCGAGCAGCGGACGAACACGCAGGAATGCCTCGTGGGAGGCTTTGCCGAGCTTTTCGATGTCTTCCGCGATGAAATGGCCGCCGGCCCGCAGACCGTGACTGTTGCCGTCGATCAGGGCGGGGATGGAGGCGACCCATGCTTCGCCGTCCGCGCGTGTCGCCGCGCCGTGGGAAGCCACGATCGCGTCGGCGGCAGCCGCGGCAAGGGTCGCATCCAGCGGGCCGGCCTTTGCCAGATGATCGAGCGTCCGGTTTTCGTCGAAGCGCGCCATCTCCACCGCATACTCGATCGGCCGGCCGGGACCGTCGACCTGCACCGATCCATCCAGCTCTTCCGTGATCGCCGCGACGCGATGATAGATCTGCGGCGCCAGCGGCCGGTTGATCCTGATTTCCTCCTCGCACGCCGCCTTGCGCTTCTCCAGCGTCGAATAATCGAGAAAGGGAAACCGCACGGCACGCTTGATCTTCAACGCGCGCGCCCCGTCGAGGAACACCGAGGCGCCATGCGTGTCGATCCGCGTCACGCCGGGATGGCGGGCCAGCGTCCGGAAGATCCGCTCCTGGGCCGCCATTTCATCTTTCATGACAACGGGCATCCGAAAGCACCATCAGGGCGTCAGCACGGCCGCGCCGAGAATCCGGCCATCCCGCAGCATGTTCAGAACCTCGTTGGCCTGATGAAGCGGGAATGCCGTCGTTTCGGTGCGCACGCCAGCTTGCGGGGCGATCTTGAGAAAATCGAGGCCGTCCTGCCGGGTCAGATTGGCGACCGACAGCAGTTGCCGTTCTTGCCAGAGCAGATCGTACGGAAAGCTTGGAATGTCGGTCATATGGATGCCGGCGCATACGACGCGGCCGCCTTTGCGGACGGCGCGTAGCGCGTTCGGGACAAGCTCGCCGGCTGGCGCGTAGATGATGGCCGCGTCGAGCGGTTCGTCGGGCACCTCGTCTGAGGCCCCCGTCCAGACCGCGCCGAGGCGGCGTGCAAGGTCTTGTGCAGCAACATCGCCGCGTCGCGTGAATGCGTAGACGGACCGTCCCTGCCAAACCGCAACTTGCGCAATGATGTGGCCGGCCGCGCCAAAACCATAGAGGCCGAGCCGGTCGGCGGGGCCGGCCAGCACCAGCGAGCGCCAGCCGATCAATCCTGCGCACAGCAGAGGAGCAATCTCCACGTCGTCGCCCACCTCACCGAGGGGAAAGGCGTAGCGTGCGTCGGCGATGGTGTGCGTCGCGTAGCCGCCGTCGCGCGTGTAGCCGGTGAACAGCGGGGCGTCACACAGGTTTTCCATGCCCTCACGGCAGAATCGGCATTTTCCGCAGGTGAAACCGAGCCAGGGAATGCCGACGCGATCACCGGGCGCATGCATGGTGACATTCGCGCCGACGAGATCGACCCGCCCGACGATCTCGTGGCCGGGCACGATCGGATAGCGAATATCGGGCAGCTCGGCATCGACGAGATGAAGATCGGTCCGGCATACCCCGCAGGCGCTGATCTTCACCCGGAGTTGACCCTCGCCGGGTGTCGGGTCAGGCCGCTCCTCCATCTGGAGCCGCGTTCGCGGGGCCGGCAACACCATCGCACGCATCAGTCTCTCCGGGGCGAACCGCTCCGACTGAATTATCCATAGAATAGCTGGACGACCAGTCCTTGACGTCGGTCAACGCCTGCTTCCAGCCCGAACGGACCGAGTTCCCTTGGCTTGACTTGGCTTGACGAGGATCAAGCGTCTCGACCAAAGCCGGCCTATTCTGACGACCAAGGAGAATCCCGATGCCCATCAAGGATGTCTTTCTGCCGCTTGTCGGCCAGCCCCGCGGACCGGCCCTGATTGCGATCGAGAAATGCGTGGCCGTCGCCGCCGACCTCGGCGCCAGGATCACGGGGCTCGCGCTCGAGGAAGACATTTTCGAGCGGCCGAAGGTGATGCTGCCTCATGATCGCGATTCCGCGGAGGCCGGCAGTTCGCGTGAGGCGAACGAGACGCAGCAGCTCCTCGATGCCTTCACCAACGCGGCGTCCCGCGCCGACATTCGCGCCCAGAGCCGAACGGGCAAGGTACCGGCGGACCAGATCGCGGCGATCCTGGCCGAGCATGCCCGTTTCAGCGATCTCACGCTGTTTCCCGTGAAGCCGCACGACAGCCGAACGGAGCACATCATCGAAACTCTCCTGTTCGAATCCGGGCGGCCGCTGCTGCTCTGCCCGGAGCAGCGTGCGGAGCAGCTGCGGCCGGAATTCGAGAACGTCATGATCGCCTGGGATCATTCTGCCCGCGCTGCGCGTGCGGTCGGCGACGCTTTGCCCATTCTTCAGGCTGCCACCGTGGTCCGCGTGGTGACGGTCGCAGAGGACAAGGCTGACGCGGTCGCGCAATCCGGCGCGGCTCTCGTCGACCATCTGAGAGAACACGGGGTCTATGCCTCCTTCGAAACGGTGACCGGCAACGGCAGCTCGATCGGCAAGGTACTGGGAAGTTGGGCGAATTCCCATGGCATGGATGCGATCGTGATGGGCGCCTACCATCATTCACGCCTGAACGAGATCGTGTGGGGCGGTGTGACAAAGACCGTCATTGGCCAGCCACCATGCTGGGTTATGATCTCGCACTAGGCTCGCCATTTTTCCCGGCCTGATCGTCAACCATCGGAACCGCCGTTGACCCGGCGCATTTGCTTTCATGTCAACCTATCGTCTCAACAATCTGCTGGCGCCGCGTTCAGTTGCGCTCGTTGGAGCGAGCGCCCGTCCGGTCTCAGTAGGACGCGCCGTTCTGGAGAACATTCACAAGGCCGAATTCAAGGGGCGGTTCGGCCTGGTCAATCCACGCCATGCCGAAATCGGCGGCGTCGCGGCGGTGAAGAGCCTGGACAGCTTGGACTTCGTGCCCGAGCTCGTGGTCATCACCGCGCCGGCGCGCGAGATTCCCGGTATCATCGACCAGGCCGGGCGTCGCGGATCGGCGGGCGCGCTGATCGTCTCGGCCGGGCTCGGCCACGGACCGGGCTCTCTGCACGAGGCTGCAATCGCGGCGGCCCGCAAATACGGCATGCGGCTGATCGGACCGAATTGCCTCGGCATCATGATGCCCGGGGTCAGCCTGAATGCCAGCTTTGCCGCGCACATGCCGGGGGCGGGCAGCCTCGCGCTGATCTCGCAATCGGGCGCGATTGCTGCCGGCATGGTCGACTGGGCTGCACAGCGCGGCGTCGGCTTTTCCGGCATCGTCTCCATCGGCGATCAGATCGACGTCGATATCGCCGATCTGCTCGACTATTTCGCGATGGATCACAAGACTCGCGCGATCCTGCTCTACATCGAATCCATCAAGGACGCGCGCAAGTTCATGTCGGCAGCGCGTGCCGCCGCGCGCGTGAAGCCCGTCGTCGTAGTGAAGTCGGGGCGCATGGCGCAGGGCGCAAAGGCGGCCGCCACGCATACCGGCGCGCTCGCCGGCGCGGACGCGGTCTATGACGCGGCGTTCCGCCGCGCGGGTGTCCTGCGGGTCTCCGATCTGCGTGAGCTGTTCGATTGTGCCGAGACGCTCGGCCGCGTCGAATCGCCGACGGGAAAGCGTCTCGCCATCCTGACCAACGGTGGCGGCATCGGCGTCCTCGCCGTCGATCGATTGGTCGAACTCGGCGGAATCCCGGCGACCATCTCGCCGGAGGTGCGCAAGACGCTCGATGCGGCCCTGCCGCCGACCTGGTCCGGTGCAAATCCCGTCGACATCGTGGGCGACGCCGACGCCTCGCGCTACGCGGCGGCGCTCGAGGTGCTGCTGGCCGATCGCGACAATGACGCGGTGCTGGTCCTCAACGTGCAAACGGCGATCGCCTCGGCCGCCGAGATTGCCACGACCGTGACCGAGCTCGTCGCTAAATATCGCGAGAAGCACCGCCGATGGGCCAAGCCCGTATTGGCCGCCTGGGTCGGGGCCGATCAGGACATCATCCAGGCGCTTTCCGGCGCCGGTATGCCCAACTATCCGACCGAGGACGACGCCGTGCGCGGCTTCATGCATCTGGTCCGGCACCGAGAAGTGGTGGAGGAGCTGAGCCAGGTTCCTCCCGCGATGCCCGATACGTTCGTGCCGGATGCCCGGGGGGCGAGGCAGATCGTCACCGCCGCGATCGCCGATGGCCGTGAATGGCTCGAACCGGTCGAGATCAAGCACCTGCTCGAAGCTTACGACATCGCCATGGTGCCGACCTATGCGGCGACCGATGTCGAGCAGGCGGTGGCCTATGCGAAGGAAATCTTCGCGCAGGGCGGCACCGTGGTGCTGAAGATCATGTCGCGGGACATCATCCACAAATCCGATGTCGGTGGCGTCGTGCTCAATCTGACGACGCCGGAGGCCGTGCGAGCGGCCACCTCCGACATTCTCGCCCGGGCGAGAAAGCTGCGGCCCGAGGCCCGCATCGGCGGCGTCATCGTCCAGGCGATGGTCGTCAAGGCGAAGGCGCGCGAGCTGATCCTGGGCCTCGCCGACGATCCCACCTTCGGCACCGTCGTCGTGTTCGGCCGCGGTGGCACGGCGGTGGAGATCATCAACGACAAGGCGCTGGCGCTGCCCCCGCTGGACTTGCAGCTCGCTCGCGATCTGATCGACCGCACCCGCGTGTCGCGGCTGCTAAAGGCCTATCGTGATGTGCCGGCGGTCAAGCAGGACGCCGTCGCCATGGTGCTGGTCAAGCTGGCGCAGATGGCGGCCGACATTCCCGAGATCCGCGAATTCGACATCAATCCGCTGCTGGCGGACGAAACCGGCGTGACCGCGGTCGATGCCCGCGTCGCGGTCGGGCCGCCGCAACGAAAGTTCGTCGGCTCAGGCCCGGCCAATTTCGCCGTTCGCGCCTATCCGTCGCAATGGGAGCGGCGCCTCAAGCTCAAGGACGACTGGCGCATCTTCGTGCGGCCCATGCGCCCCGAGGACGAGCCGACCATCCACGAATTCCTGCGTCACGTCACGCCGCACGACCTTCGCCTGCGGTTCTTCGCACCGATGAAGGAGTTTACCCACGAGTTCATCGCGCGCCTGACCCAGCTCGACTATGCGCGCGCGATGGCCTTCATCGCCTTCGACGAGGCCACCGGCGAAATGGTCGGCGTGGTCCGGCTCCATTCGGATTCGATCTACGAGAGCGGCGAATACGCGATTTTGCTCCGGTCCGATCTCAAGGGCAGGGGGCTCGGCTGGGCCCTCATGCAGCTGATCATCGACTACGCGCGGTCGGAGGGACTGAAGATCATATCGGGCGACGTGCTCAAGGAGAACAGCGTGATGCTCGAGATGTGCCGGCACCTCGGCTTCGAGGTCAAGCCGGACCCGGCCGAGCCCGATATCTGCGACGTCAAATTGAAGCTGTGAGCGCGCCTGCTTCACGAGCGCGCTTCAGCCGAATTCGCCGCGGCGGATGATTTGGCCGTGGTCCGCAAATTCCTGATGATGATCGCGATCAACGGCACCAGCACCGGCACGATCGTGCTGAGCGGATGATGTACCGCGCCTGACACCTGGGCCTGGAGCGCGCGCGCCTCGAGCTGAAGGGCTTCGATGGAGGTGTCGTGAATTTCGTTGGCGAGCTCGATATCGCGGCCTGACGGAGCGCGGCCGGCGATTGCGAACAGAGCGGCCGCGATGGCGAAATTGACGGCGCCGAGGATGGCCGCCGCGGCAATCGCGCTCCAGATCTGCACCAGCGCGAAATAGGCCGACAGTTCCAGCATCAGAAGCCCGAACGCCGCGATCAGGGCCGCAAAGGCACGCAGGCCGAGGCCAACAAGCAGATGGCGCAGCCTGATGTCCGCGATGATCCTGTCGGTGCGCCACAACGCGCGCAGATGTTTGACCACATTCTCGGTATTCACCTAGTGTCTCCTCAGCATGAAGCCGACAACGACGCCGAGCGCGAAGGCGGAGGCGAGCGATGTGATCGGACGGTCCGCAATGAGACCCTGAAGCTGCGCCTGCTCTTCGTCCACGGTCTCGCCGAGCTCGGTCAGCGCCGCCCTGATCTGATGGGCGAGGGCCTCGGCGCGGTCCTTCGAGCTCTCGAACATTTCCTCGCCGGCGGTCCTCAGCAAGCGTGTGACGTCAACCTTCAGTGCCCGCAATTCTTCGCTCATCCTGTCTCTGTCGAACATGGACTTGATATCCCCATTGAATGGACGCAAGCCTAGGGCCCGCGCGCGCGATCGCGCTTGATTTGCGTCAATCGGGCAGCGCAGTTCAGCTCTTGAGACAGGTCAAGCGGGCCGCCATATGCTGGCCTAGAAATGCCGTCTGAATGGGGACCGATTGTCCCGATGAGGTGGAAGCGTGAACCACGAACCGCTGTTGCTCGCGACGCCGTCCGGCGACGTGCTGAACCTGCGCCCTGAAGGGCCCTGGACCGCCGCGAATGTGGTCACGCTCGAGACATTGTCCCGGTCGGTCGGTGCCGACGTCGATCGCTCGCGCGTCGTCACCCTGGACATGTCGGGCGTCAGTGCGCTCGACACGCTCGGTGCCTGGGTCCTGGAAAAGCTGTCGCGCAGGGCCGCAACATCGGGCAGGTCGGCCGAATTCGTCGGCGTCGCCGATCATTTCAGCGGGCTGCTGGATGAGGTGCGCCAGGTCAACCGCCACACGCCGGCCCCGACGGCTGCGCCCAATCCGGTGCTGGCGAGGCTGGGCGATCTCGGCAAGTCCACGGCCGACGCGCGGGAAGACGTCACGATCTTCCTGCAGATGCTCGGCGCATTGTTCATGGCCGTGATAGGCGTGCTGCGTCGGCCGCGTTCGCTGCGGCTGACCTCGCTGGTGTATCAGCTCTACCGCATCGGGTGGCAGGCGATCCCCATCGTCGCGCTGATCACCTTCCTGATCGGCGCCATCATCGCACAGCAGGGCTTCTTCCACTTCCGCAGGTTCGGCGCGGAGTCCTACACCGTCGATATGGTCGGCATCCTGGTGCTGCGCGAGCTCGGCGTGCTGATCGTCGCCATCATGGTCGCGGGACGGTCGGGAAGCGCCTACACCGCCGAGCTCGGCTCGATGAAGATGCGCGAGGAGATCGACGCGCTCTCGACCATGGGGCTCGATCCCGTCGACGTCCTGATCCTGCCGCGCGTTGCGGCCCTGGTCATTGCGCTGCCGATCCTCACCTTCATCGGATCGGTCGCCGCGCTCTATGGCGGCGGTCTCGTCGCGCAGTTCTATGGCGACATGGGGCCGGCGATCTACATCGCGCGGCTGCACGAGGCCATCTCCGTTACCCATTTCGAGGTGGGCATCCTGAAGGCGCCGTTCATGGCGCTGGTGATCGGAATCGTGGCCTGCAGCGAGGGCTTGCGCGTCAAGGGCAGCGCGGAGTCGCTGGGGCGGCAGACCACGACGTCGGTGGTGAAGTCGATCTTCCTGGTGATCGTGCTCGACGGCCTGTTCGCGATCTTCTTTGCCTCGATCGGAATGTGACGATGGACGTATCGCAGGACGAGTTCGCGATCCGCGTCCGTGATCTCGTGGTCGGATTCGGCCGCCAGACCGTGCTCGACCATCTGTCGCTCGACGTTCGCCGCGGCGAGATTCTCGGGCTGGTGGGGGCGTCCGGCGGCGGCAAGTCGGTGCTGATGCGCACCATCATCGGCCTCATCCCGCGCCAGGGCGGGACCATCGAGGTCATGGGCCAGCCCACCGGCGGCCACGGCCGCGGCGCAGCCACGACATGGGGCATCCTGTTCCAGCAAGGCGCGCTGTTCTCCTCGCTGACGGTCCGCCAGAACGTCCAGTTTCCCTTACGCGAAAATCTTGTCCTGTCGCAGGAGCTGATGGACGAGATCGCGATCGCCAAGCTCGAGATGGTCGGCTTGCGCGCCCAGGACGCCGACAAATATCCGGCGGAGCTGTCGGGCGGCATGACCAAGCGCGTGGCGCTGGCGCGCGCGCTCGCGCTCGATCCGCCGATCCTGTTCCTGGACGAGCCGACCTCCGGCCTCGATCCGATCGCCGCCGGCGATTTCGACGCGCTGATCACGACGCTGCAAAGAACGCTGGGGCTGACCGTGTTCATGGTGACCCACGACCTTGCGAGCCTGACCACGGTCTGCGACCGCGTCGCCGCGCTGGCCGACGGCAAGATCGTGGCGATCGGCCCGATGCGCGAATTGCTGCAATCCGAGCATCCCTGGGTGCGCGCCTATTTCCACGGCAAGCGCTCGCAGATGCTGCAACACGAGATGAGATGAGACATGGAAACCCGCGCTCCCTACGTGCTGATCGGCAGTTTCGTGCTGGCCGCGATCCTCGCGGTGTTCGGCTTCGTCTATTGGCTGAACAACACCGGCGGCATCGGGCCGCGCACGAACTATCACGTGCAGTTTCAGGGGCCGGTCCCGGGCCTCCTGGTCGGCGCCGGTGTGCTGTTCAACGGCATCCGTGTCGGTGAGGTGACCCAGCTCGCGCTCGCGCCGGATAACCCGCGCTTCGTCAATGCGACGATCTCGGTTGCGACCGCCACGCCGGTGCGTTCCGACACCAGGGTCGGCCTCGAATTCCAGGGCCTGACCGGCGTGCCGGTGGTGACGTTGGAGGGCGGGGTTGTTGTTGCCAAATCCGGCGAGCCCGTGACCTTGATCGCCGAGGCCGGCGCCGGCCAGAGCATGACGCAGGCGGCGCGCGATGCGCTGCGGCGGGTCGACACGGTGCTTCAGGACAATTCCGGCCCGCTGAAGGACACCATCGCGAATTTCAGGACGTTCTCCGACGGCCTCGCGCGCAACACCGGCAAGCTCGACGGCATCATTGCGGGCCTGGAGAAGATGACCGGCGGTGGGACGCCCGCGCAGAAAATAACCTACGACCTGCGCACGCCGAAGAATCTCGGGCCGGCCGGCAAGACGCTCTCCGCTTCCCTGGCCATTCCCGAGCCGACCGCGGTCGCAATGCTGCAGACCCAGCGCATGCTGTTCGCGCCCGTCGGGGACAGACCGGGCTTTGCGGATTTCCTCTGGGCCGACAGCATTCCAAAATTGGTGCAGGCACGCCTGATCGACAGTTTTGAGAATTACGACATCGCCCACGCCCCCCTACGCACGACCGACCTCGGTCAGGCGGATTACCAGCTCCTGATCGACATCCGGCGCTTTCGGATCGCCACGGAGGGCGAGGCACGGGTGGAGATCGATCTGTCGGCGCGGATCGTCGACAAGAACGGCAAGGTGGTGGCATCCCGCCTGGTCGAGACCAGCGAAAAGCTCGACAAGGTCGAGCCGGCCGCTGCAGTCGCCGCCTTCGATGCAGCCTTTGCCCGCATCGCCAAGGAGCTGATCGGGTGGAGCGTGCAGGCAGTGTGACGCCGTCTATTCCAGCGTCTTCAGGTAGGACAGGAGATCGTGGATCTGGTCCGGACTGAGCTCGAAGGCCGGCATGTCGTCGTGACCGGTGTAGATCCCTTCGGCCAGCGCCTCACCAAGGGTCTCGATCGGATAACGCCGGTGCAGCGTGCGTAGCGGAGGCGCGCCCTCGAGCGGGCTGTGGGAGACGCGGTCGATCGCGTGACAGCGTGCGCAATTGGCCCGTGCGAAGGCCTTGCCGCGTTGTTCGGCGGTCGGGGCCGCCAGCGCAGGCGTCATCAGAAGCAGCCCAATCAGGCCGTGACGCAGGGCAGCTTGCAGCATGGAAAGTGATCCCGTCGAACTCTGGAAGCAGAATATGACGGGGATGCCACTCAAATTTGATCTCTGTCAATTGGCTTTGGCGCAGTGCAGTAAAATGCACGGGCGCGGTGGACCCGACCCGGTGTCGGGAGCAGCCGGCGCGGGGAGCGGTGGATGAAGCCTTCCGTGGTCACGATTGAGCCGAACGGGCATTTTTGCAGCGATTGCGCCGTACGCGGAGCGGCGGTTTGTTCGTCGCTGGATGCGGCCGAGCTCAGGGAATTCGAGCATCTCGGCCGCCGCGTTCATTTTGACTCCGGCGAGACCGTGTTCTCCGAGGAGGACATGACGACCTCGTTCTACAACGTCCTCGAAGGCGTCATGCGGCTGTACAAGCTGCTGCCCGACGGCCGGCGGCAGATCGTCGGTTTTGCCTTGCCCGGCGATTTCCTGGGGATGAACATCTCCGGCCGGCACAATTTTTCGGCCGATGCGATCGGCGCGGTGACCGTGTGCCAGTTTGCCAAAGCGCCCTTCGGCCGCTTCATCGAGGACCGGCCGCAGCTGCTCAGGCGGATCAACGAGCTGGCCATCCGCGAATTGAGCCAGGCACGCGACCATATGGTCCTGCTCGGCCGACGCTCGGCCGACGAGAAGGTCGCGACCTTCCTGCTCGGCTGGCGGGAAAGGCAGGTCGCGCTCAAGGGTCTGTCCGACACGGTCCCGCTTCCGATGAGCCGTCAGGACATCGCCGACTATCTCGGCCTGACCATCGAAACCGTCAGTCGCACCTTCACCAAGCTGGAGCGTCACGGCGTGATCGAGATCATTCACGGCGGCATCAGCCTGCTCGATCCTGTCCGTGCCGAGGCGCTGGCCGCAGCCTGATAGCCCATCCGCAACGCCCCCGACGTTTTTGATCTCGATCAATGACGCTGGCCTGCTGCAGCAAAATAATGCCCCAGACCTTTGGGAGGGGATAATGCCCGCTGATGCGTTGCTGGTGACCATCGTCGTCGTCGCGATCTTCGTCGCATTCGCCGCAGCTCTGGCTTGGGCAGACCGGCAAACCAGTGCGGGCCGGCTCGATCCGGATTCCAAGCGCTGACCTCCTGAGGTCTTGATCCGCTCAGACGCGCCAACAGCCGACGCTTGGCCGGCTTGGCCTTCGCCAGCGCCTCAACGCAAGCGCGGCTTGCGCTGCCTGCAACTCTGCATCGACCGGACCGCATCGGCGCATCCTTCGGATGCAGGCTTTCGGCTTGAACGCGGCCTTTTCGGGGCATTTGCCACAAATCGCGCGGGTGCTTTCCGGTTGAAAAGCCTGATAACGTTGACTACGCAGGAACCTCAGTGCCTCGCAGTCTTAGGAGCCCCGCGGCGTGCCTCAGGACAAGACCGGCGACCCCCGACAGTCGGCGGGCAATAAACTATCGGTCCTGCGCAAGCACCCGATCTTCGCGGATCTGGAGCCGGAAGCGCTCGATCAGCTTTGCCGCTACGCCAAGCACACCACCGTGAAGCGCGGCGCGACGATCGCTGCCAAGGGCGATCCCGGCAACAATCTGTTTGCGGTGATCACGGGGACAGTGAAGATTTCCTCCTCGTCGCCCGACGGACGGAACGCCATTCTCAATCTGATCGGTCCCGGAGAAATCTTCGGCGAGATCGCGGTGCTTGACGGCGCTCCCCGGTCAGCCGACGCGACCGCCAACACCAATTGCGAGCTCTACATCATCGATCGCCGGGACTTCCTCCCGTTCGTGAAGAGCCAGCCGGCGCTGGCGATGAAATTCATCGAGCTGCTCTGCGCCCGTCTGCGCTGGACCAGCCAGCAGGTCGAGCAGGTCATCCTGCAAAATCTGCCGGGGCGGCTGGCGAGCGCGCTGCTCGGTCTCACCGAGGAGCGCAAGTTCGACTCCGGCAGCGGCACGCTCGCCATCACGCAGCAGGAGATCAGCGAGATGGTGGGGATGACGCGCGAGAGCATCAACAAGCAATTGCGCGCCTGGGCCGGCCGCAACTGGGTTCGCCTCGAGCACGGCGCCATCGTCGTGCTCGATACGGATGCGCTGCGCGAACTCGCCGAGAGCGGCCTCGACGGCGAGTGAGCGCGTACGCCTAGCCATCGATGATGGCGACTGCGCGGGTCCAGCCCGCGGAGGCGCGTTCGATCTTCACCGGAAAGCACGAGACCGTGAAGCCGGTCGAGGGCAGCTGGTCGAGATTGTGCAGTTTCTCCAGATGGCAATAGCCGATGTGCCGTCCCGCCTTGTGGCCTTCCCAGATCAGGCCGGCATCTTTTGTCTCGGCATATTTCTTCGCGGTGTAGAGGAACGGCGCGTCCCAGCTCCAGCCGTCCGTGCCGGTCAGCCGCACCCCGCGTTCGAGCAGATACATGGTGGCCTCATAGCCCATGCCGCAGCCGGAATTGACGTAGTCGGCCTTGCCGAATTTGGCGCCGGCGCTGGTGTTGACGACCACGATCTCTAGCGGCGACAGCGCGTGCCCGATGCGCTTCAGTTCCGTCTCGACGTCCTCAGCACTCGCCACGTAGCCGTCGGGCAGATGCCGGAAGTCGAGCTTCACGCCGGGCTGAAAGCACCATTCCAGCGGCACCTCGTCGATCGTCCAAGACCGCTCGCCGCGGTTCATGGTCGGATGGAAGTGCCAGGGCGCATCGAGATGCGTGCCGTTATGGGTCGACAGCGAGACCTGCTCGACGGCCCAGCCCTGGCCATCGGGCAAATCCTGCGCCTTGAGGCCGTCGAAAAACTGCAGCATGCGCGGCAGGCCCTGCTGGTGATCGATGTACTGGATGGTCGGATGGTTGCCCGGCGGATCGGCCGTCACGTCGTTTCTGAGCGGCACCGAGATATCGATCAGCTTCCGCGGCATGGGCATTCCTTCGAAATAGTCCGCTGTTTCGGACATCTTGAGGGGCCTCTCTTGGTCGCGTCAAGTCACGTGCCGGCGACGCAAGCCGTCCCGCCGGCTTCCACGACGGCGCGAATTGCGCCAGATTGATCGATGCAACTGCTGCATCGATCAATGCCGGATTTGGCTTGGACATGGAATGCCGCGCGCCCTAGGGACGACATTGGCGCTTGACTTCACACCTGAAGGGGAGCGACCCAAGGCGGCCTGCAGCCTGCCGACAACGACATAATCAACCCAGGAGGAAGCCCAGATGAAGACACTCACCGGTATCATCGCAGCCGTTGCAATGGTGCTCTCAGCGCCGCTGGCGACCGCACGCGACTTCCGCTCCGCCGACATCCATCCCGCCGATTATCCGACCGTAGAGGCCGTCAAGTTCATGGGCAAGCAGCTCGCGGCGGCGAGCGGCGGCAAGCTCGGCGTGAAGGTGTTTCCGAACGGAGCCCTGGGCTCGGAGAAGGACACCATCGAGCAACTCAAGATCGGCGCGCTCGACATGATGCGGATCAACGCGTCGCCGCTCAACAACTTCGTGCCGGAAACGATCGCATTGTGCCTGCCGTTCGTCTTCCGCGACACGCAGCACATGCGCACCGTCCTCGACGGGCCGATCGGCGATGAGATCCTGGCGGCGATGGAGCCCGCAGGCCTGGTCGGCCTTGCCTATTACGATAGCGGCGCCCGGTCCATTTACACCGTGAAGGCGCCGGTCAAGTCGCTCGCGGACCTGAAGGGTCTGAAGATTCGTGTCCAGCAGTCCGATTTGTGGGTGGGCATGATCCAGAGCCTCGGCGCCAACCCGACGCCGATGCCGTATGGCGAGGTCTACACCGCGCTCAAGACCGGCCTGGTGGATGCAGCCGAAAACAACTGGCCTTCTTACGAGTCGTCGCGCCATTTCGAGGCCGCCAAGTTCTACAACATCACCGAGCACTCCCTGGCACCCGAAGTTCTGGTGATGTCCAAGAAGGTCTGGGACACGCTGAGCAAGGAGGATCAGGCGATGGTCCGCAAGGCGGCCAAGGAATCGGTACCAGTCATGCGCAAGCTCTGGGACGAGCGTGAGCAGGCGTCCCGTAAGACGGTCGAGGCCGCCGGCGTTCAGGTCGTGACGATCGCCAACAAGGCGGAATTCGTCGACGCGATGAAGCCGGTGTACCAGAAGTTTGCGGGTGACGAGAAGCTGCAGGGCCTCGTCAAGCGTATCCAGGACACGAAGTAACGCCACAGCGTCGGGTCCGGCGTCGCCGCGAAGGCGACCCGGACCCTTGCAAGGAGACGCGGGAATGACAGACCCACACGTCGCAGACCACGAGCAGGGGGCGGTCGCCGTACGCCCGGCGACCGGCTTGCTGTCGCGCGTCAATGCCGTCGTCGCGCGCGCGGGCATGTATCTGTCCGTGAGCGGACTGCTCCTCATCGTCACCGTCGTGTTCTATCAGGTGTTCGGTCGTTACGTGCTCAATTCGAGCCCGACCTGGACGGAGAACCTTGCGCTGGTTCTCATCCTGTATGTCACGCTGATCGGCGCCGCCGTCGGCGTGCGCGATGCCGGACACATCGGCATGGACAGCCTGCTGGTGATGCTTCCGGATCACGCGCGAGAGAAGATCGAGCTCGTCATCCACGTCCTGGTGGCCGCGTTTGGCGTCGCGATGGCCTATAACGGCTGGATTCTCGGCGCATCCGTGGGGACCGTGAAGATTCCCAATCTCGGCCTCCCCGAGGTCATCCGCTACGTCCCGCTGATCGCCTCCGGCGTCCTGATCGTCTCCTTTTCAATCGAGCACATCATTGCTCTCCTGCGCGGCGAAGAGGTCGTCCCCTCATGGAACTGATCATCCTCGGCGCCACGTTCTTCGGCTTCCTGATCCTCGGCGTCCCGGTTGCCTTCGCGATCGGTCTTTCGGCGATCTGCACCATCCTCTACGAAGGTCTGCCGGTCGCCGTCATCTTCCAGCAGATGATGTCGGGGATGAACATCTTCTCGTTCCTTGCGATTCCCTTCTTCGTCTTCAGCGGTGAGCTGATGCTGCATGGCGGGGTCGCCGACAAGATCGTGCAGCTCGCCAAGAATCTCGTCGGTCACATCCGCGGCGGGCTCGGCATGTCGAACGTGGTCGCCTGCACCCTGTTCGGCGGCGTCTCCGGATCGCCCGTGGCCGACGTGTCGGCGATGGGCGCGGTGATGATCCCGATGATGAAAAAGGAGGGGTTCGACACCGACTACGCCGTCAATGTCACGACCCACGCTTCGCTGGTGGGCGCCTTGATGCCGACCAGCCACAACATGATCATTTATGCCCTGGCAGCCGGGGGCAAGGTCTCGATCGGCGCGCTGATCGCCGCGGGCCTCCTGCCGGCAATCGTGTTGATGGCGTGCATGCTGGTCGCCGCTTATGGCGTTGCCGTGAAGCGCGGCTATCCGGCCGGCAAGTTCCCGGGCTGGGCCGAGGTTTTCCGCTCGCTCGCGGCCGCGCTGCCGGGCCTTCTGATCGTCGGCATCATCCTGGCGGGCATCCTGTCCGGCGTCTTCACGGCAACCGAATCTGCCGCCGTCGCGGTCACCTATACGATGCTGCTGACGTTCTTCATCTACCGCACCATGACCTGGAGCAACTTCCTGCGCGCCGCCGCCAAGGCGGTGAAGACGACGGGCGTGGTGCTGCTGCTGATCGGCGTCTCCACCATGTTCCAGTATCTGATGGGGCTGTACGAGGTGGCGGACCTCGCCGGCGACCTGATGAGCAAGGTCTCCACGCAGCCCTGGGTCATCTTCCTGCTCATCAACGTCATCCTGTTCGTGCTCGGCACGTTCATGGACATGGCCGCGACCATCCTGATCTGCACCCCGATCTTCCTGCCGATTGCGATGAAGGCGGGCATGGATCCGGTGCAGTTCGGCATGCTGATGCTGATCAATTGCGCCCTCGGGCTGAACACCCCGCCGGTCGGAACCACGCAGTTCGTCGGTTGCGCCATCGGCGGCATTTCGGTGGGCGCGGTGATGCGCACCATCCTGCCGTTCTACGCCGCGCTGATCGCAGCACTGATGTTCGTGACCTACGTCCCTGCATTCTCGCTGTGGCTGCCTCGCCTGCTGATGGGTTACAAGGGCTAGCAGCTACAGGAGAAGCTATCAGTGACTGACTATCGCAAGCTCTTTGATCTCACCGGCAAGACGGCCGTGGTGCTCGGCGCCGCATCGGGCATCGGCAAATCGTCAGCCGAGGCGCTGGCTGGGCTCGGGGCCCGCGTCGTCTGCGCCGATCGCGCGCTTGACGCCGCGGAGGCGACCGCCGCCCGGATTCGCGACAAGGGCGGCTGGGCGGAAGCAGCCAGCTGTGACGCCGCGAGCGCTGCGGACGTCAATGCGCTGGCCAAAACGGTGATGCAGAAATTTGCCCGGCTCGACATCGCGGTGACCACGCCCGGGCTCAACATCCGCAAGACCATCCTCGACTACACCGAGGAGGACCTCGACCGTGTCCTCAACCTCAACGTCAAGGGCACGGTGTGGTTCTTCCAGGCGTTCGGCCGCATCATGGTCGCGCAAAAGGGCGGCAGCATCATCGCCTGCTCGTCGGTGCGCGCGGTGACCATCGAGCCGGGCCTCGGCGTCTACGGCTCGACCAAGGCGGCCATCGGCCTGCTGGTGAAGGGCTTTGCCTCCGAGGTCGGCCATGCCGGCGTGCGCGTCAACGCGATCGCGCCGAGCATCGCCGAAACCGCGCTGACCGGCCCGTTCAAGCAGCGCCCCGACATCTACAATCTCTACGCCGGCCACACCGTGTTCAACCGCTGGAGCAGCGCCGACGAGGTCGCGACCGCAGTGGCCTATCTTGCTTCGGATGCCGCCAGCTATGTCAGCGGCAGCACGCTGTTCGTCGATGGCGGCTGGACCGCCGTCGACGGCCCGCCGACAGGCCTCACCCAGCTGCACAAATAGGGCGTCATCGGCTCTAGCCGGTAAAGCCAGCGCGCTGGCGCAGGTCCTTCCGATCTGCGCCGGTCAGCAACGCGATCAGCGCTGCCGCCTCTGTCGGATGCGCTGCCCGCATTGTCACGCCGGCCGTGTACATCGTCACGAGTTCGCAGCCGGGCGGCAGCGCCCCTGACAATGCAATGCCGTCTGTCGCGATGATCTCGGTCGCCTGCGTGCATCCGATCGGCTTTGCCGCGCCAGATGCCGCGAGCTCCCGCATCGCGGTTGCACCGTTCGGAAAGATCTTCAGGCGCGATGCCACCTCATAGCCGATGCCGAGCTGGTCCAGCACTTTTGCGAAATGCTGGCCCGCGGTCGAGGCCTTGGTGTCGGGGACATAGATTGCATCGGCGCCGCGCAGCACGTCGCGCAGATCGGCCTCCGTCTTCACCGTCACCTTGAGATCGCGGCTGCGGACCGCCAGCGCGGTCTCGACCCGGCCGACATCCGTGATCGATGAGGGGACGATGAGCTTCTCCTCGGCAAGCCTCGCAAGCAGTGCCTGCGTCAGGATCACAAGATCGGCCGGCGTGCTCGCGCGCAGCTTGTCCGCCATCACGCCGACCGCGCCGAACTCGCCGGCGATACCGAGGCCGGTTTGCGCCTTGAAAGCGTCGGTGACGCCGCGCACCAGGCCTTGTGCCGCGCCGCCGCTCAAAACGTTCACTGTCGTCAAGGCGCACGCTCCATCGCTGCAATGATCTTGTCGCGCGTGATCGGCAGGTCGCGCACACGCACGCCGAGGCAATCATACACCGCATTGGCGATCGCCGCCGTCACCGGGCCGTGCGCGGCTTCGCCGGCGCCGACCGGCTCGATCTCCGGCCGCTGGATGATCTCGACGTCCACGGCCGGCACCTCGCTGAAGGTCAGGATCGGATAGTCCGTCCAGGAGGTCGAGGTGATGCCGGTGCGGTCGAACCGGACGCGCTCCTTCAGCACCCAGCTCGTGGCCTGGATCGCGCCGCCCTCGATCTGGTTGACCACGCCGTCCGGATTGATGGCCTCGCCGACGTCGACTGCAAGCGTCAGCCGCTTGACGCGGATGTCGTCGGTGCCCTCGATCTCGGCAATCGCAGCGCAATAGGCGCCCATGTTCTTGTAGCGGGCAAAGCCGACGCCGTGACCGATGCCGGGCTGCTTCTGCGGCTTCCATGCGGCGCCTCGCGCCGCAGCGCTGATGACATCGCGCGCCCGCTCGTCACGCAAATGCCGCAGACGGAACGCGATCGGATCTTCGCCGCGCAGGGCAGCGATCTCGTCGAGCAGGGACTCGATGGCGAACACGTTGCCTTGCCCGCCCAGCGTCCGCAGCGCCGAGGTGCGCACCGGCATGGTCAGCAGCCGGTGGCTCGTGATCGTCCAGGCCGGGAAGTCGTAGAGCGGGACGGAGTTGCGGTCGCCGCCGCCGCCATTGGCGGCCGGCGGGTTTGTCGAGATCATGCGGGGATAGGGATTGGCGATCTCGGTTGCGGCAAGCAGCGCCGGCTGCGCCGCGCGTCCCGGCCTTGCTGCATGGCCGTTGCTCCAGATCGCGTGGCGCCAGCCGGCGATCTCGTTGCCTGCATCGAGATCGGCCTCGATCTCGATGGCCATCGCCGCCCCAAAGGGCGCGTGGGACATCTCGTCGTGCCGTGACCACTGCACGCGCACCGGACGGCCACCGGCCGCCTTCGCCAGCAGCACGGCGTCGAGCGCGACGTCGTCGGCCGCATTGTGTCCGTAGCAGCCGGCGCCCTCGATGTGCTCGACGACGATGTTCTCGGCCGGCAGCTTCAGCACGATCGCGAGATCGGCGCGCAGGAGGTAGACGCCCTGGCTGTGCGTCCAGACATGGACACGGTCACTATCCCATCGGCCGATGGCGCAGGACGGGGCGATCGAGGCGTGGGCGATGTAGGGGCGGGTGTATTGCCGGCGGAGGGTCTGGACGGGCTTGCGCGCCGGCTCCGCCATCCTGGTGTCGATGATGCTGCTCTCGACCGGCTGGCTCTTCAAAAAGCCCGCCAGATCGTCTTCATCGGGCAGCGGCTCGCCCGCCGACCATGTCGCGCTCTTGCGCAAGGCCTTGAGCGCTGCGTCCGCGGCCGCCTCGTTGTCGGCGACCACGCCGGCAAAGCCGCCGTCGCGGACGATCGCAATGAGGCCGGGGACTGCGCGTGCAGCCTCCTCATTAAGTGCGATCAATCTGGCGCCCGAGATATCCGGCCGCAACACCCGTCCGTGCACCAGTCCCGGCAGCGCAAGGTCGTGGATGAAGCGCGGCCGCGCGAACACCTTGTCGGGAATGTCAACACGCTGGACCGAATGTCCGGCGACGGTGCGCCCGGCGGCACTCTTCGCTGTCGGGCCTGCGGTGACGTCGTGGTCGAGCGAGACCTCGTCCATCAACTCCCAATAGCTGGTCCTGACATTGCCGGGACCAGAGATGGTGCCGTCGTCGACATCGAGCAGCGATGCATCGACGCCGAGACGTTCCGATGCCGCACGAAGGAAGCGCTGGCGCACCTCGGCACAGACCTGACGCAGCGCGCGGCCGGACTGCTGGATCGAGAGACTGCCGGAGGTGACGCCTTCGTTCGGGCTCGTCGCCGTCGAGGCACGGATCATGTCAATGCGGCCGATCTCGACATCGAGCTCGTCCGCCGCGATCTGCGCCAGCGCCGTAACGATGCCCTGGCCGATCTCGACCTTGCCGGGCGAGATCGCCACACGGCCGTCATCGGTCAACCTTACCCATGACGACAGCTTGGGATTGGCGATGAGGCTGACAGGCAGTTTCGGGGCAGGGGATGGCACGCTCATGACGCCGCCATCTCCGCCGCCGCACGCAGCACGGCGCGGACCATGCGGTTATGCGACCCGCAGCGGCACAGATTGCGATCCAGTGCGGATCTGACCTCTGCCTCCGTCGGTGACGGATTGCGCTTGAGCAGCGCCGCGGCGCCGACGAGAATTCCTGCGACGCAATAGCCGCACTGCATCGCCTGTTCGGCGATGAAGGCACGTTGCAGCGGATGTGGTTGCTCTGCGGTGCCGAGGCCCTCCACCGTGACGACGTCCTTGTCGGCGACCGACCACATCGGCATGTCGCAGGAGGTCATCGCGCGGCCGTCGACCATGACGTGACAGGCGCCGCACTCACCGGCGCCGCAGCCGAAATGGGCCCCCGTCGCGCCGAGACGGCCGCGCAGCACATCGAGCAGCGTCTGATGGGGATCGGAATCCACGGTCGTGGCTGCGCCGTTGAGCCGGAATTGAATGGTCGGCATGATCGCTCTGCGGCCTCAGGACTTGTCGAACTTCTTGACGACGTCGGCCCATTTCTCGATGTCGCCGCGCAGGAATTTGTCGAACTGTTCCGGCGTCATCGACATGGGCACGGCGCCCTGTTCTGTCCAGAGCTTGACGATGTCGGGCCGCTTCACCATTGCGTTGACGGCGGCATTGAGCTTGTCGATCACCGGCTTCGGCGTGCCGACCGGCGCCATCAGGCCGAGCCAGATCGTCGCCTCGTAGCCTGCTACACCGGCTTCGCCTGCTGTCGGCACGTTCGGCAGCACGGTCGAACGCTGCTTGCCGGTGGTTGCGAGCGCGCGAACTTGATTTTCGCCGATGTTCGGCGCCATCGCCGGCACCGCGTCGATCATCATCTGCACCTGTCCGCCGATCACGCCGCTGCGCGCCTCGCCGCTGTTGCGATAGGGAACGTGCACGACATCGATGCCGGCCATGGCTTTGAACAGCTCGCCGGCCATGTGGTAGGGCGTGCCCTGACCGGAGGAGGCGTAGTTCAGTTTGCCCGGCTGCGCCTTGGCGAGCGCGATGAACTCGGCCAGCGTCTTCGCCGGGACTTGCGGGTTCACCACGATGACAAGATCGGAATAATTCACCGGCGCGATCGGCGCGAGGTCGCGCATCAGCTCATACTTGCGCTTGTCCGCCGTCAGCAGCGATTCATTCGCGGTCTGGGTGTTGGACATCATCAGCAGCGTGTAGCCGTCGGCCGGCGACTTCGCAGCTTCGACCGTGCCGATGACACCGCCGGCACCGGTGCGGTTCTCGACCACGAAGGGCTGACCAAAACTCTCCTGGAGCACGTTGCCGATCAGCCGGGCGGCGACGTCGGCCGGCCCGCCCGCGCCGAACGGCACGACAATCCGGACCGAATGGCTGGGATAATCCTGCGCGAATGAGGGGGCTGCGGAGACTACGGCAAACAAGCCGGCCGCCAATGCCAGCACGGATCGTCGGGCGATCATGCCCACCTCCCTGATATCGTTCTTGTTGGCCGGCACTGTAGCGGCAGGGAATGCGGACTGTCGACGCCTCACAAAGCCGATCGCATCAGGGAATATCGGGCGGTTTTCGGTGTGACCGCGCCGCGTTCGCGGCTGCAGCAGGAACCCGCGGCGCGCGCGCCTTGAGCAAATCGCATGGGCCGTGCCGGATAAATGCGCTCGGCTGGCTGGTATTTTGGTGTTACGAACTGGGCCATGAACCAGCACGCCAAAATCGAAATCCGCCATTCGACCTGTCCGCATGATTGCCCCTCGGCCTGTGCCCTCGATGTCGAGGTGATCGAAGGCCGCAGCATCGGCCGTGTCCGCGGTTCGAAAAAGCAGACCTACACGGCCGGCGTCGTCTGCGCCAAGGTCGCCCGTTACGCCGAGCGCATCCATCACCCCGAGCGGGTCACGTTTCCGATGCGCCGCATTGGGCCGAAGGGCTCGGGGCAATTCGCGCGCATCTCCTGGGACGAGGCGCTGGACGAGATCGGGCATCGCTTCAATCAAGCCGAACGCGAATTCGGCGCGGAATCGATCTGGCCCTATTACTACGCCGGCACGATGGGCCTCGTGATGCGGGACGGGCTCAACCGTCTCACGCATGTGAAAAAGTATTCGCGCTTTTATCAGACCATCTGCGCCAATGTTGCGCGCATCGGATTCGCGATCGGCACCGGCAAGATCGCCGGCGTCGATCCGCGCGAGATGGCGCTGTCCGACCTCGTCGTGATCTGGGGCACCAATCCCGTCAACACCCAGGTCAACGTGATGACGCACGCGTCGAGAGCGCGCAAGGAGCGCGGCGCGAAAATTGCGGCGGTCGACATCTACGACAACGAGACCATGAAGCAGGCCGACATCAAGATCATCCTGCGGCCCGGCACCGACGGCGCCTTTGCCTGCGGCGTGATGCATGTCCTGTTCCGTGACGGTTACGCCGACCGCGCCTATCTGGACAAATACACCGACTGCCCCGCCGAGCTCGAAGCGCATCTGGAGACGCGCACGCCGGAATGGGCGTCCGCGATTTGCGGCGTTCCGGTGGCGGAAATCGAAGCCTTCGCGAAAGCGGTTGGCGAGACCAAGCGCACCTTCTTCCGCTTTGGCTACGGCTTTACGCGCAGTCGCAATGGTGCCACGCAGATGCACGCGGCAAATTGCATTCCCGCGGTGACCGGCGCCTGGCAGTATGAGGGCGGCGGCGCCTTCTTCAACAATTACGCGCTGTGGCATTTCAATGAATCCATCATCGAGGGCCACGACGCCATCGACCCGAGCATCCGTGCGCTCGACCAGTCCAAGATCGGCCGCATCCTCACCGGCGATGCCGGGGCCCTGCGCGGCAAGGGGCCGGTCAAGGCGATGCTGATCCAGAACACCAATCCGATGACGGTGGCGCCGGAGCAGGCGCTGGTCCGGCAGGGCTTTGCGCGCGAGGATCTGTTCGTCGCGGTGCACGAGCAGTTCATGACCGAGACGGCGCAGATGGCGGACATCGTGCTGCCGGCGACCATGTTCATGGAGCATGACGATCTCTATTACGGCGGCGGCCATCAGCACATCTCGGTCGGACCGAAGCTGATCGACCCGCCCGGCGAATGCCGCTCCAACCACGAGGTCCTGCAAGGGCTGGCGCCGCGGCTCGGCGCAAAACATCAGGGCTTCGAGATGACGCCGCGCGAGCTGATCGACGCGACCTTGAAGCTCAGCAACCACGGCGACATCGGCGGTCTCGAAGCGGACCTCTGGCGCGACCTGCAACCGGACTTCCGCACCTCGCATTATCTCGACGGCTTTGCCCATGCGGACGGGAAATTCCACTTCAGGGCCGATTGGGCGCATCCGCCGTTCGGCGTCACCATGGGCGATGTCGACAACATGCCGTCGCTGCCGGACCATTGGGCCGTGATCGAGCAAGTTGACCAGGCCCATCCGTTCCGGCTGGCCACCAGCCCTTCGCGCAGCTTCCTCAACACCACCTTCAACGAGACGCCGTCCTCGCAGGCGCGCGAGGGCAAGGCGAGCGTGATGATCCATCCGCTGGATGCCGCCGCGCTCGACATCGCCGATGGCGATGCGGTGACGCTCGGCAATCCCCGCGGCGAGACCACGCTGGTGGCGACGCTGTTCGACGGCGTGCGGCGCGGCGTGTTGATCGCGGAGTCCGTTCATCCCAACAAGAACCATATCGGCGGCCGCGGCATCAACATGCTGACCGGCGCCGAGGCCGTGGCGCCGATCGGCGGGGCCGCGTTCCACGACAACAAGGTCTGGATCAGGAAAGCCGCTCCCGTCTAAGGAGTGCATTCCGTGACGCCGTATCCTGCGAACTCCTTCGCAATGTTCGGGTTCATGGACTTTGCCTGCGCGATATCGGTGGCGCCGTCACCGCCGCTCCTGCGGGTGGCGATGCCGCGGCCGAACAGCGACGATGACGAGCGCGGGTTGCGCTGGATCGCGTCGGTGTAGTCCTTGATCGCCTCAGCGGTCCGGCCGAGCTTGAGGTTGACGAGCCCGCGGCTGTCGAGTGCATCGCTCAATCCAGGATCGACCTGGAGCGCCAGATTGCAGTCGGCGAGCGCGCCCTGCAGATCGCCGGTCGCGGCGCGCGTCCAGCAGCGATTGTTGAGCGCCTCGCCATCCCCGGGATTCCTGCGGATCACGACGTCGAAATCCTGCATGGCGAGCGCGTAGGCGCGCTTGATCGCGTAGACTTGGCCGCGCTTGTAACGCGAGGCGACGTCATTGGGATTCGCCGCGATCTTGCGGCTGAGATCGGCGATGACGGGATCCCTGGCGAGATCGTCCGCGCTCGGGAGCGGCTCTGCCTGCGGCGCCTCGCAGACCGGTTTCTGCGGCTCGGGTTTCTGAGGCTCCGGCTTGGTCGGGTCGCCGGCCTTGGTGTCGGGCGGCCGCGTCACTGAACCCGCGAACGAGAATTCCGTGGTCAGCGAGGACGACAGCCACGGCACCTGCTCGCGCTTGGTGGCGGCGACGACGCCGTTCTTGGTGTTGGTCAGGGCCTGCTCGGCGCTGATGTTCGGCGCGCGCATCTCGCGCAGCAACTCGGCGACGAACAGGCCATGCTCGGTCTTGCCGCTGGCCGCGACCGCACCGAGCGCGGCGGAGTAGAGCACGAGCGAATTGCTCGGCGCGATCGCCGGCGCAAGGCCCGCCGAATAGCGGCGGAAGCGCCGTTCGAACGGGTTGCGGCGCGAGGCGTCGATCAGCGCGATCTTGATCGCAGCGCCGCGCGTGTTCATCTCGGCGAGGATAGTATCAAGGCTGAAGCCGTCGCGTGCCACATCCGGCTCGGTCCAGATCTGCGCGTCGACCGGAAGCAAATAGGTCTGCCGGTTGGACTGGATGGCAAAACCGTCGAAGAAGATCAGCGCCACCGCGCCGCGTTCGATCCGGGCATAGAACCGATCCAGCACCTGCCGCATGGCGTCGGCCGTGAGATTGTTCTGCCGGTCGACGACGAAGCCGTCGCGCTTCAATTCTTCAGTGACGTCCTGGGTGTCGTTGGCGACCTCGTTCAGCACGAACTCGTTGTCGGGGTATCTTGCGTTGCCGATCACCAGCGCCAGCTTCGCGGCATCAGCCGCGTGGCTTGCGCGGCCTGCGCCCAGCGCGAGCAAGCCTGTCAGCAACAAAATCATCGCGGCGCGCATGAAATGGCTCATCGGTGATCAAAATCTCCAGTCAGGATAGCGGCCGTCACCCGCAATTCAATCGCCGAGCGAATTTGCGCCCACACGCTATGGTGACACGGCGTTGCAGATTGCCCTTGCGCGCGCCGCCCGTCCTGCCGCAAATGGCTGCAAAACGGATGGCAAGGAAGCGAGCGTAGCATGACCGACACCACAGCAATCATCACAGAGAAGCGCGGGCAGGCGTTCTGGATCACCATCAACCGGCCGGAGAAACGTAACGCGCTGAACGGCGAGGTCATCGCCGGCATCACCAAAGGCTATCGCGACGCGCACGACGACAAGGACGTCCGCGTCATCGTGCTGACGGGCGCGGGCGACAAGGCGTTCTGCGCGGGCGCCGATCTGCAGAATTCCGGCGCGGCTTTCGCGATGGATCATTCCAAACCAAATGTCGACTATGCCGATCTGTTACGTTTGTCACAGAACGCCACCAAACCGGCGATTGCGCGGGTCGGCGGCGTCTGCATGGCCGGCGGCATGGGCCTGCTCTGCATGACCGACATGGCGGTCGCGGCCGATCACGTCGTCTTCGGCCTGCCGGAGGTGAAGGTCGGCGTGTTCCCGATGCAGGTGCTGAGCCTGTTGCAGAACATGGCGCCGCCGCGCCTCGTCAACGAATGGGCGCTCACCGGCGAGCCGTTCGATGCCAAGACGGCGCAAGCCGCGGGTCTGCTCAACTACGTCGTGCCCACCGCCGAGCTCGATGCCAAGGTCGACTGGCTGATCGGCCGCATCGTCGACAAATCCCCGACCGCGATCCGCCGCGGCAAATACGCCATGCGCGCCATCGCCTCGATGTCGTTCGACGAGAGCATCGCCTACACTGAAAGCCAGATCGCGCTGCTCGCGATGACCGAGGACGCCAAGGAAGGGTTGAAGGCGTTCAGCGAGAAGCGGAAGCCGGTTTGGACGGGAAGGTGAGGGGGATAAATTGGTGCTCGTGACGGTGCCGCTTTCTCTCTCTCTCTCGTGTCCCGGACGCGCTGCAACGCTCTTGCGTTCCTGCGCAGAGCCGGGACCCAGGAGGCGGCAAAGTAGGCGGCGAGATGGGCCCCGGCTCTGCAGTGCACCGCCGAAGAGGCGCTGCACTGCGTCCGGGGCACGAGGGTGTTTTCCACCAACCCCGATTAAATTTTCAAACAACAGACACGCCTTCGCCTTCCCGCGGCGCATTTCGCCCGGGGTTTGCTTTCGCTTCACGCCCTGTCCGAGGAAAGGGCGCAGGGAAGGCCGGGCGCCGGCTGGCACCCGCAAGACTCCCGTGCAAGAATGATGCACACGCAAGGCACAGGAGCAGTACAGGGCAGCCCAACATCCGGCCTTCCCTGCGCAGTGGTTTGACGGCTTATGCGTGCTCTCCCCGGAGACGAGTTCTGTCTTGCCTCCGTCACTTCCGCGAAAGTCACGGACGCGCCTCGGTCGAAGCGACGCCGCATTCGCGGGGCTTGACCGTAGCAACGACGGCCAGGACCACACGGTTTTGCCGTACGCAGGCTTCCCGCTCTGCCCCAGGGCGTCTTCGCCCAAGGGCCTGGCAGGCATCGAGCGCCGTTCGTACAACGCGGCTTGCGGGACGCTCACAGGGTTCGGCTCAATCCATCGCCCCGCCCTGCGTCTCACATCCGCGACGGCGCTGCCCAGCGTCCACCGCCGCCCGATCCGCGGTTCGTGACGACGTACGACCGCCCCTTGTCACGGGATCAGGATGGGGCGACAATGCGATAAATCAGAAATTCTGTAAAGGCGAATATTTTGGGATGTGACGGTTGACCGAGCGATGGGTGTTTCGCCCGTCGGGTGGCGCAAGGGCTTGTAGGTGTCGTAGGGTGGATTAGCGTCAGCGTAATCCACCACTGTCTGTCCCGCAGAAGCGGAAGAGGTGGGTTACGCCCTGCGGCCGCGCTTTGCGCGCCCACAGGGCTAACCCACCCTACGAGACCTTACCCCGCGTTGGGCTTCAGCCCGGCCGCCTGGATGCCCGCCACCGCGCAGGCCTCGTCATTGTCGGAGGTGTCGCCGGAGACGCCGACGGCGCCGAGCAGCGTCGCGCCATCCATGATCAGGACGCCGCCGGGGACCGGCACCAGCGCGCCCTTGGCGATGGTGTTCACGGCATCGATGAAAAAGGCCTGCTCCTGGGCGCGCTGGAACAGCGCCCGCGAGCCCATGCCCATGGCGAGCGCGCCATAGGCCTTGCCATGCGCGATCTCGCCGCGCATCAGGCTGGTGCCGTCCTGCGCCGCGGCGAGCTTGAGCACGCCGCGCGCGTCGAGGATGGTGACGACCAGCGGCTTCAGCTTGAGTTCGCCGGCCTTCGCGAAGGCGGCATCGAGGATCTTGCGGGCGGTGTCGAGCGTGAGGTCAGCCATGGCTGGTTTCCTTTGCAGCAGTTGAGGTGGAATTGGTCTCAGTACGATCGAGGCTCATCGCCAGCACGCGCGCGACGTGAAGCGCCTCGCGCCGGGTGCCGTCATGGATCTGGTGGCGGCAGGAGGTGCCGTCGGCGACGACGAGAGTCGTCGGGTCTGCGCGCCGCACGGCGGGCAGCAGCGACAGCTCGGCCATCTCGATCGAGGCATCATAGGTGTCCGCGCCATAGCCGAACGCGCCGGCCATGCCGCAGCAGCTCGATTCGATGGTCTCGACCGCAAGGCCCGGGACGAGCCGCAGCACCTGCTCGACCGGCTTGAAGGCGCCGAAGGATTTTTGATGGCAATGGCCGTGCACGACGGCCTTGTGAGCGATGGTGCCGAGCGGCAGTTGCAGCCGGCCGGCCTCGGCCTCGCGCACCAGAAATTCCTCGAAGGTCAGCGCGTGCGCGCCGACCGCCTTGGCGTCGTTGTCCTTGCGCAGCGAGGCGAGCTCGTCGCGCAGCGTCAACAGGCAGCTCGGCTCGAGGCCGACGATCGGTACGCCGCGCGCCGCAAAGGGCGCAAACGCGGCCACGAGACGATCGAGCTCGACCCTAGCTTCATCGACGAGGCCTGCGGACAGGAAGGTGCGGCCGCAGCAGAGCGGACGGCTGCCGCTGGTGGGCTTCGGCAAGTGAACGCGATAACCGCCGGCCGCGAGCACGCGCAGCGCGGCATCGAGGTTCTCGCGCTCATAGATGCGATTGAAGGTGTCGGCGAACAGCACGACCTCGCGGCCATCAACGGGCCCGACCACGTCAGCCGCCGGCGCAAACACGTCGCTGCGGAAGGCGGGCAGGGCGCGGCGTGCGCTGATGCCGGCAAAGCGTTCGAACAGCTTTCGGAGCAGCGGGCTGCGGTTGCGTAAATTGGCCAGCGGCGCGAAGCGCGCGGCGAGGCCGGCATAGCGCGGCAGATAACCCACCAGGCGGTCGCGCAATGTCAGGCCGTGCGAGGCGGCGCGCGCGGCCAGCACCTCGATCTTCATCTTGGCCATGTCGACGCCGGTCGGGCATTCGTGGCGGCAGGCCTTGCAGGAGACGCAGAGTTTCAGCGTTTCCATCATCTCGTCGGAGGACAACGCATCCGGGCCGAGCTGGCCTGAAATCGCAAGGCGCAGGGTGTTGGCGCGGCCGCGGGTGACGTCCTTCTCGTTGCGCGTGGCGCGGTAGGACGGGCACATCACGCCGCCCTCGAGCTTGCGGCAGGCGCCGTTGTTGTTGCACATCTCGACCGCGCCCTGGAAGCCGCCGCCGGCGCCGGGATAAGCCGACCAGTCGAGCTTGGTCTTCAGCTCGCCGACCCGATAGTCGGGCTTGAAGCGGAACAGCGAGCGGTCGTCCATTCTGGGCGCATCGACAATCTTGCCGGGATTGAGCACGCCATCGGGATCGAAGCGCTGCTTGACCTCGCGGAAGTCGGCGACGAGACGCTCGCCGAACATCGTCTCGTGGAATTCGGAGCGCACCAGGCCGTCGCCATGCTCGCCGGAATGCGAGCCCTTGTACTCGCGCACCAGCGCGAAGGCCTCCTCTGCGATGGCGCGCATCGCCTTGACGTCCTTCTCCAGCTTCAAATTCAACACCGGGCGCACATGCAGGCAGCCCTCGGAGGCGTGCGCATACATCGTGCCGCTGGTGCCGTGCTTGGCGAACACCTCCTTCAGCCGTGCGGTGTAGTCGGCGAGGTGCGGCAGCGGCACGGCGCAATCCTCGACGAAGGAGACCGGCTTGCCCTCCTGCTTCATCGACATCATGACGTTGAGGCCGGCGGCGCGGAAATCGGCGATGCCGCTCTGCAGCGCGGGTTCGGTGATCTCGACCACGCCGCCCCATTTGCGTTTGTCGTTGGTCCAGCCGAAGCCGAGATCGCCCATGAGCTCACCGAGCTGCTTCAGGCGCACGAGGTTGTCCGCCTGGTCTTCTTCGGCGAATTCGACGACCAGCACGGCGTCCGGATCGCCCTTGATCGCGGCAGAGATGATGGGGCGGAACATCGCGATGTCGCGGCCGAGCGCGAGCATGGTGCGGTCGACCAGCTCGACCGCGATCGGCTTCAGCTTGACGAGATGCTGGGCCGCATCCATCGCCTCGTAGAAGCTGCCGAAATGACAAACGCCCAGTGCCTTGTTGCGGATCACGGGCCACAGCTTCAGCTCGACCTTGGTAGTGAAGGCCAGTGTGCCCTCGGAGCCGACCAGGAGGTGCGCCATGTTGTTGCGCGCATTGCGCGGCACCAGCGCATCGAGATTGTAGCCGCCGACGCGGCGCTGCACTTTTGGAAAGCGCGCGGCGATCTCGTCGGCCTCGCGCGTGCCGAGATCGAGCATGTCGCGGAACAGGGCGCGCGCGCTGTCGCTCGCGTCGAGATCGGAGAGATCGCGCGAGACCTCGCCGTAACGGCCGAGCGTGCCGTCGGCAAGCGCGGCCTCCATCGACAGCGTGTTGTCGCGCATCGTGCCGTAGCGGAGTGAGCGCCCGCCGCAGGAATTGTTGCCGGCCATGCCGCCGATGGTGGCGCGCGAGGCCGTGGAGACGTCCACCGGGAACCAGAGACCGTGCTTTCTGAGCTGCCGGTTGAGATCGTCGAGGACGATGCCGGGCTCGACCACGCAGGTGCGGCCTTCGACGTCGAGCGAGAGGATGCGGTTCAGGTGTTTCGACAGATCGACCACGATCCCGTCATTGACGGTCTGGCCGCATTGCGAGGTGCCGCCGCCGCGCGGGGTCACCTTGCGCCCCTCATCGCGGGCGATCGCCAGGGCCAGCAGGGCCTCGTCCATGGTCTTGGGCACGACCACGCCGGCCGGCACGATCTGGTAGAACGAGGCGTCGGTGGCGTAGCGGCCACGGCTGAAGCGGTCGAACAGGACATCGCCGGTGATTTCCCGGGCCAGGCGTGCCGCCAGGCCGTCCGTTTGGGCCGATTCCGGTGATTTTCCAGCCACTTCCGCCGCCATGATCCGCTTTCGCCTGTTCGCCGGCACCGTCTTGCCTCCCGTCACGGCCCTTGGCAAGCGAGCCCTGCTTCTTGTGCATTGACGGACCTCGCCGGGCGAGGGACAAGCCCGGCGAATAGTGATATGCGAGCGGCTCGCGGGAGCCCTGAATTCGGGCCGACCGACGCCAAAGCCGAGACAAGCTTCAAAGACCGGGAAGGACGCCGATGACCGTGCACACTGGAAGGCATTTCTTACAGATTCCAGGACCGACCAACGTGCCCGACCGGGTGCTGCGGGCGATGGACATGCCGACCCTGGACCATCGCGGTCCGGAGTTCGCCGAGCTCGGTTTTGCGGTTCTCGCCTCGATGCAGCGGGTGTTCCGCACCAAGCAGCCCGTGATCATCTTCCCCTCGTCCGGCACCGGCGCCTGGGAAGCGGCGATGGTCAACGTGTTCGCGCCCGGCGACAAGCTCCTGATGTGCGAGACCGGCCAGTTCGCCGTGCTGTGGCGCGGCATCGCCGACAAGTTCAAGTTCGACGTCGACTTCATCCCGAGCGACTGGCGCCACGGCGCCGACCTCGCCGAGATCGAGAAGCGCCTTGTCGCCGACAAGCAGCACGCGATCAAGGCCGTCTGCGTCGTGCACAACGAGACCTCGACCGGCTGCGTGACGCCGCCGCTGGAGGTGCGCAAGCTGCTCGACCGCGTCAAGCATCCGGCGCTGCTGATGGTCGACACCATCTCCGGCCTCGGCTCGATGGAATATGAGCACGACGCCTGGGGTATCGACGTTTCGGTCGCGGGCTCGCAGAAGGGCCTGATGCTGCCGCCCGGCCTCGGCTTCAACGCCGTCTCGGAGAAGGCGCTCGCCGTTGCGAAGGCCAACCCCGGTATGCGCTCCTATTGGGACTGGCAGGAAGTCATCAACTTCAACAAGCTCGGTACCTTCCCCTACACGCCCGCCACCAACCTGCTCTACGGCCTGCGCGAAGCGGTCAAGATGCTGGAAGAGGAGGGGCTGGAGAACGTCTGGAGCCGCCACAAGCGCCACAGCGCGGCGACGCGCGCCGCGATCAAGGTCTGGGGCCTGGAGACGCAGTGCGCCGACCCGGCTGCACACTCGCCGGCGCTGACCGGCGTGCGCGTGCCTGATGGCCACGACGCCGACGCCTTCCGCAAGGTGGTGCTGGAGAACTTCGACATGTCGCTCGGCACCGGCCTGAACAAGGTCAAGGGCAAGGTGTTCCGCATCGGCCATATCGGCCATTTCAACGATCTGATGCTGATGGGCACGCTCGCCGGCGTCGAGATGGGCCTGGATTTGGCAAAGATCCCGCACCGGAGCGGCGGCGTGTTGGCGGCCATGGACGTCCTGAAGGGACGCGACGCGGTGCCGATGTCCAAGGCCCAGGTGGCTTAAAGGCTCAACTGGCCTGAACCGACCTAACCAAAAGAAGAGAGCGCGCGATGAACGCACCGACGACGACGAACGAAGACCTGCTCTACTCCGTCACGGACGGCATCGCGCGGATCACCTTCAACCGCCCGCAGGCGCGCAACGCAATGACCTTCGCCATGTATGATCGCATGGCGGAGATCTGCCAGGAGATCAACGCTGACCGCTCGATCAAGGCGCTGATCCTGACTGGCGCCGGCGACAAGGCCTTCGCCTCCGGCACCGACATTTCCCAGTTCCGTGCGTTCAAGACCGCGCAGGACGCACTCGACTACGAGGCCCGCATCGACCGCGTGCTCGGCACGCTCGAGCAGTGCCGCGTGCCCGTGATCGCGGCGATCGCCGGCGCCTGCACCGGCGGCGGCGCCGGCATCGCGGCCTGCTGCGACCTGCGCATCGGCACCGAGACGACGCGGATGGGCTTTCCGATCGCGCGCACGCTCGGCAACTGCCTGTCGATGTCCAACATCAGCCGCGTCGTGGCGCTGGTCGGACCTGCCCGCACCAAGGATCTGATCTTTAGGGCGCGCCTCGTCGAGGCGCCGGAGGCCCTCGCGCTTGGCCTGCTCAACGAGGTCGTGCCTGACGTCGAGACGCTGCAGCGCCGCGCCGACGAGACTGCAAAGCTGGTCGCCAGCCATGCGCCGCTCACGCTGGAAGCGACCAAGGAAGCGGTACGCCGCATCCGCCGCACGCTGTCGCGCGAAGAGGGCGAGGACCTGATCCTGAAAGCCTATATGAGCGAAGATTTCCGCGAAGGCATGGATGCCTTCCTCAACAAGCGTACGCCGAACTGGAAGGGCAGGTAGCCCGCGTCCTTGGCCGGCTGCGCCATGCCGGGTGCGGCGCGACCGGTGGAAGCGATTGCTGACCCCTCAATGGTCAGCGGCCCCGCGCAATTGCAATGTCACAAATCTTTCAAGCGGTTCCGCCCTCCGGAACCGCAATTGCACGCGCCTGCGGTTACGCGTCCACGTTGACGACGCGACGAGCTCGGGCATAAGATCGCAGAGGTTGCATGATGCCCTCTCGTATTCCTCGAGCCGACAGGCGGCCAGCAAGTGATTTTAAGTCCGATTGAATCGATTGACGTGAATTTTGCGAAGCGTTCTGACCGACCGTCCTGCAACCGGACGTCATTGAACTGAAATTGAACTGAAGACATAGCGACGTAATTTCCACGACGCGAGCCGCGCCAATTTCATTGCTGCCGACCATCCCGGGACGGCCTCGCGAACAAGCCCAAGCTCCTGAATCAAGCTCCTAGATCAAGACCCTAAGCCAACGCTTTGATGCAAGACCGTTGAGTCTCGTCTGATTTCTCGGACCGATCAGTCACGTCGCCGCGCCCTCGTGCGGCGGCGCCTCCATGGCAACCAGGCAGGGAATTTTCCATGACCAACCACACGCCGGTTTTCACCTCGTCATCCGCGACGGGCAGCTTCACCGAATTTGCCAACCTCAACGATTCAACCACGCTGCACACTCTGTCCGGGACGATGAGCTTCAGGGACAGCGACAGGACCGACACCCATACGACGTCGGCGACGCTGCATTCCGCGGTGGTCTCGGGCGGAACGATCGTTCCGGCGGCCTCGCTTGCGCATTTCCAGACCGCGATGCAGTCGCAGATCCTGAGCGATTCAAACGGCACGGGGCAGCTCAAATGGAGTTTCAGCGACCAGGACCAGGATTTCGACTTCCTGGCCAAGAACCAGACGCTGGTCCTGACCTATGACGTCAAGATCCTCGACAACCACGGCGGCTTCGCGATCCAGACCGTCAAGATCACCATCACCGGCACCGACGACAAGCCGGTGATCAACATGACCACGGCGGCGACAGTCACCGAGCAGACCAACCAGACGCTGTCGCTCTCGCCCGACACGGTTCACGTCGCGCTCAACTTCACCGATGACGACCTCGCCAACACCGGGCACACCGCGACGGTGATCGGCGTCTCCGCCTCCGGCGCCACCGCGGGCCTGTTGCCGGGCCCGTTCGGCAACGCCGAGCTGATGTCGTTCTATCACGTCGACAACGTCGTCAAGGCGTCGGGCTCCTCGACCGGCACCATCAACACCACCTTCTCCGCGCCCGATCTCGCCTTCGACTATCTTGCGGCGGGCCAGCATCTCGACATCACCTACACGGTGCAGCTCGACGACCATGCCGGCGGGATATCGACGCAGACCGTCACCGTGACGGTGGTCGGCACCAACGACAAGCCATTTTTCCTGTCGTGCCCGGAATCGGCCGCGCTCGTCGAGAATCAGAATGTCGACCCCGGCGGCAATCTCGCCGCCCATGACAGCCTGCTCTTCACCGACATCGATCTTGCCGACGCGCACACGGTCTCGACGACGGTCACCGCAACCCGTTCGGGCGGCGGAGCGATCCCGCTGACCAATGCGCAGCTGCTGGCCGCATTCGGCACCGCACTTCAGGATTCGACCGGCCATCTGATCGGCGAGGTCGACTGGAATTTCGCGTTTCCCAATTCCTCCGCCAATTTCCTCAACGGCGGCGAGACGCTCAAGCTTGTCTATCACGTCACGGTCGACGACGGTCACGGCGGCTCCACGACCCAGGACGTCACCATCACCGTCCTCGGGGTCAACCAGCCCGTGGTGATCACGAGCGGTCCGGAATCCTCCACCGTTGCCGAACAGGACGCCACGACGGGCTCCCCGGTCCTGGACACGACGCCGACGATCCCGGCGGGCACGCTCGCCTTCACCGACCAGGACACCAGCAATACGCACACGGTGACGGTCACGCTGGACTCGACCTCGGGGCCGACGCCGCCCGCCGCGACGCAGGCGGATCTCGCAGCGGCGCTGACGACGACATTGCACGATTCCACGGGCACCGGCACCGGCAGCATCGACTGGAACTTTGCGATTGCCGACAACGATCTCGACTATCTCGCGTTCAACGAGACGCTGACGGTGACCTATAACATCAAGGTCGCGGACGGCTCGACCAGTTCGACGCAGACCGTCTCCGTCGTGATCACCGGCGCCAACGACGCGCCGGTGATCACCAGCGGACCGGGATCCGCGTCGCTGTCCGAGCAGCCTGGAGTGACCGGATCGCAATCGCCCGACACCACCAGTCCGGTGCCGACGGGAACGCTGAGCTTCAATGACGTCGATCTGTCGGACGCCCATTCCGTCAGCGTCGTGCTGAATTCGGCGGTGTGGTCGGCCAACAGTTTTGCCGCCCCGGCGCAGACGCTGGTCGACCTTCAATCGGCGCTCGCAACGGTGCTGCATGATTCCACGGGCACGGGAATCGGCAGCATCGACTGGACTTTCAGCATTCCCGACGCCGATCTCGACTTCCTGAGCGTCGGCGAGACGCTGACCGTGCAATACGACGTCAATGTCTGGGACGGCTTTACCAATTCGGTCCAGACCGTCACCGTCACCATCGACGGTGCGGCTGATCCGCTGGTCCTGACGCCGCTGACGATCGCGGCGTCCGATACGGCGGGCCCGGATGCCGGTACGGGAATCGCAAGCGGTGCCATCTTCGACATCACCCAGCCGGTCGACCAGAGCACGCCGCGGACCATTACCGAGGTCAACGGCAGCGCCGCCAATGTCGGCCATTCGGTCGCCGGTGCGCATGGAACGCTGGTGCTCAACGCCGATGGCTCCTACGGCTACGTCGCGGATGCGTCGGTCGACGCGCTGCTCGCCGGCGACAACGTCACCGACCAGTTCACCTTCACGGTCGCCGACGGCCAGGGCCACCAGGCCTCGACCACGATCACCTTCGATATCGCCGGCGCCAACGACAACCCGCTAGTTACCGCGGCCAATCTCAGCGGAGCGGTCACCGAGGACGCCGGCCCGCCGGTGATCCTCAACGGCGATTTCGAGACCGGCAATCTGGCCAATTGGACGGTGAGTGGCGGCGGCCACATCCACGTCGCGCAGCTCGAGCTCGGCGGCAGCTTCGGCCATTACTCGGTCGAGCTGTTGCCGACGAGCAATCCGGAAACGCTGTCGCAGAACGTCGCGACCACGCCCGGCCAGCACTATTTCGTCAGCTTCGACGTCATCGGCGATCCCGAGAGCGTCAGTGCGCCGTTCACGGTATCGTGGGACGGCGCCACGATCCTGTCGCTCGGCAACGTGCCGGCCGGCGTCAACCATTATTCCTTCGATGTGCTCGGCGACGGCGTGCTGTCATCCACGCTGCTGCAGTTTTCCTATGAGGACAATGACACCGGCATGATCCTCGATTCCGTCAGCGTCAGCCCGGCGACGGGGCCGGCCACCGAATCCACGGCGGGCTCGCTGTCGTTCTCCGACGCCGAGACGGGGGATACGCACAGCGCGAGCTTCGTGCCGAACGGCAGCGGTTATGTCGGCACGTTCTCGCTCGATCCGATCAGCGAGGCCGGCGGCGCCGGTTCGCTCGCCTGGCACTTCACGGTCGACAATGCCGACATCCAGTTCCTGGCGCAGGGGCAGACGCTGACCCAGGACTATCTGGTGACGATCGCCGACAACAATGGCGGCTCGACCACGCAGGATGTCACCGTCACCATCAACGGCACCAATGATGCGCCGACGGCGGCCAGCGAGACCGTGATCACCGATGTCGGCGCCAATGCGACGGTCCAGATCCCCGGCTGGGCCCTGGCCTTGAACGACACCGATCCCGACACCATCGACCATCTTTCGCTTGGCGGTATCACGACGAGCTCCGGTGGTGGTGCTGTCGCGTTCGGAGATGCCTTCTTCACCGACGACGGGACGCTTGGCGGCTCGTTCAGCTACACCACCTCCGACGGAACGACCTATGCGACCACGGCAACGATCATCAACAACACGGCGGGCGCGAGCGCGCTGACCGGCACCGGCGGCGACGACATCCTGATCGCGGCCAACGGGAGCGAGACCATGAGCGGGGGCGGCGGCAACGACGTCCTGATCGCCACGGCCAGCGGCCATGCGATGACCGGCGGCGGCGGCAACGATACCTTCGCCTTCCTCCAACCATCCGGTCCGAGCACGATCGGCGACTTCAACAACACCACCGAGCACGACCGCATCGCTGTCTCCGCGAGCAGCTTCGGTGGCGGGCTGACGGCAGGGATGGACGTGACGTTCGAGACCTCCGGCGACGATGTGTTCTCGGGCTTCTCCCAATTCCATTTCGACACCGGCAACCAGACGCTCTATTACAGCGCTGATGGCACCCAGGGCGCGGCGGTCGCCGTTGTCAGCGTCCAGAACGGCGTGCTGCTCAATCAGCACGACATATTGGTCGTGTAGGCTACTGCATCCGGGTTTGAAGCCCCAAGGCGCGGGCTCCGCAAGGAGCCCGCTTTTTTGCGTTGCGTCATCTCATTCCAAAGTCATAACGGGGATGACGTCGGACGGCTTGAACTTGGCCGGATTCGCCAGCACAATGGTCGTTGAATTCATCTCTGAATTTCCAATCCGAACAAGAACATAGGGAAGACGCCCGTGGGACATGGAATGAAGGCCGCGATTGCGCTGACAGTCGCGCTTTGCGGCACGCCGGCTGTTGCCGGCTGGGAGCCGGCAAAGCCCGTCGAGATCGTGGTGGCGGCGGGCGCGGGCGGCGCCTCCGACCAGATGGCGCGGATGATGCAGGCCGCGATCCAGAAGAACAATCTGATGAAGCAGCCGATCGTGGTCTCGCTCAAGGGCGGCGCCTCGGGTGCGGAAGCGCTGATGTACATGAAGTCCAGCGAGGGCGATCCGAACAAGGTGCTGATCGCCTATTCGCTGATCTACATGCTGCCGCTGTCGGCCAAGATCCCCTTCAACTGGCGTGAACTGACCCCGGTTTCGGTGGTCGCGCTCGACCAGTTCGTGCTCTGGGACAACAGCGCGGGCCCCAAGACGGTGAAGGAATTCGTCGCGGCCGCGAAGGCGGCGAGCGCGCCGTTCAAAATGGGCGGCACCGGCTCCAAGCGCGAGGATCACGTGCTGACCGTCTTCCTCGAGCAGAAGACCGGCGCAAAATTCTCCTATCTGCCCTACAAGTCCGGCGGCGAGGCCGCGACCCAGCTGGTCGGCAACCACACCGAAGCCAACGTCAACAACCCTAGCGAAAACCTCGAAGTCTGGCGCGCCGGCCAGGTGCGCCCGCTCTGCGTGTTCGACAAGGAGCGCATCTCCTACACCAGCAAGGTGACGGACACGCAGTCCTGGGCTGACATCCCCACCTGCAAGGAGGAGGGGGTCGACGTGCAATATCTGATGCTGCGCGCGATGTTCCTGCCCGGCAAGGTGACGGCTGAGCAGCAGGCGTTCTACGTCGATCTGTTCCACAAGGTGACGCAGACCGCCGAGTACAAGGACTACATGGAGAAGCAGGCGCTGAAGCCGATCTTCCTCACCGGCAAGGACATGGTGCAGTTCCTCGAGGAGGATGATGCCATCAACAAGTCGCTGATGACCGAAGCCGGATTCGTCGCGAAGTAGTCGTCTTCTTCACCTCGCCCCGCTTGCGGGGAGAGGTCGGATTGCACCTGGCGATGCGAAGCATCGTCCAGTGCGATCCGGGTGAGGGGGACTCTGCGCGAGTCCAGCTTTCACCGTCCCCGTGGAGACTCCCCCTCACCCTGACCCTCTCCCCGCAAGCGGGGAGAGGGGATTGGCCACAGTATTTGTTGTTAGCCCATGTCCCAAACCGATCTCGAAATCGTCGTCGACGATCCGACCGCGCCTGAAGACGACTCGCCTTCCGTCGTCTCGTCCGGCACGGTCGAGATCGTCGTCTGCCTGCTGCTGCTCGCGCTGGCCGTCACGCTCGGCTACGACAATTGGCGCACCGGCGCGTCCTGGGATTCGACCGGGCCCGAACCCGGTTATTTTCCGTTCTATCTCTCGGTCATCCTCGGCGGCGGCAGCCTCTACGGCCTGATCGTGGCGCTGCTGGCGCGGCGTGCGGCGTCCGGAACCTTCGTCACGCGCGCGCAGGCCCGCCGCGTCATGGCGGTGTTCGTGCCGACGCTGCTGTTCTGCCTCGTGATGCAGTTCCTCGGCCTCTATGTCGCGAGCTTCCTGCTGATCTCGGGCTTCATGCGCTTCGTCGGCAAGATCGCGCTGTGGAAGTCGCTGCTCACCGCTGTTGTGTTCACGGCGATCATGTTCGTCACATTCGATGTCGCCTTCGACGTCATCATGCCGAAAGGGCCGCTCGAAGCGGCCTTCGGCCGCTAGGCGGTCCCGCGATGGAAGCTTTCGGTCTCCTGCTTCACGGCTTTGCCGTCCTGCTGACGTGGAAGACGCTCGTCCTGATGATGGTCGGGCTGGTGCTCGGGATCTTCGTCGGCGTGCTGCCGGGCCTCGGCGGCCCGAACGGCGTCGCGATCCTGCTGCCGCTCACCTTCACGATGGATCCGACCTCGGCGATCGTGATGCTGTCCTGCATCTATTGGGGCGCGCTGTTCGGCGGCGCGATCACCTCGATCCTGTTCAACATCCCCGGCGAAGCCTGGTCGGTCGCGACCACTTTCGACGGCTATCCGATGGCGCAGCAGGGCAGGGCCGCGGAGGCGCTGACCGCGGCGTTCACCTCCTCCTTCATCGGCTCGCTGGTCGCGGTGCTGCTGATCACGTTCCTCGCGCCGATGATCTCGTCCTTTGCGCTGAAGTTCGGGCCGCCCGAGTTTTTCGCGGTTTATCTGCTGACATTCTGCTCGTTCGTCGGATTGGGGCGCGAGGCCAAGCACAAGACGGTCATCTCGATGTCGCTGGGGCTGCTGCTCGCCGGCATCGGCATGGATACCGTGTCGGGCAATCTCCGCATGACCTTCGGCTCGCCGGAGCTGCTCCGCGGCATCAACTTCCTGGTGGCCGTGATCGGCCTGTTCGGTATCAGCGAGATCCTGCTGACGATGGAGGAGCGGCTGGCGCTGCGGGGACATGCGGCGAGCATTTCGCTCCGCGTCGTGCTCGGCGTCTGGAAGGACCTGCCGAAATACTGGGCGACGCTGCTGCGCTCCTCCTTCATCGGCTGCTGGCTCGGCATCACACCGGGCGGCGCGATCGCGGCCTCCTTCATGGGCTATAACCTCGCCAAGCGCTTCGCCAAGGATCCCGAAAGTTTCGGCAAGGGCCGCATCGAGGGCGTGTTCGCGCCTGAGACGGCGGCGCATGCGTCAGGCACCTCGGCGCTGCTGCCGATGCTGGCGCTCGGCATTCCCGGCTCGGGGACCGCGGCGATCCTGCTCGGCGGCCTGATGGTGTGGGGGCTCAATCCGGGGCCGCTGCTGTTCGTCGAGCACAAGGACTTCGTCTGGGGCCTGATCGCATCGATGTATCTCGGCAATGTCGTCGGCCTCGTGCTGGTGCTGACGACGGTGCCGATCTTCGCCTCGATCCTGCGTGTGCCGTTTGCCGCGGTGGCGCCGATGATTGTGGTGTCCTGCGCGATCGGCGCCTACGCGATCCAGAATGCGATGTTCGACATCTGGCTGATGCTCGGCTTCGGCATCGTCGGCTACGTCTTCAAGAAGATCGGCATTCCGCTGGCGCCGTTCACCCTCGCGCTCGTGCTCGGCAATCGCGCCGAGGACGCCTTTCGTCTGTCGATGATCGGCTCCGGCGGCGACCTCAAGGTGTTCTGGTCGAACGGCCTGGTCGGCTCGATCACGACGCTGGCGATCGTCCTGCTGTTCTGGCCGGTGATCGACGGCGTGCTTTCCCGCGTCGGATGGACGCAGCGGACCAGGGCGACATCGCGACAAGCATAAATCATCTGGATTCAATTACATAAAGGGAGGGCATGTCGTTGTGGTCCGGAGCGCCACACGCTGCGATTGTTTCTGGATGTTGCCGGCATGGCACAGCCTTTGGGCAGGCGGTGACGTATGTTTCGATCACAAAATCGTGCGGAGGGGGTTCTCCATGAAGCGGATCGTGATGGGAATGGCAGCGGCGATGTCGCTGTTCGCGACGGGCGCGCTGGCTGCCGATATCGCAGCAAGGCCCTATGTGAAGGCGCCTATCGTCGATCCGGTCTGGAGCTGGACCGGCTGGTACGTCGGCGCCAATGGCGGCTACAGCTGGGGCCGTTCGCGCACCGACGTCTCCTATTTCAACACTCCGACCGGCACGCCGATCGCGCCTCCGGCCGGCTCCATCACCAGCGCGGCGTTCGACATGAACGGCGGCATCGCGGGTGGCCAGGCCGGCTACAACTGGCAGCGGGACAATTGGGTGTTCGGCGTCGAAGGCGATCTGCAATGGTCGGGAGAGAAGGGTGGCGCCGGCTATAGCTGCGTGGGTGCCCCGATCGCGCCGGGCGCCGGTCCCTGTCTTCCGACCTTTACGTTCCTTCCGCCCGGCGGTCTGGCCGGCACGACTCTGTCGGTCGACCAGAAGCTCCAGTGGTTCGGCACGGTTCGTGGTCGCGTCGGTATCCTGGCGACCCCGAAGGTGCTGTTCTACGGCACCGGCGGTCTGGCCTTCGGTGAGATCAAGACCACGGGCACGATGTCGAGCTTCAGCACCGTCGCGCCCTTCGGCCCGATCTCGTCGGTCGGCTCGACCTCCACGACGCGCGTGGGCTGGACTGCCGGCGTGGGCGTCGAAGGCAAGATCACCCGGAACTGGAGTGCCAAGCTCGAATATCTCTACATGGATCTCGGGCGCTTCTCGTCCGGTCCGTTCACGCTGTCGCCGGCATTGCCGATCAGCGCCAATGTCTCGTCGCACTTCACCGACCACATCCTGCGCGCCGGCATCAACTACCAGTTCGACAGCCCGGTCGTCGCCAGGTACTAAGATCAACAGAGGCGTCCAACAAGAAGCAAAGCCCGGCTTGCGCCGGGCTTTGTCGTTTGGCGACGTCAGGCGAGGGACTCACACCACCTTGGCGTCCCTGAGCTTGCTGATCTCGTCCGCGCTGAGGCCGAATTCCTTCAGGACCTCGTCGGTCTGCTCGCCGAATTCCGGCGGCCGCGCCACCATCCTGCTCGGCGTACGCGACAGCGTCACGGGCTGGCCGACCAGGCGGATGTGGCGGTCCTCGTCGTTCGGCACGTCCTGGGCGATGCCGAGATGCTTGACCTGGGCGTCCTCGAACATCTGGTCGATCGCGTAGATCGGTCCGCAGGGCACACCGGCCTCGTTGAGCTCGCTGACCCAGGTCTCGGTCGACTTCGTCACGGTGCGCTTCTCGATCTCGGCGTTGAGCGCGTCGCGATTCTTGGAGCGGGCAGGGGCCGTCGCATAGTCCGGATGGGCATAGAGTTCCGGTGCGCCGATCGCCTGGGCGCAGCGCTCCCAGATCCGCCCGCCCGTGGTGGCGATGTTGATGTAGCCGTCCGAGGTCTTGAACACGCCGGTCGGAATGCTGGTCGGGTGGTTGTTGCCGGCCTGCCTGGCGACCTCCTTCTCCATCAGCCAGCGCGCGGCCTGGAAGTCGAGCATGAAGATCTGGGCCTGGAGCAGCGAGGTCTGCACCCACTGGCCCTTGCCCGAGACCTCGCGCTCGAGCAGCGCGGTGAGGATGCCCATGGCGCAGAACAGCCCGGCCGTCAGGTCGGCAACGGGAATGCCGACCCGCATCGGGCCTTCGCCCGGCGCCCCGGTGATCGACATCAGCCCGCCCATGCCTTGCGCGATCTGATCGAAGCCGGGCCGCTTGTGATAGGGGCCGTCCTGGCCGAAGCCGGAGATGCTGCCATAGACGATGCGCGGGTTGATTGCGGCAAGGCTCTCATAGTCGATGCCGAGCTTCTTCTTCACGTCGGGCCGGAAATTCTCGACCACGACGTCGGCCTTGGCGGCGAGGCGCTTGAACAATGCGAGCCCGCGCTCGTCCTTCAGGTTCAGCGTCATGGCCCTCTTGTTGCGGTGCAAATTCTGGAAGTCGGAACCCCGGCGGGGGCCGCCCGGCTGCTCGCCGCCGGCGTCCTCGGTCAGCGCGTCGATCTTGACGACATTGGCACCCCAGTCCGCCAGCTGCCGCACGCAGGTAGGCCCGGAGCGGACGCGGGTCAGATCGAGCACGGTAAAGCGCGACAGGGCTTCCGAGGCATGCGGAAAGGGCATTTTGAGAGGCTCCGGGACAGATTGCGGGCCTACCATAGTGCCGAACGACCATGCGACAAGCCGGCCCGGCGCCGATGCCGCCTACCGAAATGCCATGCCTGATGCGGTGCCCGAGCGATCAGCGCGACAGGCGCTTCAACTCCGTGCGTGCCTGCTCGGCCAGGGGATCATCGCCGTGGCGCGCAATGAAGAACTCGAGCGCCTCCCGCGTTCCCTTGCGGCGGGCGGCTTCGTATTCCTCTGCCACCGCAACGGCGGGATCGCGGGCCATCGGCATGGAGGGCGCACGCGCCGCCTTGCCGCTGTCGTCCGCCTTGGCCTTGTCCACCACGACAGGCAGTCCTCCGAAGGGTTGATGACCCTGTCCCGCGAGCGCCATCAAGGCGCCAAACAGACCGGCCATGATTGAACGTCGTTTCATGAAACCCTGCAAATTATGGTGCCGCAGGAACCGAGGCTGTTGTTGCGCCCCGTATGACTACGGGATCTGATGGCTAACACAGTCTTATGGAAGAGGGGCAGGCGGAGCTGCCCAATTTAAACCAAACGTTTAACTCTCACGCTAGAATCATGTGCTTTCGTTCCGAATCGCACGCGACGCGTTGCTCTGGAGAGTCCATTGGCTACCGCTGTTAATGTCAGTGCCACCAACAACGCCGAGATCGACGGCCTGCTGTCCGGCTACAAATGGACCGGCACGATCACCTACAGTTTCCCTGACGCATCCAGCGACTACCCCAATCCTTATTACGGCGGCAGCAGCGAGCCGACCACTTCGGGCTTTGCCTCGGCGCCCACCCAGATCCAGGCGGCCATCAACTACGCGATCGGGCTGATCCTCAGTTACACCAACGCCGACGTCCAGTATGCGGGCACGAACGGCGCCGACATCATGATCGCGCAATCGCCGGCGGCCAATCCGACCGCCTACGCCTACTATCCCGGCAATTACGCGTCCGGCGGCGACATCTGGTTCGGCACCCAATACAATTTCTCGCTGGCCAAGCTCGGCAATTATTACTTCACCACCGCGCTGCACGAGCTCGGCCATGCCTTCGGCCTCAAGCACAGCCAGGAGGCCGGCGGCCCGGCCAACGTCGCGGTGCCGAGCGCGCATGACGACAGCGAATACACCGTCATGAGCTATCGCAGCTATGTCGGCGGTTCGACCACGTCCGGCTACACCAATGAAGCGTACGGATATTCGCAGACCTATATGGCCAACGATATCCTCGCGCTGCAGACGATGTACGGCGCGGACTACACGACCCAGAGCGGCAGCACCGTCTACACCTGGAATCCGACCACGGGGCAGGAGTTCATCAACGGTGTCGGGCAGCTCGCGCCGGGCGGCGGCATCGGCGGCTCGGCCAACCGCATCTACGAGACGGTCTGGGACGGCGGCGGCGTCGATACCTACGACCTGTCGAACTACACGACGAGCCTGAGCATCAATCTCAATCCCGGCGCCTCGTCGGTGTTCTCCTCCGTGCAGCTGGCGTATCTGGGCAACGGCCATTACGCATCGGGCAACGTCTACAACGCCTATCTCTATGGCGGCGACGCACGCTCCTACATCGACAACGCCATCGGTGGATCCGGCAACGACGCCATCGTCGGCAACGCCATCGCCAACACGCTGAACGGCGGCGGCGGCAACGACACGATCACCGGCGGGGCGGGCAACGACACCATCATCGGCGGCTCGGGCACCGACACCGCGGTGTATTCGGGCAGCCGGGCCAACTACACGGTCTCGTACAACGCAGCGACACAGACCTTCACTCTGGCCGACTTGCGCAGTGGCTCACCCGACGGCACCGACACCGTCACCGGCGTCGAGTATTTCCAGTTCGGGGGCGTCGCGGTCGCCAGTTCCACTCTCGTGCCGACCGCGGTCGAGGCGTTCGGATCGACCAGCGTGGTTCTGACGAATGGCAATTATTACTTGAACAACATCTCCACCGGCGCCGGGCCTGTCCTGAAGTTCGGGGGCGCCGTGGTCAACGTGGCCGATTACGGCACGTGGTCGGTCATTGCCGCCGAGCAAGTGTCGGGCGGCGGCTACGATGTGGTCTGGAAGAATTCGGCGAACGCGCACTATTCCGTCTGGAGCACGGACAGCACCGGCAACTTCCTGACGACCCTCGCCGCAGCCCCGGAAGTGCTGGGGACCGACGCGTCGCTTCAGGCGCTTGAGCCGACGCTGCAACAGGATCTCAACGGCGACGGCACGACCGGGGTCCCCGGCGTCGTCGTGGTCAGCGGCGTCACGGTCGAGGCGTTCGGATCGACCAAAACGGTCCTGTCGGGTGGCAACTATTACCTGGCCGACATCTCGACCGGCACCGGCCCCACCCTGAAATATGCCGGGGCTACGGTGATCGCAGCCAATTTCGGCACGTGGTCGGTCATTGCCGCCGAGCAGGTGGCGGGCGGCGGTTATGACGTCGTCTGGAAGAATTCGGCCAATGCCCACTATTCCGTCTGGAGCACCGACAGCACCGGCAACTTCCAGACGACGCTTGCCGCCGCTCCCGAAGTGCTGGGGACCGATGCGTCCCTGCAGGCACTGGAGCCGACGCTCCATCAGGACCTCAACGGCGACGGCACGACCGGGGTCCCCGTCGTCCCCGTCGCCAGCGGCGTCACGGTCGAGGCGTTCGGATCGACCAAGACGGTCCTGTCAGGTGGCAACTATTATCTGGCCGACATCTCATCTGGCACCGGCCCCGTCCTGAAACACGCCGGGGCTACGGTGATCGCAGCGAATTTCGGCACGTGGTCGGTCATTGCCGCCGAGCAGGTGGCGGGCGGCGGTTATGACGTCGTCTGGAAGAATTCGGCCAATGCCCACTATTCCGTCTGGAGCACCGACAGCACCGGCAACTTCCAGACGACGCTTGCCGCCGCTCCCGAAGTGCTGGGGACCGATGCGTCCCTGCAGGCACTGGAGCCGACGCTCCATCAGGACCTCAACGGCGACGGCACGACCGGGGGGGGGGGGGGGGGGGGGGGGGGGGGGGGGGGGGGGGGGGGGGGGGGGGGGGGGGGGGGGGGGGGGGGGGGGGGGGGGGGGGGGGGGGGGGGGGGGGGGGGGGGGGGGGGGGGGGGGGGGGGGGGGGGGGGGGGGGGGGGGGGGGGGGGGGGGGGGGGGGGGGGGGGGGGGGGGGGGGGGGGGGGGGGGGGGGTGGTTATGACGTCGTCTGGAAGAATTCGGCGAATGCGCATTATTCCGTCTGGAGCACGGACAGCAGCGGCAACTTCCTGACGACCCTCGCCGCGGCCCCGGAAGTGCTGGGGACCGATGCGTCCCTGCAGGCACTGGAGCCGACACTCCATCAGGATCTCAACGGCGACGGCACGACCGGCGTCCCCGTCGTCAGCGGCGTCACGGTCGAGGCGCTCGGATCGACCAAGACGGTCCTGTCAGGTGGCAACTATTATTTGACCGACATCTCATCCGGCACCGGTCCCACTCTGAAATATGCCGGGGCAACGGTGATCGCGGCGAATTTCGGCACGTGGTCGGTCATTGCCGCCGAGCAGGTGTCGGGCGGCGGTTATGACGTCGTCTGGAAGAATTCGGCGAACGCGCATTATTCCGTCTGGAGCACCGACAGCACCGGCAACTTCCAGACGACCCTTGCCGCCGCCCCCGAAGTGCTGGGGACCGATGCGTCCCTGCAGGCACTGGAGCCGACCCTCCATCAGGATCTCAACGGCGACGGCACGACCGGGGTCCCCATCCTCGGCGGCGTCACGGTCGAGGCGCTCGGATCGACCAAAACGATCCTGTCAGGTGGCAACTATTATTTGGCCGACATCTCGACCGGCACCGGCCCCGTCCTGAAATACGCCGGGGCTACGGTGATCGCGGCGAATTTCGGCACCTGGTCGGTCACTGCCGCCGAGCAGGTGTCGGGCGGCGGTTATGACGTGGTCTGGAAGAACTCGGCAAACGCCCATTACTCCGTGTGGAGCACGGACAGCACCGGCAACTTCCTCACCACGCTCGCGGCGGCGCCCGAGGTGCTGGGGAATGATCCTTCGCTGAAGGCGCTGGAGCCGACGCTTCACCAGGACCTCAATGGCGACGGCGCCGTCGGCGCAGCGCCGCCCGCGACTGCGGGGCTCGGCACCTCAGGTGATGGTTTTGCGTTCAATTTCACTGAGAGCGGAATCTCATCGGCCGTCCCGTCCGAGCTGCCGGACGCCATGCCCGCGCCGGCCAGTACGCAGACTGCAGAGCAGTGGACTCAACCGGCGGGAAGCCACGACGCGGCTGTGATCGACATTCTGACCGAGTTTTTTCACAACCTGCACGAACATGGCTTCCTGCTGAGCTGACGGCACGCTTCGCGTCGAATCGACGCAGCGCGGGCGATCCATCCTGTCAGGGCAGGCGGATCGCATCGTTATTCGTGTGAGATGCACCGCGTGTTCACGATCGCTTCTGGGCTGACCGTCACCAGCGGCTACCCCGGACGTGGTTGGCGACGCCGTAAGCGCATTCATGGCGTAAGATTCCCCATAAAATGTACACGTCAAATTGAACCTTGCCTGTTCCGGCACGACCACTAGAAAGCTCGCCGTCCGTCGCGCAACAGTTGCGTGATGCGAAGTGGCAAGAAGCCTGCTTCCGTTTTTCCCAACAGCGTTGCGTATCCAATCATTTGAACACGAAGGCCGTACTGCGAGCGCCGAAAGCGGCGGGGGAAGTTTCAGCGAAATATCGACAATGATGCCGTAGGGCCGCGCGACGCGCGGGCTGCTGCGGCGAAGACTTGTGCATGGCCAACAAGCTGGGATTCCAGCTCAATATCGGGAGAAAGAGAAATGCGTCGAATTGCACTCTTGGCTCTGATTGCAGGATTGTTCGTGCCGGTGATTGCGTCGCAACCGGCTCATGCCCAGGCCACCAGAACGTGGGTGTCCGGCGTGGGCGATGACGCCAACCCCTGCAGCCGCACCGCCCCGTGCAAGACCTTTCCAGGGGCGATCTCGAAGACGGCGGCGGGCGGCGAGATCAATTGTCTCGACTCCGGCGGGTTCGGCGTCGTGACCATCACCAAGGCGATCTCGATCTATTGCGAAGGGGTTGTCGGCGGCATCCTCGCAGCGGGTAGCTCCGGCGTCATCATCAACGCGGCCGCGACCGATCACGTCGTGCTGCGCGGCCTGGACATCGACGGATTCGGAACCGGCATCAAGGGCGTCAACATCCTCCAGGCGGCCTCGGTGGTCATCGAGCATTGCTTCATCAGGAACTTCAACAGCGCGGGCGGCGTCGGCGTCTTCGTCAACCCGTTGAACTTCAATTCGATGCTGATGATCCGCGACAGCGTGATCTCGCACAACGGCACCGCCGCCGACGGCGCCGGGATCAGCATCAATACGAACGGCGGCAGTTCGCGGAGCCTGATCAACAACACGGCCATCCACAAGAACTTCGTCGGCGTGAGCGTGCAGGGATCGGCCAACGTCCAGATCAACAACACCAACATCTCGGAGAATCTGGGTACGGGCGTCGCCCTTACCGGTGGTGCGGGAGTGCGAATCGGCCGCTCGGTGATCGTCAACAATCTGGGGGCGGCGACCTCCGGCAATGTGCTGTCCTATCTGGATAACCAGATCAACGGCAACGCGCCGGACACGACGCCGGCTACTGCTGGCGGGTACCACTAGTCCGCAACTGCTCGTGAATTTCTTCTGGCAACGTGAAATCTTCAGTTCAATTTGGGAGGTTGAAATGCGTCGTATTGCTCTATGGGCTCTCTTGGCGGGATTGGTTTTGCCGTTCGCCGTGTCGCAGCCGGCTCATGCCCAGGCGACCAGAACGTGGGTTTCCGGTGTCGGCGATGACGTCAATCCGTGCAGCCGCACCGCGCCGTGCAAGACCTTCGCCGGCGCGATTTCGAAGACCGCCGCGGGCGGCGAGATCAACTGCCTCGATTCCGCGGGCTTCGGCACGGTGACCATCACCAAGGCGATGACGATCTATTGCGAAGGTGTCGTCGGCAGCATCCTTGGGTCCGGCACCAACGGCGTCAACATCAACGCTGCGGCGACCGATCACATCGTGCTGCGCGGCCTCGACATCGAAGGTGCCGGCACCGGCGTCAAAGGCGTCAACATCCTCCAGGCGGCCTCGGTCGTCATCGAGCATTGCTTCATCAGGGACTTCAACGGCGCGTCGGGAACTGGCATCTTCTCCAATCCGGTGAATTTCAACTCGATGCTCATGATCCGGGACAGCGTGATCTCGCACAATGGCACAGCGGCTGCTGGCGCGGGGATCAGCATCAACACCAACGGCGGCAGCACCCGCGTGCTGATCAACAACACGGCTATTCACAACAACTTCGTCGGCCTGAACGTGCAGGGATCGTCCAACGTCCAGGTCAACAACAGCAACATCTCGGAGAATCTGAGCACGGGCTTTGCCCTCAGCGGCACTGCGGGAGCCCGGATCGGCCGTTCGGTGATCGTCAACAATCTCGGCGCAGCCACGACCGGCAACGTGCTGTCCTATCTGGATAACCAGATCAACGGTAACGCTCCGGACACGACACCGGCTACCGCTGGCGGATATCACTAGAGCATGAGCGTGTAGCCGTCTTTCGAAACGGCCATGCTCAAGCAACGAACCAAGGCGCGATGACGCTCCGGTCTCATCGCAGTTTGGCATCGGGTTCAATCGACGAGCTTCGGGCGCCAGGCGCCCGAAGCCTTTTTTTGTGGCCGGTACGCACTATGGATTTCGGGATACCTACGGACTAGTCTGGCTTTGCGTGCAAGGAGAGCAGGTGGGATGCAGACCCTCGACAGCCCGGATCCCAGGTTTTGCCGTGCGGCGCCGCAGGCGCGCGGTTTTTGGCGACGGGCGGGGTGGGGTTGTGCCGCCATCCTGCTGACGCTGGCCTTCGCAATCCCGGCCCATGCCCAATCGTTCCGCCAGGGCGTCTCCGCTTTCCATCGTCAGGACTATGTCACGGCATCCCGCATCTTTATTCCGCTCGCCGAGCGGGGCAACGCGGCTGCCCAGTCCTATCTCGGTTTCCTGTTCGAGACCGGCCGCGGCGTGCCGCAGAACTACACGGAAGCCGCGATGTGGTACCGGCGCGCGGCGGAGCAGGGCGACAGCCGCGCTCAATATTCGCTGGGCCTGCTCTACGACCGCGGCCAAGGCGTGCCGCAGGACATCGTCGAAGCCTCCAAATGGCTCAATCTGTCCACGGCCGCGGCACCTCCGCCGGCGCGCGAGGCGCGAGCCAGGATCCGCGATGCCGTCACCACCAAGATGACGCGCGGAGAGATCGCCCAGGCCCGTCTGCGGGCGCTGGAATGGGCGCCGAGCCGCGAGCACTGAGCGCCAGGTAAAATCCGCAGAGCGCGCGCCGTCAGGTAAGTCCTTGAAAACGCTGTCCCCGCCTACTGTGCATGGGGTTGTTTTCGAGTTTTGATGTGAGCAGGGTCGGTTTGATCCCGATCCCCGCCGTCAGCCCGGCCAGCCGCCGAGCCAGTTCGTGTACCAGGTCTCGCCCAGCCAGCCGATCCAGATCGCCGGCGCCAGAAACAGCCCGAACGGCAGGAAGGCTGTGGCGCGCAGCCGCTTCCGCCGCAGGGCCGCACCGACGACATAGGCGCCGATCGCCAGCAACGCCGCGAGCTCGATCACCGCGACCACGGTCGCAAGGTCGAGCCAGGCGCCACAGACCGCGGCGAGCTTGACGTCGCCGAGCCCCAGCCCGTCGCGGCCGCGCCAGCGGCGGTAGAGCACCATCAGCAGCAGCAGCGGCAGGCCTGTGGCTGCGGCGCGTGTCAGCGGCCAGAGCAGCGCCTCCGCGCCGAGATCGGGCACGAACGCGCCAGCACGGAGCAGCGCGAGCGCGAAGGCGGCGCCCGTCAGCTCGTTCGGAATGCGGTAGTGGCGCGCATCGTTCGCCGCGATCGCAAGCATCAGGGCGGCCAGGAACGCGCCGTACAGGCCTTCGGCGCCCGGCGCAGTCACGAGGCTTGCGAACACGCCGAGCAGCAGGGCGATGGCGAGCGCAGCGCCCGTCGCGACCTCCGCCGCCTGATCCGTCACGCCCTAGCGCGCCGCCTTGGGCGGGTTCACGGTGACCACGGGATTGCTGGTGCCGACCAGGCGGCTGTTCATCTTGCTGCGCATTTCCTCCGCAATGACGTGCGCATCGACGCCGTCCTTGATGACGGTCGGGCGGATGAACAGGATCAGCTCGGTGCGAGCGCGCGTCGTGCCCTGGTGCGAGAACGCATCGCCCACGCCGGGTATGGAATCGAGGATCGGAATGCCCTGGCGTTGCCTGTTCTCGGTCTCGCTGATCAGGCCGGCGAGCAGCACGGTCTGGCCGCTCGTCACCGCGATCGAGCTCTTGACCCGGCGCTGCGAGATCGTCGGCGTCAGCGAACCTGTGCTGCCGGCCGCGACGCTCGAGATCTCCTGCTCGATGTCGAGCACGACGTTGCCGTTGGCGTTGGCGCGCGGGAGCACGCGCAGGATGATGCCGGTGTTCTTGTAGTCGATGGTGTTGACGACGGTGTTGTTCGCGGTCAGCACGGTCGCGGTGCCGGTCGAGAACGGCACCTGGTCGCCGACCTGCAAGGTCGCCGGCTGGTTGTCCAGCACGACCAGCGACGGGTTGGACAGCACCTTGACAGTGGTGACGTTGTGGAGCGCATCGAGCACCACGCGCGGGGAGTTTTCCGCCCCGATCAGAAAGTTGAACCCGGGCAGCGCGCGGCCGAGCAGCGCGCCGGCGGCGGCGTTGACCGCGCCGGTCTGCTGCTCGATGTTGCTGCCGACCGAGGCGCTGTTGCTGACGCCGCCGATGACGTTGGAGACCGAGCCGTGCTTGCTGGCGATGAAGAACTGGACGCCGTAGTTCAATGCGTCGTTCAGCGTGACTTCGGCGATCGTCGCCTCGATGGCGATCTGGCGCTGCGGCCGGTCGATTTGCCGGATCGTCTGCTCGACGACGCGTTGCGATTCCGCGTTGGCATAGACCAGCACCGCGTTGTTGGTGACGTCGGCCGTGATCCGCACGTTCTGAAGGATGGCATTGTTGACGGGTTTTGCGCCGGTGCCGAGCAGCGAGCCGGAGCCGTTGTCCTGGCCGGGGACGCCGGCCGCCGCAGGGGCGGGGCGCGCGGCCAGCGCCGAGCCGGGAGCGCCGGTGACCGGGGTTGCTGCACCTGAGGCGGCAGTCGGAAGCGCGCTGAGCGAGGCGATCGGATTGGTTCCGGACGAGGACGTCGCGATACCCGAGCCGGGCGAGATCTGGCCCGCGGAATTGTCGAGCGAGGAGCTGCTGGTCGCGCTCTGGCTGAAAAGGATCTCATTGAGCAGCGCCACCACGGCCTTGGAGTTGCCGTAGCGCAGCGGATAGGATTTCAGGTTCACGCCATCCGTATCGGAGCGGTCGAGCCGCGCGATCCAGGTCTGCGCACGCTTGAGGTATTCGGGCTTCTGGCTGACGACCAGGATCGAGTTGAGCCGGCCGATCGGCTGGAATTTCACCACGTTCTGGCCCAGGCCGCCTTCGCCTGAATCCATGATCTTTTCGATCTCGGCGATCAGCGGCTCCGGCGTGGAATTTCGCACCGGGAAGATGCCGACCGATTGCCCGCGCATCCAGTCGGCGTCGAAGGAGAGAATGGTGTCGACCGCGGTCGCCCGGTCGGTGCCGCTGCCGCTGACGATCAGCGTGTTGCGGGCGCTGTCGGGACGCATGGTCTGGGCCTTCACGCCGAAGGCATCGAGCAGCTTGAAGATATTCTGCGCCGAGACGTAGCGCAGCGGCACCACGGTGACGCCTTGGCCGGCTGCGGCGTTCAACGAGCGGTCGACGCCGCCGGGACCGGCCTCCGGCGCCGGCAGCAGGCGATAGCCGGCGCGGTCACGGACCAGCGCGACACCGGACATGCGTAGCGCGTTCTCCAGCACGTAGAGCGCATCCGCCTTGGGCACCGGCCGCACCGAGGCCAGGGTCACGGTTCCCTGTACCCGCGGGTCGATCGTGTAGCCGACATTGAGTACATCACCAAGAATGACCTTTGCGACGGTGGTAACAGGCGCGTTCTCGAAATTGAGGTCGTAACCGCTGCCGCCGGCATCGTCGCGCTCGGCCAGCGCGCCGCCTTGCGGCGTTGCACCATCGCTGAGATAGATCGCCGGCTTCGAGGATCTTGCCTGCGCAATGCCGCTGGCGCCCGCATCCGCAGGTTGACGTGGCTGGAGATCGAGGGAGCGGACCTTGTCGGCGATGTCCTGGGCGCGCGGGTCCTTTGGATCGGCTTCGATCGACTGGTCGGCGGTCACGATGCAGGCGCCGAGCACGAAGGCGGACGACAGCAGGAGGAGCGTTCCAGACAACGCTGAGCGAAGGCGCAAAAGCGGTTGGACCACCTTAAACAAAATACGCCTGCCAACGCTGGAAGTGATTGAAAATTGCATCCGATCCCCCCTTGGTTCGGACGCGCAATAATTTGCGCCACGATTATGTTTTTGCTAATAAATAAGTCAAGGGCAAAGGGCGCTCCATGTCCCGTCGAGGTTGTTGCATTCAGGTAACAAGGTCAATGCTGTGAATGCGATGCGCGACCGCTCCGCAGATAGCTTCCGACAGCACCTCCTGGAAAAATACTCATTGCCGCCGCGGGCGCATGCCCATGTCGACAAATCGGCCACCCCCGCGCTCACGCGTCCCTTGCGTGAATTGTGGGAGGCCACCGATCTTTCCGCGGCCGAATTCGCGGATGAAGTCTCCGACCATTTTGGTCTGCCGCGGCTGAGCCTTCCGCAACTGCTCGCGGCCACGCCTTGCCTCGACGGCTTCTCGCGCCGCTTCCTGCGTGAATCCACCATCTTTCCTTTCAGTGCGCCCAACGATGTTTTCCGGCTGGCTGTCGCCGACCCCTCCGACACGGCGGCCATTCGCGCCGCCGAAATCGTGTTCGGAGCACCGGTCGATGTCGTCGTCGCCTCATACGAGGACATCACCACGGTGCTCGATCAACGGGCCGATGCCGACGATGCAAATGCCGATCGAAGCGGCAGGAACGTTGCGCAGCAGTCAGACGACGACATCGAGAGCCTGCGCGATCTCGCCAGCGGCGCTCCGGTCGTGCGCGCGCTCAACGATCTCCTGGAACGCGCGGTGGATCTGCGTGCCAGCGACATCCACGTCGAGCCGTTCCGTGCCGGGCTCACGGTGCGCATGCGCGTCGACGGCCTGTTGCGCGCGCTGCCGTCGCCGCACGGCATTCCGCCGCAGGCGCTGATCTCGCGCATCAAGATTCTCGCCAGCCTCAACATCGCCGAGCGGCGCCTGCCGCAGGACGGCGCGGCCCGGGTGCGGGTCGGGCGCAGCGAGATCGACGTCCGCGTCGCGACCATGCCGACGCAGCACGGCGAGAGCGCCGTCATCCGCCTCTTGCCGCGCGACCGCGGCCTGCTGGAGATGAGCAAGCTCGGTCTCGCCGCGCGCGACGAGAGCGTGATGACGCGGCTGCTCGCGATGCCGCACGGGATGATCGTGGTCACCGGACCGACCGGCAGTGGCAAGACCACGACGCTCGCGACCATGCTGTCGATCCTGAACGAGCCGACGCGCAAGATCCTCACCATCGAGGATCCGGTCGAATACGAGATTCCCGGCATCAACCAGTCCCAGGTCAAGCCGTCGATCGGACTGACCTTCGCCTCCGCCATGCGCGCCTTCGTCCGCCAGGACCCCGACGTGATCATGGTCGGCGAAGTCCGCGATGCCGAGACCGCGCATATCGCGATTCACGCGGCACTCACCGGCCATCTCGTCTTGACGACGCTGCACACCGAGACGGCCGCGGCCGCCGTACCGCGCCTGATCGATCTCGGCATCGAGGGCTTCCTGCTGAAGTCGACGCTGCGCGCGGTGGTGGCGCAGCGCCTGGTGCGCGTGCTGTGCGACCGCTGCAAGGTCCCGCATGCGCTGACCGAGGCGGATCTCGCCGAGGACCCGCGCTTTGCGGTGATCGGCTTCAAGTGCGGCGAGGTCGTGCACGCGGCCGGCGGCTGCGAACGCTGCGGCGGCACCGGCTATCGCGGCCGCAACGGCGTGTTCGAGATCCTCGAAATGTCCGACGAGGTGCGCGCGCTGATCGGCCCGCAGACCGACTCCCATTCGATCGACGCCGCCGCGATGCGGGGCGGCATGACGACGATGCTGGAGGATGCGGTGGCCAAATGCCGGGCGGGGCTCACCACCGTGCCCGAGGTCTTCCGCGTCACGACGGTGCGCTAACGCATGCCGAACTATCGCTACCGCGCGCTCAACGCCAACGGCGAACTGGTCTCCGGCGCCATTGCCGCGCCTGCGCCGGGCGACGTCGCGCAGCGGATCGAGCGGCTCGGTCTCGTGCTGGTCGACAATGTCACGCCGGAGGAGGGCAGCTCGGCGGGCCGCGTGTCCAGCCTCTTCAACAGGCCGAAGCCGGAAGACGTCACCATCCTCACCCGCGACCTTGCGCTGCTGTTGCGCGCCGGCGCCCGCATCAACGACGGCTTGGAGCTGCTCGCGACCGATCCCGATTTCGGCCGCCTGCGCCCGGTCGTTGCCGACATCCGTTCGCGGGTCGTCGCGGGCGAGAGCTTTGCCGAAGCGCTGGCGCGGCACGAGGGGCTGTTTCCGCCGATGTATGTCGCGCTGGTGCGGGTCGGCGAGGCCTCGGGTTCGCTTGACCAGGTGCTGGAGGTGCTGGCCGGCGAGCGTACCCGCAGCGAGGCGTTGCGGCGGCGGCTGTCGGATGCAATCCGCTATCCCTTGTTCGTGCTGGGCGCGGCGGGCTGCGTGCTGTTGTTCTTCCTCACCTTCGTGCTGCCGCAGTTCGCATCCGTGTTGCAGGATTTCGGCGCCAAGATCGATCCCGTCGTCGGCGTCTTCCTCAACATCTCCACCTTCCTGCGCGGCAATTCCGATGCGGTGTTGGCTGGTCTTGCGGTCACTATCGGGGTGGCGTGGCTGCTGCTTCGGCAAGAGCGCGTCCGCCGCGCCGTCGCCAATGCGATCACGCGGCTGCCGGCAATCCGCAACGTGATGAGCGCGTACCGGACGGCGCTGTTCTGCCGCAATCTCGGCCTGCTGCTCGGCAGCGGCGTCAATCTCACCATTACGCTGCGCATCCTCGTCGACATGATGGCGACGACCGGCCCGTCCGCGGTCTGGAGCGATGCCGCTGACCGCGTTCGCCATGGTTCGAAACTGTCCGACGCGCTGGCCGAGACGGAGGCGCTGCCCGCCATGGCGGTGCGCATGCTCCGGCTCGGCGACGAGACCGGGCAATTGCCGATGCTGTCGGGCCGCGTCGCTGAATTCTATGAGGCCAAATTGCAGCGCACGCTGGACCGCGCCGTCGGCATCGCGGGCCCGGCGGCAATCATCGCGATCTCGCTGGTCGTCGGCGGCCTGATCACGTCGGTGATGACGGCGCTGATGTCGGTGAGCCAGATTGTCGGTTGAATTGATAGTTGGAGGGATTTGAGGTGACGAAACATCGATCGTCAAAGCGGGGTCGTCGGCGCGCGGCCCGCGGGGAGGCGGGCTTCACCCTGGTCGAGATGCTGGTCGTCATCACCATCATCGGGATGATCATGGCGCTGGTCGGCCCGCGGGTGCTGAATTATCTCAGCGAGTCCAAGGCGAAGGCGGCCAAGATCCAGATCGAGAGCTTCTCCAGCGCGCTCGATCTCTACTTTCTCGATCTCGGCCGCTATCCCACGTCGAACGAAGGCCTCTCCGCACTGACCCGCAACTCCAACCAGGCCGGTTGGAATGGGCCCTATTTGCGCGGCGGTGTCGTGCCGAGCGATCCCTGGGGTCACATCTACGTCTATCGCGCGCCGGGCGCGAGCGCGCCCTATGAGATCATATCGCTGGGGTCGGACGGTCAGGAAGGCGGCAGTGGAACGGCGGCCGACATTGTCAGCGGCGCGCGCTGAGGGCATTGGCGAGACGCGCGGCTTTGCGCTGATCGAGATCCTGTGCGTGCTCGCGATCATCGGCCTGCTCGCGGCGATCATCCTGCCGGCTGTCCCGCGTACGACGACGCGGGCCAGGCTGGAGAGCTATGCGGTCGAGACTGCGGCGCTGCTGAAAGCCGACCGCAACGCCGCGCTGCGCCGGCAAACCAGGGTGGCGACCCAGGTGGATGCGGAGGCGCGCGCGATTCGTTCCGGCGTCACCGGGCGGACCATCCGCTTGCCCGGCGACGTGGTGGTGCAGGCGATGCTGGCCTCGCGCTGTGCCGACCGGGCCGCGGGGCGGTCGATCGATTTCTTTCCATCGGGCATGTCGTGCGGCGGGGTGATCGCGCTGGCGCGGCCCGGCATGGGATATGAGGTGCGCGTCAACTGGCTGACCGGAGGCGTCGAGATTGTCCCGCAGAAGCTGCTCTGATAACGCCGGCTTCACCCTGATCGAGGCGCTGGTCGCGCTCGCGATCATCGCGGTCGTGCTCGGGACGATCGGCTCGGTCATCGCCACGACGGCGAAGGGCACGCGCGCGATCGACCAGCGGCTGGCACTCGCCGGCACGGCCGAGACCCTGCTTGCGGACCTGCCGGCGCGCTCCCTGCTGAAGCCCGGCCGGCGCAGCGGCGATCTCGCCGGCAGCCGCTGGCGGGTCGACGTTGCGCCGATGAACGTGCCGGGCGGCGATCCCGCCAGCGATCGCTTCATGCCATTGGCCGTCAATCTGCGCCTCCAGCGCGCCGACGGCAGCGCCATCCAGGTCACGACGGTGAAGCTGGTGCCGAGGGCTTCGCAATGAAGCGTCTGGCAATGAAGCGCCTGCGCCGCACACTTGCCGACGAAGCCGGCTTCACCCTGCTCGAAGTGTTGCTCGCAACCCTGCTGATGACTGTCATCCTGGCGGCGCTGGCGACCGTGACGGCGCAATGGCTGCCGAACTGGAATCGCGGCATTGCCCGCGTGCAGCGGGCCGAGCGTCTCGCAACCGGTCTCGACCGCATCGTCGCCGACCTCACGGTTGCCGAGCAAATTACATTGAATGGCGATGCCAGGGTGCCGCTGTTCGACGGCGCCGAATTGTCGGTCACCTTCCTGCGCACGGCAATCGGTCCGAGCACGCGTCCGGGCCTCGAATTCGTCCGCCTGATCGAAAAGGCCGACGCGCAGGGACTGGCGCTGGTGCGCGAGCGCGCGCCGTTCCAACCGATGCCCACCGACGGGCAGATCCGCTTCGTCGATCAGGTCGTGCTGATCCGGGCGCCGTTCCGCGTGAGCTTCGCCTATGCCGGACCGGACGGTCAGTGGCAGCCGATTTGGCGCGGGCAGGCGCAGCTGCCGGACCGTATCCGTATCACCGTGCGCGACAGCGCGACCGGCCAGGTGCTCGCGGTCTCGGGCGCGGTGGTCCCGCACATCACGGCGCCGGCCGAATGCGCGCGGGCCAAGAATCCGGCGACTTGCGTCACGGCGCGTACCCGGCCGCAGCAGGCGGAGAAACAGGAGCAGCAGTTGTGAGCGGCTCAAGGCACGACCAGGCGAGGCTTGCCGAGAGCCGCGGCTTCATCGTGGTCGCCGTGCTCTGGATGCTGGCGGCGCTGGCGGCGCTGGCGCTGATCTACCTGACCTATGTCACCAACACGGCGGTCACGGTCGCCGTCAGTGCCGACAGGGTGCAGGCCGATGCGCTGGTGAACGCGGGGATCGAACTTGCGGCCTACCGCCTGACGGCGCAGAACGAGGCGACGCGTCCGACCAGCGGCACCTTCAATGCCCGCGTCGGTACCGGACGGGTGAGCGTGACGTTCCGCTCGGAGGCGGCGCGCGTCGATCTCAACATGGCGCCGAAGCCGCTGCTGTCGGGCCTGATGACGGCGCTCGGTGTGTCCGCGACGGATGCGCCCGTCTATGCCGACCGGATCCTGGCCTGGCGCTCGTCGACGGAGCCCGGCCAGGACAATCCGGAGGATTCCTACTATCGCACGCTCGGCGCGCCCTATCTGCCGCGCCACGCGCCGTTTCCGCACAGCGAGGAGCTCTGGCTGGTGCGCGGCATTCCGGCCGCGGTCGTGGAGCGCGTGCTGCCCTTCGTCACCGTGTTCAGCAACATGCGGGCGGTGAACGTGCTCGACGCCGCGCCGCAGGTGGTGGCGGCGCTGCCGGGCATGACGCCCGGGATGCTGCAACAGGTGCTGCGCGACCGCGCCGACCCCAACGTCGATTCCCGAGCCTTGGTCGGGCTTGCCGGCGGCACCAATGTGACGGTCGAGGGCTCGAAGGCGTACCGGCTGACGGTCGCGGTCGAGCTGCCGTCGCATCGGCGGAGCTCGGCGGAGATCGTCATCCTGCTTCTCGAAAGCGGCGATGAGCCGTATCGTGTATTGTCGTGGCACAACGCCGTCGACGGCTCCGCCGGAAAGCCTCTGTGAGATGAGCTCGCTCGATTCTCTCCGCGCCATTCTCGATGCCTGGACCGGCACCGTGGCCGGCACGCTCGTGCGCGCCCTGGAGCGGACCGTGTCGCCGCGGGTGGTACGGCTGGTCGAAAGCGAGACCGGCGCGTTCGCGCTGGAGGCGGCGAAGGCGGAGAACGCCCCGAAGGAGATCGCGTTCGCGGATGGCAAGTTTTCAGGCGCCAATCTCGCGCAGATCGTCCGTGGCAGCCGCGTCGAGATCGTGCTGCGGCCGTCGCGCTTCCTGTTTCGTCCGCTGGAGCTGCCTGCGCGCGCGGCCGATTTCCTCGACGGCATCGTGCGGGCGCAGATCGACCGGCTGACGCCGTGGAACGCGAGCGAAGCCGTGTTCGGCTGCCGCGCCCCGGCGCCGCATGGCAGCGACAGCATCACGACCGAGATCGCCGCGGCGCCGCGCAAGGTGGCGATGAGCTATGTCGAGGCCGTGGCGTCCTTCCATCCGTCGGCGGTCGCGATCGCGACGGAGGCGACCGGGGGCGGACGCATCAAGGTGTTCGAGCAGAGATCGCGCGGCGCGGTCGACCCGGCGCGGCTGAGCCGGGCGCTGCAGGCGGTGTTGGCTCTCACTGCCGTCGCAGCGGTGGTCGGATCGGTCGCCGCAAGCTATCTGGCCGACAGCCTCAGCGCGCAGGAGAGGGAGCTCGAACGGCAGATCACCCAGCGCCGCGCCGCGCTCCGCGGCAGCGACGGCGGCGGGCGCTCGCCGCTCGCGCTGCTCGAACGCCGCAAATACGAGACGCCGGCGAGCGTGATCGTGCTGGAAACGCTGAGCCGGGTGTTGCCGGACCACACCTATGTCACCGAGCTGCATCTGGCGGCCAACAAAGTACAGATCGGCGGCATCACCCGCGATGCGCCCTCGCTGATCCCCTTGATCGAGCAGTCGCAGCATTTCACCCGCGCGACCTTTTACGCCCCGACCACGCGCAACTCCTCCGATCCCGGTGAGCGCTTCCACATCGAGGCGCAGATCGAGCCGAGGAACGTGCCATGAGCAGCGCAAAAGTCACCGGCGGCAATGCGGTCGCGCGGGCGCTTGCGAGCTCGCCGCTGATCGCGGTCACGCTCTATGTGGCCGTTGCCGGCGCGCTGTTGCTGACGGCGGGGCTGTCGATCGCCGAAATTCTCGCCCATCGCCAGGCGCTGGCGCAGACCTCCGACCTGCTCGACCAGTTTCGCGGCCGCAAGGGCGGCACCAAGAACGCCGCGGCGGCAATGGCCGAGCATCCCGGCACGCCGTTCCTGGAGGGACCGACCGTGACGGTCGCCGGCGCCAATCTGCTGCAGCGCGTTGCCGCTGCGGTCGGCAATGTCGGCGGCCAGGTTCAGTCCTCGCAGGTCGATGTGTCCGGCGCGCAAGCGAAGGACGGCTTCGTCGGCCTCGTCGTGAGCTGCGAGCTCGAGCAGCCGGCGCTTCAGAGGCTGCTGTACGATCTCGAGGCCGGCATGCCGTTCCTGTTCGTCGATCAGCTCGACGTCCAGGTGCCGCAGACGACGGCGTTGAGCGACGCCGGCGCCGGTCGCGTCAGGGTGATTTTGGGCGTCTCGGGCCAGTGGCAGGCGGGGAAGTAGGGCGGGATCGTCAGCTCACCGGCGGGCTCGCCGGGTCACCAACTGTACTTGAACACGCCCTTGCCGGAATAGCTGGTGACGTTGCCGGAGAACTCGCCGTCGAAGGTGCCGGCGATCGAGAAGCCGCTCAACCATTTCATCTCGGCGCTGGCGCTGACGAGCGCGGAGTCGGCATCGACCCTGGCGCCGTTCACGACGAAGCTGGTGCCCGGCAGGGTCTGGAACAGAGCGGTGACGGCGCGGTCCGGATTGTAGTCGTGCGCCCAGGCGGCGCGGCCACGCAGCGTCAGCACGCCGTTTTGCATCGCATACGATTTGTCGGTGCGCAGGCCGAGCTCGGAGCGGGTGTCGGTCAGCGATTGCGAAGCGTAATTCAGCGCGAACAGCCCGCCGCCATTGAGGCTGACTTCGGAATAGTTCGGCAGGTTGAAGTTCGTCACCTGTGCCGCAGCGTAGGGCGTGATGCCGATCAGCGGCGTCGTGAAGCGATAGCCGCCCTCGAAGCGGGCCGAGAACGTGTCGGCCTTGAAGCGGCCCTGGAGCTGGTCGAAGCCGCCCGGCGCTACGGTGCGGTTGGTGGTGACGTCATGCCAGCCATAGGCGAGTGCGGCCGAGATGTAGGCCGGTCCGAAATTGTGCCGGCCATAGACGCCGGCCTGGAACAAATCGGCCGAGCCCGAGCCCATCGCATTGGCGAGCGAGTAGTTCAGCCCGCCGCCGCCGAGCGCGAAGCCGACCAGTGTGTCGACCGAGACCCGATAGTCCGCGCCGGCCGCGCCGCCCCAGACCCGCGCGGTCAAATCCTGCGAGCCGACCGTGGCATTGCCGCCGACCTCGGCCGAGCCGCCATAGCCCGCGGTCCAGACGCTCCAGCGGCTGCTCGGCTGCGAGGACAGCAGCGGCGCCTTGGTCGCCATCGCATAAGCCTCGCGCTCGCGCGCGGTGGCCGGCCGCATCGACGCATAGGAGGCTGCGTTATCGCTCTCGGCAAACTGGGCGACGCTGCCCGCCTTGGCGAAGCCGCCGCTGCGTCCGACGACGGTCGGGTCGAGCATCAGGTTCAGGAATTGGCCGTCGGCATTGATCGCGGACTGGATGATGCCGGTGCCGAGCTCACCCGAGGCGGTCGTCAGCCCCGCCGGCGACAGCGCAGCGAAGGCCGCGGGAATGCCGCCAGTGGTGTTGAAGAAATTGGTCAGCGTATTCGCGACGTTCTGCTGGTTGACGTTGAGCCCGCCGCCTTGCGCGAAATTGACGTTGACGTTGAGGAACACGGTGCTGGCGTCGTAGCTCAGCGTCGCGTTGAGCGTCGGCATGTTCGACAAAACGGTCGGATTGAAGGTGCTGCCGACCAGGGTGCCGGCCGCGGTCAGGATCGTGTACTGCTTCTTGACCGTGCCTGAGGTGAAGTTCGCGCGCACGGTCGCGCCGCCGAGGTCGGTCGCGCCCGTGACCTGGGTGAGGCTGGCGTTGGTCGAGGAGACCTGCACCAGATAGGTCGAGGCGGCGGTAAAGGTCAGCGATCCGCTGATCGTCATCGGGCCGAACGGGCTCGCCGCGCTGCCGGGCGCCAGCGTGCCGCCATTGACCCCGACGCCGGCGATCGTGCCGCTGCCGGCGAGGGTGCCGCCGGCGTTGACGGTGACCGGGCTATTCAGGATCGAGCCGTCCACCACCAGCGTGCCGCCGTTCACGGCGGTGGCGCCGGTATAGGTGTTGATGCCAGTCAGCGTCTGCGTGCCGCCGGCGAGCGTGAGGCCGCCACCCGCGGCGCCATCGTCGATGACGCCGGCGAAGGTGCTGTTGCCATTGGTGATCGTCAGCGTGTTGGCGCCGAGATTGACCGCGCCCGAGCCCGACAGCGACCTGATCGAGGTGCCGGTGCTCAAGGCCGAGATGTCGAAGACGCCGTTGGCGATGACATTGCTCGAGGTCGCGATGCTGCCGTCGCTGCCGCCGGCGTTGATGAGATCCAGTTCGCCGCCGCTCGCGATGGTCGTGGTGCCGGTATAGGTGTTGATGCCGTAGAGCTGCTGCACGGCTCCGCTCGCGATGGCGAGGTTGCCGGCGGTGCCGCCACCGATGCCGCCGTCCTGAATCACGCCGCCGAAGGAATTGCCGACCGTGACGGTCAGCGTCTTCGATCCCAGCGCAACGACGCCGTTGGGACCGAACGACAAGAGCCGGGTCACCGACGCGCCGGACGTGGTCTGGGAAATATCGAACGTTGCGCCTGCGCCGGCGAATCCAACGTAGAGCGAATTCGCGATCGAGCCGCTGCCCTTCAGCGCCAGCGTCGCGCCCGCGTCGATCTGGGTGGCGTTGCTGTAGCTGTTCACGCCCGAGAGCGTCTGGGTTCCGCCGAAAACCTCGAGCCCGCCCGTGCCTTGGATCACCCCCGCGAACTCGGTGGAGCCGTTGGTGATCACGAGCCCGTTGCTGCCCATGTTGACGACGCCGGAGGAAGTGCCGGCGAGCGTCGTGATGGCGTTGAACGGAACCGCGGACGCCGAGATGTCGAACGTCGTGTCCACCGTGACGACGCTGGATGACGAGATGCTGCCAAAGCCCGAGATCGCCAGCGTTCCGGCCGAGATCGTCGTTGCGCCGGCATAGGTGTTGGTGCCGGCCAGCGTCAGCGTGCCGGTGCCGACCTTGGTCAGGCCGCCGGTGCCGGAGATGATGCCGTCGACCTGGGTCGAGGTGTTGAGGCTGCCGGTGGTGAGCGTGTTGGCGCCGAGAACATAATTGCCGGCGCCTTCGATCGAGCCGGCCGTCGTGCCGCCGCTGGTCAGGCCTGAGATGTCGACCGTGCCGCCGGCATTGGTGATGAACTTGGCGCTGCCGCCGCTAGAGGTGCCGGTGAAGTTCGTCGTCGCGCCGTTGTTGGTGGTGATCGTGGCGCTGCCTGCGGTGGCGGAGCCGTCGAAGTTCACCGTTCCGTCGTTGATGATGGACGAGGTGGCGGCGGTGGTGGTGTTGTGGAAGTTCAGCACCCCGCCTGCGCCGTTGTTGATCGTCGCCGTGCCGGCCGAGGCGTTGGTGAAGAAATCGATCTGACCGGTGGCATTGTTGGTGATCTGGGCGCTGCCGGCAGAGGCCGAATCCTCGAACGTGACGAAGCCGCTGTTGGCGAGGCTTGCCGTTCCCGCCGTGCTGTCCTGGATGAAGTTGACGTTGCCGCCGACATCGTTCGTGATCGTCACGGCCCCGGCGCCGCCGCTCGCGGTGCTGCTGTTCTGGAACACCAGATTGTTGCCGGAGGTGACCTGGAAGGTCTGGGTATTGACCGTATCGTTGTTGATGATGCCCGTGGCGTTGACGATGAACGGGTTGCCGATCGTGAATGTATAAGCCTGCGAGGTGTTCGCGAACTGGATCGTGCCGATGCTGACGACACCGTTGTTGTTGTCGACCGCCGTGCTTCCGGTGTTGGTGAAGGTTGCGGTCTCGTCGGGCACGCTCGGATTGGAGGACCAGTTGGTTGGATCCGTCCAGTCGGAGGAGCCGCCCGTCCACGTGCCGTCCACGGCATGCGCGGCGACGACGCCGAGCGCCGTGGTGGCGAGGAGTATGGCCAGCGAGTGGCGCGTGACGGATCGCAGCCCGTATCCAATCCTTCCACCTGCCATTGTCGGTCCAGCCATCCGATCGTCTCAAATCAGCAAAGAAATCATCGCAAACATGCAACCGGGGCGCGTGCCGAGGCCCGGCGCCCATGCCATGATCTCATGGCGCCGCAACGGCCTGCAATGAACGGATATCCATTTGCGCCGGCTTCCTCCCTGTTTCGCTTTGCATTTTCAGCCATCGTGGCCATCGGGCAACATATTCATGCATTGCAACAGGTGCGGGGCAGATTTGGACCTGCGCGTCGGGTTGGGCCGGACGGTGTGGGTTGATGACGCCGCAGATCGGAACTAGTTTGGCGCGGATGCCTCGCCGTCGCGTGGCGCGGCCGGTGGTCGCAGGGGAATGTCGATGTCCGGGTGGCTGAGGCCGACAGGATTGGCCGCGCTGTGCATGGTTCTGGGCATGGCCGGGACCATGGCGGCCACCTCATCGCGCGTTGATGTCCTGTCGGACGACGCGGCGGGCAATCCAGCTGAAAGTGTCGATGTCGGGACGATGAAGCCGATCGCGCGGCCCGCGCAGCAGGCGCCAGGCAAGCCCATTCCTCGCGGCAATCCGCTGTGGTCGGTGCCGCTCTCGGCGCTGACCGCGACTCAGGAACGCCCGATCTTCTCGGCCATGCGCCGGCCGCCGCCGCGCGCGGTCGCCGCATCGCCGGTCGAGGAAAGTCCCGCGCCGCTGCCCAAGCCAGTCGAGGCGCCGCCGCCGTTGTCGCTGGTCGGGGCCGTGGTGGGCGAGGGCGATGCGATCGCAATTCTCGTCAACCGCACCGATCAGAAGGTCGTGCGTCTGCGGCAGGGCGAATCGCTCGCAGGCTGGTCGCTGACCTCGGTGCAGCCGCGCGAGGTGACGTTCAAGCAGGGCGAGCGCAGCGAGGTGCTGGTGCTCCAGCGGCCGGACCCAGCCGCTGCCGCGAGCCCGCCTGCAGATGCCGGGGGCAAGTTGACGATGCCGGGCCCGGCCGATCCGTCGTTCTCTCCCTTCGTGCCGCGCTCGACGCCGAAGAACGGCGAGTCGGATGGGCTCTGAGCGCTCGTGGGCGCGCGGCCGTTTGCTTGACGGGAAGGACGCGGCTTGACCGACAAGCAAATTGACGGGCCCGGCACGGCCGACGGTTCGAGCAGACCTGCCGGCATCAGTCGCGGCCGCCGCCTCTTGCAGGGCTGGTCCGCCAACCTGGTCCAGATGGCGCTGGGGCTGTCTCAGCAGCTCCTGCTCATCCCGGCCTTCCTGCATGTCTGGACCGGCGACATGCTCGCGGCCTGGCTCGCGATCTATGCGGCGGGAAGCCTCGTCGTCGTGGCGGATGCCGGACTGCAGCTTCGCGCGATCAACCGCTTTCTCGCGTTCAAGGCTTGCGCCGATTGCGACGGGCGCACGGCGAATTTCTATTCGGCCCTGCTGCGGATCTATCTCGCCATCGTGGCGGTGCTGGGTGTCCTGCTGTGCGCGGCGGTGGTCCTCGCGCCGCCATCGGCGGTGCTCGGCTTTCAGGCCGCGCCGACATTCGATGCTGCGATGCTGGTGATGACGCTGGGCATGCTTCTGACCGTCCCCGCCAACCTCGTCTCCGGCCTCTATCGGGTGCGCGGCCATTACGGCCGGACGGTCTGGCTGCAAAACGCCGCGCTGCTGCTTGGACAGATCGCCCAGCTTGCGGCGCTCGCATTGTTCGGCAGCCTGCTTGCGGTCGCGATAGCCTTCGTGTCGATGCAGCTCCTGTTCGCGATCCTGCTCGCTGCGTTCGACGCGCCGCGACTGTTTCCGTTCCTGCGCCGCGCCGGCAAGCCGCCGTTGGTGTCGCCATCGCTGCGCTGGAGCCTCGGGCAATTCGGCCGCGCGGTGCCCTTCGCGGTCGCCAACATCACCGAGCTTGCGCTCGTCAACGTCCCCGTGCTGCTCGTCTCCGCGCTGGTTACGAACCGCGTCGCGGTGGCGCAATGGGGCCTGACGCGCGTGATCGCGAGCCTGGTGCGCGGTCTCTGCCTCCAGGTGACGCTGCCGCTCGCCGCCGAGCTCGGCCACGACCACGCGGTCGGCGACAAGGATCGGCTGCGCCGGCTCTACGCGCATGGCTCGGTGTTCGTGACGGCCCTGGCGTGCCTGATCGTCGCGGGCCTGCTGCCGTTTTGGCCGGACTTCTTCGCGTTGTGGACCCATGGCAGCATCCCCTATGACGCGCCGCTCACGGTGATGCTGCTGCTCGGCTCGGCGGCCGTCGCGCCATCGCTGCTGGCTCTGGTCTTTGCCAATCACAGCAATCGCGGCGATCTCCTGATCCGGACCAAGGGCCTCCAGCTCGTGGTCTTCCTGGCGCTGTCCTTCGTCCTGATCCCGCATCTGGGGCCGCTTGGTGCCGCGCTCGCGGTGGTCGCAAGCGACATCCTCATCCAGTTCGGACTGCTCGCGCTGATCGTCATGCGCCAGACCCTGCATCATCCGTTCAAGCACATCGCCTTCCTGATGCTCATGGCCGTTATTGTCGTGGGAGCAGGCTGGCTGATCGGGCAGGCGATCATCGTACTGGTGCCGGGGAGCGGGCTCGTGCACTTCATCGTGCAATGCGCGATCTGGCTGACCGCGGTCGGCATGCTCGCAAGCCCGCTGTTGAGCACAACTCTGCGCGAGCGGTTGCGGGCGCTGATTCCTGCCTAGCTGTTGCTATTCAACGCGCGGTCAACGCCAGACGGTGCTTCAATCGTTCGAGATGACGGGCGAATTGCTGGTGGCCGGCGTTGGTCTCCTCGGCAAACTGCGCAAGGCGGAGGTGACCGGCCGCGCGCAGCCGCTCGCGCGTGCCGTCGGTACGCAGGCTGACGATCGCATCCGCGAGCGAGCGCGGGTCGTCATAGTCGAACAGGATCGCGGCGTCGCCGGCCTGGGCCTTGAAGGCCTCGGGATAGATCACGGGCGTGCCGACCGCCCAGGCTTCCAGCGGTGGAAGATTGGTCGGGCCGAAATAGCTCGGCATCACCAGCGCCGAGGCGCCGCGATACAGCGCGCCGAGCTCGGCGGACTCGACGAAGCCGATGATGGAGATCTGGTCCGACAGGCCAAAGGTGCGGATCGCCGCATCGATCTTGTCGCGGCCGCCGCGATCCGATCCGCACAGCACCAGCCGTTCGGTGATGCCCCGCTCGCGCAAGCTTGCGAGCGCCGCGAGCAGCGTCATGTGGTTCTTGTGCGGCCAGAATTGCGCTGGATAGAACAGATAGCCGGGCTCGAGGCGGTATCGTGACAGCACCGCCTCGTCGTCTGCGGCGTCGGACGTGGATTGGCTGACATAGGTGGAGGGCGAGAACGGGATGCAGACCGCGCGCTCTTTTTCCATGGCATAGCGGCGGCAGAGATCGTCGACCAGCTCCGGCGCGTTGACGATCACCACCGCGGCCTTGGTGCTGGCGAGGCCGAACAGGATCTCACGGCGCTCGAATTCGCCGAACGTCCTCACTTCCGGAAACTCCGGCGCGTCGCGGTGGCAGCCGTCGAAGATCGTGATGATGAACGGCAGCTCGTAGAGCAGCAGGTGCCGCTTCGAGGTCGACGTGAAGTGCACGACGTCGATGCCGTCGCGGATCAGCGCACGCTCGAACGGCGATTTCAGCTTCAGCGCGATCTGGACGAGATCGAACGGCCCGCAATATTTCAGGAACAGGAAGACATGGTCGAGCGGGCCGAACTTGAGCAGGCGCGCCGCGACGCCGAACTCCTTCAGGATGTCCAGGGTCTTCGGATAGGGCGAGTACACCACGATCTCGTTGCCCGACTTAGCCGCCCAGTCGCGCAGCCAGAGCAGGTCATTGAGCGGCTGCTGGAAGCCGCCGCCGACCTCGAGCGCCTGTTCCAGCATCACGGCGAGCCGCAGCGGTCTCACGGTGCAACACTCTTTCTGGCGATCGCATAGGCCGCCCAGCTCTTCGAGTTCGGCGCGTCCTGCGTCAACCATGCAGCGTGAGCGGCGCCCTGGAAGCCGCTTGCCACGAGCGCCGCGTCGATCTCGAACGGAAACCAGTAGCGCATGTGGTGCGCTTCATCGACACGCTTGATCGTGGCGCGATCCAGGTCCTCGCAGAACAGGGTGTAGTTCACGGTGACGGTCGCGGCCTGTTCGTCATGATCGGATTGCGCAATGCGGGTGAGGCGCAGCGGCTTCTGCTCGATCACCTTGACGCGCGTCTCGACGCCCTGCGCCAACACCGCGCCGCCGTACCAATAGTCGAAGAAGAAGACGCCGTCCGGCTTCAACGCCGCATGGGCCGTGCAGAACATGGCCTTCAGCGCATCGCGGCTGGTCTGATAGCTTGCGACGTGGAACAGCGACACCACTGCATCGAAATCGCGTTCGGGACCCGTCTCGCAGGCATTACCCTGCCGGAACGGAATCGACAGCCCGGCTTGCCCGGCGCGCGTCTTGGCGCGCGCGATCATCTCGAAGCTGAGATCGATGCCGGCAACGTTCCACCCCTGGCGCGCGAAGGCGAGCGCGTGCAGGCCGGTGCCGCAGCCGAGATCGAGCAGCTTGCCAGAGGAAACGCCGTGGTCGCGCAGGCGCGCTTCGACGAATGCCGTCTCGGCCGCGTAATCCTTGTCCTGATAGAGAAGATCATACCAGGGCGCGTAGTCGGCGAACACCGTCACGCCAGGATCTCCTTCAGCGCCGCGGCCGAGCGCGCGATCTCGTCGTCGGTCAGGGCAAGCCCGCTCGGCAGGTAAAAACCGCGCCGGGCGATGTATTCCGCATTCGGATGACTTTCGTCGCGCATCAGGCCCATCCGGCGCAGCACCGGCTGCTCATGCATGCACCAGAAGAACGGCCGGGTCCCGATGCCCCTTTCGCCGAGGCGCCGCATCGCTTCCTTGGCGTCGAACGGCACGTCGTCGTTCAACACGACGCCGTAGACCCAGTAGATGTTGTCGGCATAGCCAGTGCGGGCGACGGGGCGGCGGATGCGGTTGAGGCCTGCGAGATGTTCGTCATAGAGCCGGCCGATCCGGCGCTTGATCTCGACCGTGCGCGGCAGACGCTCGACCTGGGCGACACCAAGCGCAGCCTGGAGGTTGGTCATGCGCGCGTTCCAGCCGAGCTCCTCGTGGACGAAGCGTTGCTGCGGCTGGAAGCAGAGATTGCGGTAGCCCTGCAGCCGATCGGCGAGCGCGTCGTCGTCGGTGAGGATCATGCCGCCTTCACCGGTCGTGACGTGCTTGTTCGGATAGAAGCTGAAGGTCGAGACTTCGCCGAAGCTGCCGCAGGGCGCGCCGCGATAGGTCTGGCCGTGCATCTCGGCGGCGTCCTCGATCACCTTCAGATCGTGCTTGCGGGCCAGCGCCAGGATCGGATCGAGATCGACCGGTAGACCGTAGATGTGGACCAGCATGATCGCGCGCGTGCGCGGCGTGATCGCGGCTTCCACACCCTCGGCCGTCATGTTCCAGGTCGCGGCATCGCAGTCGACCCCGACCGGGACGAGGCCGGCGCGCACCAGGGCGGCGGCGCAGCTGATGATCGTGAAGGTCGGGATGATGACTTCGGACCCCTCATCGAGGCCAAGCGCGTGGACGGCGATATCGAGCGCGACCGAGCCGTTGGTGACGGCGATGCCGTGTCGTCGTCCCGCTGCCTTGGCCATGGCCTGCTCGAAGCGCTTGATGAACGGTCCCTCAGAGGAGATCCATCCGGTCCGGATACATTCGGCGAGATAATCGGCTTCGTTGCCGTCGAGCAGCGGCGTGTTGACGGGAATGAACGGTGCGGTCACGGGTTTGGGCCTTTGATCCGGATTTCGGACGGGGAGGCTTCGGCAAACCGGGTCTTGTCGTTCTCGCCGGAATAGGGACCTTGCTTGATCTCGAACATCTCGAGCGGCTCGAGCACGTGGAAACCATGAGCGCCGCTGCAGAGCAGGATGATGTCGCCGGCACCGAGCACGCGGCTTTCGAGATATTTTTCCTCGACCGTGTAGAAATCGACCTGGAGCTTGCCCTTCTGGATCAGCAGGACTTCTTGGGTGTAGTGCACCTCCCGCGTCACCTTGTTGTGGCGATGAGGCTCGATGGTCTTGCCTTGCGGATGGCTCATGAAGGCGAGCTGCTGGGACAGCTCCGGCGTCGAAAAGAAGTGGATGCCCGGCTCGCGGAACGAGGCCCGCACGATGATCGCGTAGAGCTGGTCGCCGAATCGAACTTGTTCGACGTGTTCCATCGTGGGCCTCGAAAAAATCGCTGTGATTAGAGAGAGATAGCTGTCCCGCTGTGCACTTTGGCCATTTTGGCCGGGACCGTCAAGGGTGGACGGATCATGACGATTGCTCCGCCAGCCGATGCGGAATTCAGCTGATGTAACCTAGGATCTCTTCGACACGCCGGCGAAAAGTGTGTGCGGCAAATGTCCTGGCCTGTCCCGCCTTGGCAATGGACTGGCGCGCCGTGTCGTCGGCGAGATACCGATCGATCAACGCGAGACAGTCCTCGACGCTGCGCCACGCAACGACCTCGCGCTCGGGAGCGAACAATTTGTGCAGATTGTCCTTGAAGTCGGTGAGCAGGAACGCGCCGACGCCGGTCGCTTCGAACAGGCGGGCATTGCCGGCCTCGCGGCCGGCCATGTCGATGTGCGAATTGAGGGTGACGCGCGAGGCGCGCAGTGCCTGGTACATCTCAGAGCCCCACACCTCGCCCTGGTAGCAGCGGTGCAGCGGCGAGGATGCGGGAAGGGAGTGCAGACCGCTGCCGAACAGTTTGAGATCGTAGCGCCGCGCCACCGCTTCGAGCTGCGCGACGCGAAGCTGGTGATCGGCTGACACGGCCCCGACGAAGGTGACGTCGAATTCCTGCGAGGGCGGCGGCGGCAGGACGTCGAGGATGCCGGGCTCGAAGGCGAGATGGACCACTTCGGCGCGCGCTCCGTGGGCACGGAAGAAGTCCACCACCGCGGCCATCTGCGAGATCATGAGATCGTAGACCGACCAGTCCTCGCCGCGTGAGGGCGAGATGCCAATCTGGCCGACCAGGATGGGGCGGCCGATCCCTTTGATCCGGCGCGCCAGGCGCGTGTCGACGTGAAACAGATCCTGGTTGAGGACGAGATCGGGCTTGAAGTCCTCGATCTGCGCCAGCAGGATCTTTTCTGCTTCGGCATCAAGGCGCGGACTGAGGCCGACCTTGCGCGCGAGCGGCCGCAGCACCGGTTTGAAGGGGGCGACCGCGCGTTGCAGCCAGCCGGGAACGGCATCGCGCGCGGCCGGTGTGCCGGGCGGCGGCGGCTCGGTGACGGCAAGCCCGTGCTCTCGCGCCCAGGCCGCCCGCATCCAGGGATTATTGACATGGATGTCGGCGGCGGCGTGCCCGAGGCCGCCGAAATTGCGCGAATAGAAATCGGCGACGCCGAACAGGCTGGCGTTCCGCGCCGCCATCTGCGCCGCATAAGGCGCGTTCTCCAGGCCTGGCGTGCGCCGGTAGAGCCAGGCGAGGAAGCGCGGATAGTCGGCGTTGAGGATCAGGATGCGCACGGCTCACGGCTTTTCTTCGAACAGGGTGCGGGGCATCACGTACCAGAGCAGGAACAGGATGGCGGTGCCGTGGGTGAGCATGGCGACGGAGAGCGGCACGTTGAGCAGGATGTGCGGCAGCACACCCGACGACATCAGCACGAAGCGGGGCGGCAGGCCCGCGGAGGCGCGGTTGCCGAGCGCCAGCACGAGACCTGCTGCGAGCGCGGTCAGCGGTGCCAGCCACGGGCCGACGGACGCAATGCCTTCCGTCGCAAACAGCGAGGCGTTCACATTGCCGAAATCGTAAGTGTTCTGCATGACCACCGCGAGCGGCTCATCGTAAGGACAATGCATCAACGGCTTGAGCACGGAGATCTGGCAGAACCAGGTCAGCGGGTGGTTGGCGAAGAAATCGTTGTAGAGCTCGAGCGCGCCCGATGCCGTCGCCATCATCCGGATGTTGACGATATCGAAATACCTGCCGGGAATGCTCCTCAGGCTCGCCTCCGTCACCCAGATCACGAGCAGCCCGATCAGCATCGGGACGAAGATCGAGGCGATGACCGATGCTCTCGCCTCCAGCAGCCGCGACAGCACCACCAGCGCGATCAACCAGGCTGGCGTGAAGAACGCGAACTTCGTCAGCGTGATGGGATAGAATAGCAGGAGCAGGACCAGCGCCAGTCCTGCGCGCCACCGATAGCCGAGCAGCCAGTAGCTGGCGAAGGCAAACGGCAGCAGCGCGCTGGAAACCCATCCTATGAGATATCGCAGCAATCCTGGGAATTCGAGCGTGTCACGGTAGTCATAGATGTTCGCGATCGAGACCAGGCGGAAATTGTAGGTCGAAGCGACGGCGATGGTGACGATGGAGACCAGGAGGATAAGCGTCAGCAAATGCTCGAAGCGGGCATTGGACATTGGCACGAACTGTCGCAGCGGTGCCCGGATGAACAGCACGGGCATCAGGCAGAGCAGCAGCGCCAATGCCGCGGAAACTCCGGCAAGCAATCGCGGGTAATTGTAGTCGGAGAAGACGTCGATCCACAGGAAGCCCAGGATCATCGTGTAGAAATAGAACCCGACGAAATAGCCGAAGCAGAAGCGGGCTGAGGCAAACAGCAGCGAGACGACGGAAAAGCCGGCCGCAACGATGACCGCGATCCAGAGGCGCTTCGGGTCGAAGTCGATGGAGAGCTGAAAGGTCGCGACCTCGATCAGCGACAGGCAGGTGACGGCGCTGTGCAGCAGCACCAATCTCGTCAGCGCGGCTTTCGAGTCCAGCCGGGCGCGCAAATCGCTGATGATCCCGGCCGGTGCGCTCATTGCGGAAGCTCGCTGCGGACGATGGGCGTTGCGAGCAGGTCAGGTGATGTCGAGCGAGTGCTTGAAGTAGGCGATCGTCTCCTTCAGCCCGTCCTCGAGCGCGACCTTCGGCTCCCAGTTCAGTGCCGCCTTCGCCTTGGCAAGGTCGGGCTGGCGCTGGCGCGGGTCGTCCTGCGGCAGCGGCTTGAACACCAGCTTGGAACGCGAGCCCGTGAGCTTGATGACCTTCTCGGCGAGTTCACGGATCGTGAACTCGGAATTGTTGCCGAGGTTGATCGGGCCGGTGATGTCCTCCGCGGTCACCATCAACCGCATGATGGCCTCGACGAGGTCGTCGACATAGCAGAACGAGCGGGTCTGCCCGCCGTCGCCGAACACGGTGATCGGCTCGCCCTGCAGCGCTTGGACGATGAAGGACGACACCACGCGACCGTCATTCGGCTGCATGCGCGGACCGTAGGTATTGAAGATGCGCGCGACCTTGATCGGCAGGCTGTGCTGACGCCAATAGTCGAAGAACAGCGTCTCGGCGCAACGTTTGCCCTCGTCGTAGCAGGAGCGGACGCCGATCGGGTTGACATTGCCCCAGTAATCTTCGGTCTGCGGATGGATCAGCGGATCGCCATAGACCTCGCTGGTCGAGGCCTGGAAGATGCGCGCCTTGAGTCGCTTGGCGAGCCCCAGCATGTTGATGGCGCCGTGCACCGAGGTCTTGGTGGTCTGCACGGGATCGCGCTGGTAGTGGATCGGCGAGGCCGGGCAGGCCAGGTTGAAGATCGCGTCGACCTCGATGTAGAGCGGGAAGGTGACGTCGTGCCGGACCGCCTCGAACAGCGGATTTGCGATCAGATGGGCGATGTTGCGTCGGCTGCCAGTGAAGTAGTTGTCGACGGACACCACCTCGGCTCCCGTATCGAGCAGTCGCTCGCACAGATGCGATCCGATGAACCCGGCGCCCCCGGTTACGAGGATGCGGCTGTTCTTGTAGCTTTCAAACGGCATGATCGGGTTCCAGCTGGATCTCGGGACGGTCCTCCCGGTGCGGCCGGCAGAGTGGTATCGGCTACGGGCGGAAACGCCAATAGTCTTGCGTAAGGTAGTATAATACCCCTTGACCTCAGAAGGGCTTTAGGGACCGATGATTTTCCAGGTTCGGCCACTTCGTATAGAAGCCGTCTGGATTACGCGGGGAGCGTGCCTCCCGTTCGGAGCAGGTGAATGAAAGTCGTAATTCTTGCGGGAGGCCTGGGCACCCGAATCGCGGAGGAGACCAGCACGCGGCCGAAGCCGATGGTGGAGATCGGCGGGCGGCCGATCCTGTGGCACATCATGAAGATCTACAGCCATTATGGCTTCCATGATTTCGTGATCTGCCTTGGCTACAAGGGCTTCATGATCAAGGAGTATTTCGCGAATTACTTCCTGCACATGTCCGACGTGACCTTCCACATCGCCGAGAACCGGATGGAAGTGCATCGCGAGACGGCCGAGCCGTGGCGGGTCACGCTCGTCGACACCGGCGAGGACACCCAGACCGGCGGCCGGTTGAAGCGGGTGTTGCCCTATGTCGCGGACGAGCCCTTCTTCGCATTGACCTATGGCGACGGCGTCGCGGACATCGACCTTGCCGCCGAGATCGCTTTCCACAAGGCGCACGGGCGGCGTGCCACCGTTTCGGTGGTGCGGCCGGCCAAGCGGTTCGGCGCGATCGCGGTCGAGGGCGACCGGGTCGTCAATTTCGAGGAAAAGCCCAACGACGACGGCGGCTGGATCAATGGCGGTTTCTTTCTGTTGTCGCCGTCGGTCGGCGAGCTGATCGCAGGCGACAACACGATTTGGGAGCGCGAGCCGATGGAGCAACTGGTGCGCGGCGACGATCTGCGCGCCTATGTGCATCACGGCTTCTGGCACCCGATGGACTCGCTGCGCGATCGTAACTTCCTCGAGGGTGAGTGGGCCGGCAACCGTGCCAAATGGAGGGTCTGGTGACGGATCCGGCATTCTGGCGCGGCAAGAAGGTCTTTCTCACCGGCCACACCGGCTTCAAGGGCGCCTGGGCGTCGCTGCTGCTGCGCCGCCTCGGAGCCGACGTCTACGGCTATGCACTGCCGCCGACACACCAATCCGCGCTGTTCATCACGGCGCGCATCGCCGACGACATCAAGCACCGCATTGCCGATATCCGCGATCTCTCCACCTTGCGCTCCGCAATGGCGGAGGCCGAGCCCGACATCGTCATCCACATGGCTGCGCAAGCGCTGGTGCGTCCCTCTTACGAGGAGCCGGTCGAGACCTTTGCGACCAACGTGATGGGCACGGTGCATGTGCTGGAGGCGGCACGGCCTCTGCGCTCGGTGAAGGTGATCCTGAACGTCACCAGCGACAAATGCTACGAGAACAACGGCATGGGCACCGCCTTCAGCGAGGGCGACCGGCTCGGCGGCGACGATCCCTACAGCAACAGCAAGGCCTGCGCCGAGCTCGTGACGCATTCCTATCGCCACAGTTTCTTCAACGCGAAGGGGGCGGCGCGCGTCGCCACCGCGCGGGCCGGCAACGTCTTCGGCGGCGGTGACTGGGCGCGCGACCGTCTGGTGCCCGATGCGATGCAGGCGTTCCTGGCCGGCGAGGCGCTCCGCATCCGCAATCCCAATTCGGTGCGGCCGTGGCAGCACGCGCTCGACCCGGTGCTCGGCTATCTCTCGCTGGTCGAGCGATTGGCGGGCGATGAGCGTTTCGTCGGGGGCTGGAATTTCGGACCGGATACCGCAAGCGAGGTGCCGGTCGGGACCGTGGTCGATCATCTGATCGCGCTGTGGGGCGACGGGGCGCGGTGGACGGCCGATTCCGGCCCGCATCCGCACGAAGCCGCCTATCTCAGGCTCGACTGCGCGAAGGCGCGGAGCGAACTCGGCTGGACGCCGCGGCTCGATCTGGCGCAGGGCCTTCGGCTGACTGTGGATTGGTACAAGGCGCTGCGTGAGGGCCGGGACCTGCGCAGCTTCTCGCTCGATCAGCTCGACCAGGTCGCTGGCGCCGCGCAGGCCTGATCAGACCGGCAGATCGAGGATCTCGGCAATGCGGTCCTCTGCCGACACCGCGTGCTTCAGATACTCGCCCGACAAGACCGCCAGATAGGATTTGAGCAGGACGACGAGCACGAGGATGGCGCGCTCGACCTCGGGCGAAAGGCCGGTTCGGCCGAAGGCGGCCTCTTGCAGGAACGGCCGGTTCTCCATGAAGGTCAGCCAGTACAGGTAGTCGTAGCCGGCGATGCCGCGGAATGCATCTTCCCAGTCGATGACGCGCCGCGCGGCGCCCTGGAGCATGATGTTCTTCGGCCCGAAATCGCCGTGACAGAGCGCATCGGGCAAATCCGCCAGACGATCCCCGAGCAGCGCGATCAGCCTGCCCACCTCGATCGCGCCGGCCCGCTCCAGCAGGCCGCGGCTCGAAAGCGTCTTCAGTGCCTCTGCGGCGGACGCCAGATAGTGATCGAAAGAGGCAAGGCCGTCCGGCTGCCAGTCCTTGAGCCGCTCACTGCACGCGCAGGCCATTGCGGCGGCATCAGCGGGCGGCATCGGGGCGGCCTGCGGCACCAGCGCGGGCATCATGAGGCAGAGTCGCGCCGCTCCGTCCGCGAGCGGGATCTCGAACCGGTCGAGCACGATCGTGTTGCCGTAGAGCTGCTCGAGGATGTCGGCTTCCTTGGCGAGGCTGGCGCGCGCGCGCGGGCCCGGCAGATGCGTCTTCAGAAACCGCTTTTCGCCGGCGATATCCGCCTCAAAGCAGGCACCAAGCGTGCCGCCGGGGGCCGCCGCAACGGTGACGTTGCGGCCGAGGGATTGCAGATGCTGTAGCAGCGCGGGCAGGAGCCGCGCGCGATCGGCGGCGATGTCGGGGCGGTCGTCGGTTTCGAAGAACGCGATCTTACTCAGCACGATAGAGCGGGCTCAGATAGTCGATCCGGTCGTAGCCGAAATGACGGGCGAGTGCCGCGGTGCCCTGTGCGATCTGTTTGCGCTCCTCGTCCGAGAGCTCCTGGATCACGGCCTGGTTGTAGTCCTTGGTGCTCTTGAGCACGGTTCCCCAGGGCGCGATGGAGTCCTTGATCTCGACGCCGTTCCAGCTCGGATAGAGCATGGAGTCGGCGAAGGGCACGCCGATGAATCCGGCTGCCTCGGTCATGAACTTGCGCTTGTCGTCGACGAGGTCCTCGTAACGGAAGATCCGCACGTTCTCCGGATACATTTTGGCGAACATCTCGACCGTCGAGTGATAGATGTTCCAGGTGATCAGGTATTTGGTCAGCGGCTGCGGGAACGGGCGGCGCTTGGTGTCGCGGTAGGCCGAGAACGGATTGCGCACGATGTGCAGGATGCGGACGTTGGGAAAGTCGCGCACCATGCGATCGGCATCGATCCCGATGGCGGGCGAGTAGCCGACATGGACCATGCCCGGCCGCGGCTTGACGTAATAGTTCTCCCACGCCGCGAAAGTCGACCGGAAGTAGGCCTCGACCACTTGCCGGCGGAAGATCGGCGGCTCGCCGACGATGCGGGCGAACTCGGCGACCCGCTTCTTCTCGTCCATCACGCAGTCCGCATCGCGGAACTTGGAGCCGTTGCGCTTGCGCAGGAAGGTCTTCAGCTCCTCGTCGATCATCTGCTCATAGAGCTCGGTGGCGGTCAGCCCCTCCGGGAATTCGGGATAGCGGTACTGGACGCGCTCGACCGAGGCCAGGAAGTCGTTGAAGTTGCGGTTGCCGAGCTGCGATTCGAAGGGATAGACGAGCAGGTCGGGATGACCGTCGAAGTGACGATGGGTGACGTTTCCGCCGTGCTCGAAGCCTGCGGAAACCATGGCCAGCCTGAACTCATTCATGCGTCTACCCCTAACGTCGTCGAACCTCGATCTGGCCCTCCGTTTAGCCGCATGGGCCGGATAATCAAGTTCGGATCGCCCTTCGGCCGTGCCGGGAACGTGGCCCGGGCAGGGGGACTTGCCGAAGCGGGACATTGACGGAGCCGGGGTAGCTGATCTACCCGGGGCTTATGCGTGTTTTTGCCACCGGCGCGAGCGGTTTTCTGGGCTCCTATCTCGTTGCGGACCTCATGGCGCGGGGGCACGAGGTGGCCGTCCTGTTGCGGCCGGCAAGTTCCTATTGGCGCCTCGGGCAGCTTCATGACCGGCTGCACGTGATTCCGGGCAGTCTGGAGCATCCGGACGGGCTGCGCGGAGCGCTGGGGGCGTTCGCGCCGGACGCGGTCGTGCACATGGCCTGGCGCGGCGTCGCAGGCAGCGATCGCAACAGCCCGGTTCAGGCCGTCAACGTGGCCGACACGGTGGGCCTCGCCGAGCTCGCGGCCGAGGCCGGCGCCAGGATCTTCGTCGGAGCCGGATCGCAGGCGGAGTACGGACCCTATGATCGTCCGATCCGGGAGGACGACGCGCCACGGCCGACGACATTGTACGGCATGGCCAAGCTCGCGGCCGGATCGATGGCGATGCGCCTGTGCGAGGAGCGCGGGCTGCGTGCCGCCTGGCTCAGGATTTTCTCGACCTACGGCCCGAAGGACGCCGATCACTGGCTGATTCCGAGCATGATTCGGAACTTGCGCTCGGGACATCGTATGGCGCTGACGGCCTGCGAGCAGCGCTGGGGATTTCTGCACGCGCGCGACGCCGCGAGCGCTTTCCGGCTGGCGATTACGCATGAAGCGGGGAGCGGCGTCTTCAACGTCGGCAGTGCGGACGCGCCGCCGCTGCGCGAAACGGTGACGCGGCTGCGCGATCTCGTCGCCCCCGGCGCCGATCTCGGCTTCGGCGAGTTGGCGTATCGGTCCGATCAGGTTATGGTCCTGGCTGCGGACGTTTCGCGCATGCTTGCCTTGGGCTGGAAGCCCGAAGTGCCGTTGGATCAGGGACTACGCGAGACGGTAGAGTGGCATGACGCGACCAAATCTTCCTGAGCCGAAAGAATTCGCGCGACGGATTCGTGCGCACGCGTTGCGCATGGTGCATGCCGCGAAGGCCTCCCATATCGGCGGCTGCCTCTCGATGGCGGACATCCTGGCGGTGCTCTACACGCGGATCCTGCGCGTCGATCCCGCCGAGCCGCAAAGCCCGAACCGCGATCGCTTCGTGCTCAGCAAGGGCCACGCCACGGCGATCATGTACGCAACGCTCGCCGAATGCGGTTTCTTTTCTCTGGCCGAGCTCGACACCTATTGCCGCGACGGTTCGATCTTCACCGGGCATGTCAGCCACGCCGTGCCCGGCGTCGAGGTTTCGACCGGCTCGCTCGGCCATGGCCTGCCGATTGCGATCGGCATGGCGCTGGCCGCAAGAAATGCGGGCGCCGGCAGCCGCGTGTTCTGCCTGCTCAGCGACGGCGAATGCGACGAGGGCTCGAACTGGGAGGGCATCCTGTTCGCGCCCCATCACAAGCTCGACAATCTCTGCGTCATCGTCGATTTCAACAAGATCCAGAGTTTCGGCTCGGTCGCCGAGGTGTTGAACCTGGATCCGTTTGCCGAGAAATGGAAGGCGTTCGGCTGGCAGGTCGAGGAGATCGACGGCCACGACCTCACCGCGCTCGAGCGTGCGCTGAGCGGCGTGCCGGCGGCATCGGGCCGGCCGACCGTCGTGATCGCCCACACCGTGAAGGGCAAAGGCGTGAGCTTCATGGAGAACAAGCTCGAATGGCACTACCGCTCCCCTTCGGATGAGCTGCTCGCGCAGGCGCTAGCCGAGGTCGGCGCATGAGAACGACGTTCATCGAGAGCCTCTCGCAGGCCGCAAGCGAAAACCCCGACATCTGGCTGCTCTGCGGCGATCTCGGCTACTCCGTGCTGGAGCCGTTCGCGGCGCAGTTTCCCGATCGTTATCTCAATGTCGGTGTGGCCGAGCAGAACATGGCGGGGATCGCCGCCGGAATCGCGCTATCGGGCAAGACCGTCTTCATCTACTCGATCGGCAATTTCCCGACGCTGCGCTGCCTCGAGCAACTCCGCAACGACGTCTGCTACCACGGTGCCGACGTCAAGGTCGTGGCGGTGGGTGCCGGCTATGCCTATGGCAGCCAGGGCTACACCCACCACGCGCTCGAGGACGCGGGGATCATGTCGATGCTGCCGGGCATCGAGGTGTTCGTGCCCTGCGATCCCATGGAGGTGCGGGCCGCGACGCGTCTGATCGCAGGAAGCGGCAAGCCCTCTTATCTGCGGCTCAGCCGTCAGGGGGAGCCGAATCTCGGCGCCGCCGTGCCCGACCTGCGCAAGCCCAGGGTTTTGCGTGACGGACGGGATGTCGTCATCCTCGCGTCCGGGCCGATCGCCTCCCGTGCGCTGGAGGCCGCCGGCGAACTCGCCGGGCGCGGCAGGGACGTCGGCGTGGTCAGCGTCTCCTGCCTGAAGCCGCTCGACGAGGCCGCGATCCGCGACGCCGTGCGCGACGCCTCACTCATCGTGACGCTGGAAGAGCACATCCTGCGCGGCGGCCTGTTCAGCCTGGTGGCGGGCGCGTTTGCCGGAGACGCGGTCCGGCCGCCGATTACGGGCATGGGTATTCCCGAGCAGGGTGGCAAGACCTCGCAGGCGGGATCGCGCGAGGCGCTGCTCGATGCAGCGGGCCTCTCGGCTCAGGCGATCGTCGCGCGGGTCGAGCAATCGCTGGCGAAGCGCTGACGCCGCCTGCGCCTCACGCGCCGGGCGGGGGCGAGGGATCGAAATTGACGCGCTCGCGCTCGAACACCACCGGCTTCTCGCGCACCTGTCCGTAGATCGCGAGAACGTACTCGCCAATCATGCCCATGAAGAACAGCTGTACGCCGCCGAAGAAGAACATGGCGACGATCAGGGTGAGGATGCCGGGTTCGGCGAGCTTCTGATAAAGCACGAGGCCGATGATGAAGTTGACGATCGCGTAGGCGATGCTCACGGCCGAGATCAGAAAGCCCGCGAGAAGCCCGAACCGGACCGGCGCCGTGGTGAAGGACACCAGCCCATTGAGGCCCTGGTCGATCAGCGCGCCGGCGCGGTTCTTCGAAAACCCCTTCTTGCGCTCGCGCCAGGTGTAGGGCACCCCGACCATGCGACCGCCGCATTCGAACGTCATCATTCGCATGAATGGATAGGCGTCACGGACGTGACGCATGGCTTCGACAACGCGCCTGTCGACAAGTTGGAAATCACCGACTCCCGGAGGCACCTTGAGCTCGGAGAATCTGGTCAGCACGCGGTAGTAGGCGTTGCGGAGCCCGCGCATCAGACGGCTTTCCTCGCGCACCGCGCGGATCCCATAGACGATCTCGTAGCCGGCTTCCCACAGCTTGACGAACTCGGGAAGCAATTCCGGGGGATCCTGAAGGTCCGCCGGCATGAACAGCAGGACGGCATCGCCGCGCGAGGCCATCACGCCGTTGAAGGTGTTGCGCAGCGGTCCGAAGTTGCGTGCGTTGACGATGATCTTTACCGCGGGGTCCTGTGCTGCGATCTCGCGGAGGATCTCCATGGTGCGATCGTCGGAGGCGTTGTCGCAGAAGATGTGCTCGCGCTGGTAGCCGTGGAGCTCGCCGTCGAAGATTTTCCGGATTGCCTCGTAGCAATCCCTGACGTTGAGCTCTTCATTGTAACAGGGCGTGATGACGCTGATTGTTTTCACGTTCGCATCTCTGAAGCAGGGCAAATGGTCATCGCGGCGTGTCGGCGCCGTAGACGGCGGATTTGTGGTAGTATCTGGCGATGCAGTCGTTCGGCAATCTGTCGGCGTCCGCCGTCACATCGGCGGTCATCAGCAGGGATGGCGTCCATTTGTGCCGAGGAACCACGACAACCGGCTCGGGCCTCGTGGTCAACAGGGCATGTCGATCGGCGCTCTCCTGCCAGTACGGATACAGGCCCTGCCATTGGGCGCGCAGCTGAAACGCCGTTGAGCTCAGGCTGAGCGAGACGATCGTGAGCAACGCCAGGCTCGCAGGCAACCCGACCGGACCGAGCAGGCCTCGAAACGCGCCCGCCGCAAGCCGTTCGCGCAATTGCTGGCTGTAGGCGCCGACGAGCAGCCTGACGCCCAGCGTCGATCCGAACAGCAGCAGGATGAGCGCCTGATTCTGCGCCCGCTCGATGAGTCGCATCCCCGTCGCATATCTATGAGCGAAATATTCGAAGTAACAGCATGCCAGGCAGATCGCGATCGTGCCGAGAGCCAGCATCTTGCCCTTTCGCGGCGCTGGTTGCGTGGCTTGCGGCTCGGCCAACGCAATGAGGCCGACAGCGGCGAGCCAGACGACCACGGCGGGTTCTCGAAGGAAGCGGCCGAGACCGGCGAGCGAATCGATCAGCGCTAGAAGAAGCGACCATGTCACATGCCCGCCGTTCGGGAGCTGCTCCATGCGCGTGCTGTTGCCGCTGGCGGAGACGACGATGATCCATCCGATCGCGATGGTGGTCGCGATCAGGATGTGATGCACGATCTGACGCTGCTGGCCGAAGAGATACCGCGCGCCCAGTGACGCCGAGACGATCAGCAGCAGCCATGTTCCGGTAAATTCATTGCCCAGTGCAGCGACGAAACCGCCCAGGGCCATCGCGAGGCTGAGCGTCCACGAGAAGCCGGCTTCCCCGTCAAGCGCCCGAACGCACTCCCCGAGGATCAGGATGGTGATCAAGGCTGGCGGGACGTAACAGGTCACGGCCGAGAGCCAATACAGCAGATCCCGCACGCTCGGCGCCGCGCTGACCACGGCGCTCGCGAATGCGAGCGTGAGGAAAACCAGCTGGAGAGCGGCGGTGCGGGGCCAGGCCCGGACCATGGCGAGGGCAGTGCCGGCCAGGAACAGCGCCGCGCTCACAGCCATCATCAGTGAATAGGCCGACAGCAAGCTGACATTTGCCGCGGCAGAGATCGCCGGCGGAACCTGGGTCAACCACAGGGCCAGCACCCGGCCCGATTGCGAATGATAGAAGAGCGATACGGTATCGATGAACCCGTGACGCGCGTACAGATCCGCGAAGCAGAAGTCGTCATGCTCGGGCGCGCTAAGCGACGTGAGCGCGAACAGAAGCAGCAGGAAAATTGCAGGAAACAGGCTGCAGAGCGTCCAGCCAATCCAGGCCCGGCGATCGGCGTGGGGACGCGCTGCCAGTGGAATAACACCTTGATTGTACACGCAAAGCCCCCTCCGATCCGGGGCAGATTAGAGGCAACCCGTCGAGGTCGCAATGTTCAATTCCGGCTGTTGCAAGTGGCTGCGTGCCAAGCCGCCGGCGGCGCTAGAACTCCCGCCGTTTGAGCCAGGCCCGCGTACCCCAATGGGCAAAGCACCAGGCCGACCTGATCAGCGAGAGGTGCTCGACGTTGCGGTAGATCTGCCAGACCCATTTGGCCGAGCGTGCCGGTCGGCTGGAGACCGAGGAGCCCCTGACGCGGTAGCGTGCAAGGTCCTCGTTGAGGCCGTAGGCGGTGTGGCCGCGCTTGAGGATCGAGAGCCACAGACAGAAATCGTCATAGCCCTCGTTCTTCATTGCGATGGGACCGGCGATCTCGCGGTCGACCATCGCGGTCAGGGTCGCGATCGCGGTGTTCTCCAGGAGCTGGCCATAGGTGAGCGAGGCCGGCACCTCGATCAGCCGCCCGGTGACGGTGTTGGTCTCGTTGATGCGGCGGAAGGCGGTGTAGCTGAGAGCAGCCTGCTTCGCCTTCGCGAAGGCGAGCTGCCGCTCGAGCTTCTCGGGCAGCCACAGATCGTCGCTGTCGAGGAAGGCGAGATAGCGGCCCTGCGCGGCGTCGATCGACGCCTGGCGCGCAAGCGCCGGGCCGCCGTTCTTCGGCATCCGGATCAGCTTGACGCGCGGGTCACGCTCGCTGATGCCGGCGATGATCGCCGGCGTGCTGTCGGTCGAGCAGTCGTCCGCGATCAGGAGTTCCCAATCGGCGAAGGTCTGGCTCTGCACCGAGCGGATCGTCTCCTCGATCAGGCCTTCGACATTCCAGGACGGTGTGATGATCGAGACGAGCGGCATGATGGGTCCGTTCAGTTCGCACCGGCCGGCTCGGCGATGGCCGCGCGCAAGGAGGCCGCAAACATGTCGAGCAACTTGGGATCGCTGATATAGAGCTCGCCCGGATAAGACCGGCGCCAGGCGGACTCGAAATAGGGGGCGCCTTTGGCCGGATCGAACGGCCCGGTGGAGAGTGCCTCGCGCAGGCGTGCGGGCACATCGGCCAGACGATCGACCGCATAGACCAGCGGGCAGGAGCGGTAGAACGCATCGCCCATCACCACGACCGGCTTGCCGAGCAGCAGCGCCTCGGCGCCCGATTTGCTGTTGACGGAGATGACGGCATCGGCGCGGTTGAGCACGGTGTAATTGTTGGTCTGCGGTGGCAGCAGCACGAAATTGTCGAACCTGCGCGCCAGTTCGAACAGGCGATCGGCCGAGATCGCGCCGATCTGGGCGGGATGCTCCTTCACCACGAGCACATGCGAATCCGGGATGGTGCGCAGCAGGAAGTCGACGGTCGCGACCTGGTCGAGATAGTCCGGCGAGCGCAGCGTCAGCGCCATGTCGGCGGGAACGTGGAAGGGATAGTAGACGAAGGGCGCCGCGGGGATCGGCTTATAGAGCTTGCGCAGCCGCGTCGCGTTGAGCGCCATCGCGGCGTGTACCCGGGCGTGGCGCAGATTGTGCCCGAACTCCTGGTGCTTGCCGAGCGCGAACTGGTCCCACAGCTTCTCGGTGAGGCGGCGCGCGTTGCGCAAATTGACGACCTTCTTGAAGGCCGCCGAATAATGGTGCTGATCCTTCTTGGGGATGACGATCGCGCGTTGCGTCAGCGTATCGTCCAGATAGGCGCGCACTTCTGATGAGACAGCGTCCGTCGGCGTCGGCATCACGTCGGGTGCACCGAGTGTGTCGGGCGTGAAGTACATCCGGCCACGAAAGAACGAGGGCTCGATGAACCAGTTGCGGATGTCGCGGCGCCTGGCGGCGTAGAAGCTCGCGATCACCGAAAGGAAGCCGCCGAGCTCCTGCACCAGTTCGACGCGCTTGCCTTGCTTCTCGAGCCGGTCGAGCACTGTCTCCATCGCATTGGCATAGATCATGAAGCGCCGGCGCAGTGCCGCGGTGTCGCGGATGCCGAAAGTGAAACGCTCATGGCTGAACAGGAAGTTGGTCCCGTCGAGCCCGTAGGCCGCAACGCGCGCGTCGAACGCTTTGCGGTCGTCGGGCGCGGGGCCGGCCTTGAGGCCCTCGCGATACATGTTCGTGACCGGAACGCCTTCAGTCGCCGACATCTCCGCGCTGCGATCGTCGAAGGCGAGCAACTCGACATCATGGCCTGCCGCGCGCAACCGCTGCGCGACCGGAATCCAGAACCGGGTCTGGTATTCGGCAAGCGTGGTGATCAGAATGGTCTTTGCAGGTGTGGCCATGGCTCTATTGGGCGTGTTCGATCGCAATACTTGCGAGCGGCAAGCCCGTCGTCGCGCATTGTGCGCGTCTTGCCGTAAATTGAGACGGGCTCGCCTGATCGTGTGCGGCGATGCGCTGTAGCAGGGTCTGGACGAAGGGCGGTGCGATTCGCTTGTCGCGCCGGGCGGGATTGAACTGGCTGCGCAGCCGCTCCGTGACGGCAGAGCCGAGCGCGGCGCTGGCGGCCCCTTTGACGATCTGGCCAACGCTCGGCTTGGCACGCGTCCCCTTCACGGTCGCGAGCAGCGAGACGTAAGGCCGGCGCGAGCCCGCTACGCTGGTCAGGACTTCGGCGACACGTTCGGCGGCTTTTCCGTCATTGAGATGGAAGAAGTCCTCGATATCGGCGGCGTGAACGCGGGCGAAGTCGAAAGTCTCGGTCTCGCGCTCGATGTGATCGATCGCGCCAAGCAGCTCGTCGAACGAAGCGACCGGGCGACTCACGCGCGCGGGCAGTGCGGCATGGCCGGCGGTGACCGGCGTGTTCAAATATTCGAGCTGGAGCGGCAGCTTTCCGAGCAACACCGATTCGACGGCCGTTCCGCAATTGAGATGGATCACTGCGGCGGCGTTGCGGATGCGGTCGAGGACGCTGCCGGTGCCGTCGATCAGGACGTTGTCGTGGCGCGCGAGGGCGTTGCGATAGACGTCCTCGCTCTCGAAGGGGTGCGGCCGCACGAGAATGTTGCGGTCGGGCCGCGCCGCGGCGAGCCGGTCGATCTCGACGAGATATTTAGCGAAGACCTGCTTCAGGTCCGCGATGAAGCGATCGACATAGGCGCCATCCCAACCGGCCCGCACCATCGCCTCGCGCTCACCACCCGGCTTGCCTGTGAAGCGCGAATTGACCAGGGGAAAGTTGGCGTTGACGAGCAGATAGCCGCGCGGCTCGCCGTCGAGCAACGCGCGCCAACGTGGGGCTGCAAAGTCGAAGCGCGGACATCCGGTGAGGTGAAGCTGCTCCGGCTTCATGGTTCCGGCGGCCAGGAAGGCGTCGTGCAGCCGATTGCCCCAGAAGAAATAACCCGCCAGGATGTCGGCGTAGCCGCTGCCCTTGATGTGGGCGGCCATTGCGGGCGGCGAGTTGCCGCCCTTTTCTGCGAGCACGCCCCCTTCGGTATCGAGCACGTACAGGGCGAGGCCCGCTCCAGCGAAGCTGCGCATCAAATCGAGATTGACGGGACGGGCGTAGTTGACGACGAGTGCGTCCAGCCCGAGCCGTGGGACATCGACGGCCTGCTCGTACATCGGCACCAGCGCGACAGAGACGCCGCGCCGCGCGAGTTGATAACCAAGCATGACTGCCCCCGGCAGGTCACGCTTGGGGTGATCGACCACCAGGCCTATGCGCAAGATGTGAGCTCCCGGCAGGTCCGTGTCAGAGCCGCATCACGGTGCGCTCGAGGTCCGTCAGGGCACCGACCGCGCGGAAACGCGCCGGCGGTTCGGGAAAGATGCGCGGCTGCTGGATGTAGGTCGCCGTGTACAGCAGGCGGCTGTGATCCGACTGGATCCGGCTTCCCATGTGCAGGCAGCGTGCCGTGTTGACGATGAAGGACGACAGGCGGGGCGCGATCATTTCCTTGACCGCGTCGGGACCGGTCTTGGCGAACACCTGCGCATCGCTCATGTGGCTCTTGAGCGAGTTGCGGAACGCCTTCGACGGCCCGGCCGGAATGAAGGTGAACGGACCGTCGGCGGTGTTTTGCACATCGGTCAGGTAGATGAAGAGTTTGCAGACGCGTTTGTCGTCGTGGTCGAGATGCCACAGCTGGGAGAAGCTCAACGCCTGGTTCGGTGTCGGCTGCGACAACGTCAGCACCACGTCCGACAATTGCGGCAGGTCGTGCATGAAGTCGCCGATGATGCGCAGAGCAGCCGGCTGCAGGGCGTAGCGCACGAACGGATGGTCGGTGGCAAAGGCGCCGTTGACGAGATCCTCGTCGAGCAGGCTGACCCAGAACGATTTGTGCCCTTCCTTCTGCCGGCCGACCAGCTCCTGGAGGCGGTTCACCTTGCCGTCGGCGAACGACGCGACGGCTTCCGCGAGGCCGCGATCGACGATCGCGGACACGTCGACGTAGCCGTCCTCGTCGAGCTTGCGGCTCGCTTCGGCCCATTCGGGCTTCGTCGGAAGCTGCTTCAGCAGCGCGACACGTTTGGCGCGGGCCGGCAATTGCAGGCTGGTCAGAGCCGCCTTCAGCACCCATCCGAGATCGGTGCGGTTGACGTGCCACAGCAGGCGGCGGAACTGGCTGATCTTCGCCTTCTTCGGGGCAGGCCGATCAGCCGTCGTGTCGACGGTTGTCATGTGGGCTCCCAGCAATACAAAAAACCATCATTGTGGATCGTCGGCGCGAACGGCATGCGTTCGCGCGCCAAGATGCGGACGCGGCCCTGTCGCTCGTAATCGTCGAGCGTCGAGAACAGCTGCGTTTGGTAGTCGACCGAGCGGATGTACAGGAAGCTGACGATATCTCGCGGGCTTGCGAGGTTCAGCAGCTCCGTCGTCGGCTCGATGTTGATGACGCGTTTCGGCCGTGCGGCAATGATGTTGTCCACCACCTTCCGCACGTCATAGGGAATTTGCTCGATGCAGAAATAGGTGAAAACGACCTGGTCCCTGATCGCCGCGTAGTTCGGGTCGTTGCCGTCGGTCAGGTCGATCCTGTCGAGCGATATCCGGTCCGACAGGCCATAATGCGCCGCGATCTCGCGGCCCGCGGCGATGCCGTTCGGCGCGATGTCGAACCCGCGCAGCCTCCAGTCGGGATGATTGAGGTGAAGCGACAGCAGGTTGATGCCGCAGCCCGCGCCGAGCTCGACGATCTCCGTGGCGCCGCCCGTGTGCCGCGCGAGCAGCTCGCCGAGGGCCCTGGCGCGATAGCGATAATAGTCGTCGGCCGCGACCCTGCAGATCTGGTTGTCGACCTTGCGAAGACCCTGCGCGGGATTCTTCGGGATCAGGAATTCGCCGATGCCTGCGGCCTTCGTCCAGGCTTTTTCCGACAGCGTTCGCTGCCAATGCGATAGATTGTACTCGGAATCAACGACGTCGGCCGTGCGTTTGACGCGGCGCATCGCGAAACGCCCGATGCTCCTTGCCGCATCCAGCGCATAAGTCGTCGCCTTGTCCGACAACGAGGCCGGAGCGAAACCTGAGATGGCGGCTTTCGTGTCTGTCGCGTGGATGTTCATTCAACTGCTTTTGGATGTCAGTCCCATCAGCTGTCCGACGGCTGGAAATACAGTCCGGTGCCGCTTTTCAAGCACGAGGAAGTATTGGAGCGTCCAGGTAATCAGACAGAAAACCATGGAACCGAGCGCGAGCTTTAGCACGCTGTCGAACCGAATGTAACCTGCAATTGTTGCTAGAAAAATGCTTGCCAGGACAAGGATTGCGAACTGGGTTCCGATGACCTTCGCGAAGCGATTGCGATCGAGTTCGAGTGCACCGCGCAACTCTCCCAGCTGCAAGGGCAGGATGAGGATACTGCCGATGACCTGGCCGAGTATCAGGGCGCGTTCCGCGAACAGGTGCAACGTCGCGGCGGAGACCGCCGCCCAGATCAGAAGCTGAACGGCTATCAGCCTGTTGAGCCTGGACTGCACCTCCGGCCGCGTCAGGAAGATCAGGCTGCCGATCGCCACATATTGGCTACAGATCGGAACCAGGAAGCTCAGGCCCATCCAGAACGCGTAAGGCGCAAGGAGGGGACCGATCCAGATATTCATGATCTCCGGCGAGAGGATCGCGGTCGCGGCAAGCGGAGGCACCACGAACATCGGCATCATGACGAGGCCGAGGTCGCCGAGGCGCTGGAACGACGTCGCGCTGCCGCGCTCGTCGAGGCGGCTGGCAACGGGAAGCAAGGCGGATGTCAGAAGGCTGACGACGACTTTGGAAACCCGCGACAATCGCACCAACGCGTCGTAGGTGCCGACCGCCTTGGGCCCAAACAGCAATCCGATCAGGAACGGCTGAAGCGGTCCGGAAATGCCGCCCATCAGTTTGCCCTGCAGCAGCAGCAGACAGCGGTGCAGAATATCCTGCCGGATGTCCGGGGTCCATGGCAGCAATCGCACGTGCTTGTGCCGCAGGGCGACGAAGGCGGCAATTCCAATGACGACAGCGCGGGCCACCAGCGTGGCGAGATAGATGTAGGCAACCACTTCAAAGCCTGCCGCCGCCCACGAGGCTGCGAATGTCAGGCCGACATAGGCCGCCGTTGACGTGACCTCCGCAACGCGGAGCAGATTGTAGCGCTCGAAGCCTTTGACGGTCCCTTCCCACACCAGTGCCGGAACGAAGATCAGATTCGCGAGGGCCGTGTAGTGCATGATCCGGGTGAACGTCTCCACATGGACGGCGTCAACCTTCATCACCATGACGAACAGCGGCGTCGCGAACCAAATGGCGGCGCTCAGGATCAAGGTGAGAGCGATGGAGACCACCCCCAAGAACGCGATCTGGCGGCTGGCCTGCGTCCAATTGCGGTGCTCTCTCGCGCGCGCGACGACCTGGGTGGCGACCTCGGACAGGCCGAGGTCGAGCACCGCCATCATGCCGCTGGGAAGCAGCAGCCGCGAGATGACGATGAGGCCGAACTCGGTCACCCCCCAGGTCCCGATGATCAGTGGAATGACCGCAAGGCCCAGCAAGGCGGCCACGCCGAAGGCAAGCGCCGAAATCACCGTATTCTGGACCAGGCGCTTGATCATCGATGTTTCGCTACCAGGCGCTCAGACCGCCGTCGACGGCGATGTTCTGGCCAGTCACGTAGGACGCAGCATCCGACACCAGGAACAGCATCGTCCCCACCATCTCGTCCGCGCGAGCCATGCGGCCGAGCGGGATACGGGCCCCATAGCGCGCCTTGAAGGTGTCGTTCTGCCCGCTCTCCACCCCGCCCGGGGTGAGGGTGTTGACGCGAACGCCCTTCGCCGCCCAGTAGGTCGCCAGGTGCTTGGTCAGGCCGATGACGCCGGCCTTGGACGCGGTGTAGACCGCGGGCGTGTTGATGGCGCGGCCGAGATATTCGGAGCCTTCGTAGATGCGCTGGTCGGGCGCCATCAGGCCGTAGATCGAGGCGGTCTGCACGATGGCGCCGTAGCCACGCTCGGCCATTCGGCCGCCGAACACTTGCGCGATGTTGAACATGCCGTCGAGATTGACCGCCATGATCTCCCGCCAGGTGTCCAGCGAAAACTTCTCGACGGGTGCAAAGAAGGCATCGACGTCGCGGGTCTTGCTCGCGGCGTTGTTGAGCAGGATCGAGACCGGCCCGAGCTCCGCTTCGATCGCCTCGGCCGTGTTGCGGACGGAACTTGGCTCGGTAATGTCGCAGCCATAACCTTTGGCGCCCACGGCATGGCGCGAGGCGACGTCGGCTGCCGCAGCATCGGTCGCGGCCTGATCGAGATCGACGATCGCGACGTTGGCGCCAAACTCGGCAAGGCCCTCGGCGAAGCGACGTCCAAGGATGCCGCATCCCCCCGTGACGACGGCGGTTCGGCCGGTCAGATCGAACAGAGCCTTGAAGCTCGTGGTCATCGCTTGAGGCTCCTCAGGCCGGCCGTCGTTGGCGCAGTAGCAGCTCCACCAAGACAAAATCGAGATCGGAATCGATGTCGATCGAGCGTTCCTCCGGCATTTCGAACAGGCGGGTATCCGGATAGAACACCGCAGGGTGCTCCAGGAACGACGCGACGCGCCAGACATAGATCGATGCGTTCATGTCGAAGCAGCGCGGCGCATCCTGCCGGCGCGTGATCGGAGGATCGGCGGTCTTGGAGAGGCCGACGCTGCCATCGGTGCGCTGCTCGACCAGGTTGAAATAGGGCGAGCGTCGCGCCGGTGCGCCGGTAATGACATTGCGTGTGCCGCTCTCGCGCAGCAGCGCGACTGCACCGGTGATGTCGGAGGCCAGCCTGAGCGGCGAGGTGACGTCGAGATCGACGAAGATCTCCGGCGTCCGGCCCGTTTGCGCGATGGCCTGCTCGAGACAGTGGCGGATCGCCGGCAGCTTCGGTGCGGTATCGGTCGCCATCTCGTCCGGACGTTTGACCGCGATGTCGGCGCCGGCCTTCAGGGCAGCCTCGAGTAGCGCGTCCGAATCGCTGCTGAAGGCGATCGCATCGAACAGGCCGGTCTCGCGCGCCTGCGCGATGCTCCAGGCGAGCACGGGCCTGCCCAGGAGATCGCGCGCATTCTTGCCGACGACCCCTTTCGAGCCGCCCCGCGCGCAGATGGTGCAGAGGGCGCTCATGGCGATATCCAGGTCTTGGTGCGCAGAGCACGCTCGCTGGCGTCGATCAGATGCACGACCCCGAGCGCCTCGGGCAGCGAGCAAGCCGGGCTCGCGCCACGCATCGCCGCGACATGCATGTCGCGATAGCTCTGGTCGCGGTCGCTTGCGATCTCCGTTGCCTTGCCGTTGATAGCAAGGCGGCTGCCGACGAGGTCGGCTTCGATGGTGTCGTCGTCGACATTGACGCGAATGCGGCGGATGCCCTGCCGATCGAGATAGTCCATGTGGACGTGGACCGATGGCGCCCGCTGCATATCGAGCAGCAGGTCGAGGTGGTCGTCGACGTCGATGTCGCGCGCGCCTGACGCGCCACCAAGCGCTGCGACGCGATGCCACGGGCCGAACAGCCACAAGAGATAGTCCAGTTCGTGGCTGAGATCCCGCAACACGCCGCCTCCGGCGTCGGCCGTGGCGGATGCGGTCGCACGGTGATCGCGGCCGGGCCGCCAGTCCCTGATGTCCTGGCCGACATAGGCGGCGACCGTGATCACGTCGCGGCCGCTTAATGTCTCGGCAAGCGCCGTCATGACCGGGTGGAAGCGCAGATTGTATCCAACGCTGACACGGGCAAACGGATATTTCGGGGGTGCTGCCGGTGTTGCGAAGAGCGGCTTTTCGACAAGCACGTTGCCGTGGAAGCCGGCCTGCGCGAGCTCATTCAGATTGTCCGCATGGCGCGCGGTCTCGGTGGCGATCACCACGTAGTCCGGATGCGCGCCCGCGACGGCCTGCGCGATCGATCCGTAGTCGCCCCCTTCGCGGCGGCTGACGGTCGCGACCCCTAGGCCAAGTTCGCGCAGGATGCGCGCATGCCTTGTGCCGATCGAGCCGAGGCCAACCACGACGGCTTTTGTGGGGGTCACGGGAAGACCTCGTGAAACTCCGCATGGGCCTGCTCGAAATCCTCCAGGCGGCCGATATCGAGCCAGTATTCGCGAATGGGATAGACCGCGACCCGTCCCTTGCCCGCGATCACGCGCTCCAGCACGGTCGGCATGTCGATGCTGATGCCGGGCGTGACATGGCTGAACACGGACTGGCCGATCACATAGATGCCGGCACTGACGAACCAACTCTCAGTCGGCTTCTCGCGGATGGCATCGAGAAAACCGTCCGACGTGGAAACCACGCCATAAGGTACGTGCACCTTGTGCTCGCGCACGGCCATCGTCGCTTCCGCCGGCGTTCCGTTGTGGAAGTCGAGAAGGGCCCCGTAGTTGATCGTGGTGAGGATGTCGCCGTTGGTGACGATCATGGGCAGAGCCGGCGGCGTCTTGAAGAGGCCGAGCGCGCCTGCAGTCCCCAGGCGTTCCGTTTCGTGGACGTACTGGATCGTGGCGCCGAAGGCGGCGCCATCGCCAAAATAGTCCTTGATCGTCTGGGCCTTGTAGTTGACCGAAATGAAGATGTTGCCAAAGCCCTGCTGCACGACGTTGCGCACGATCGTCTCGAGCAGCGGCCGGCCGCCGACATTGAGCATCGGCTTCGGCAGGTCGCGCGTCAGCGCGCCCAGGCGTTCGCCGAGGCCGCCCGCCATGATCAGGACAGGGTTCGGATAGTGAGCCGGTTCGAGCAGCTCATCGAGCGTCTCGACCACGACCAGATGGCCGCCCTCGTCGACAAGCGGAAGCTGCTTGATCGACTTCTGCCGCATCAGCTGCAGGCGATCCTCGCGCGGCAGCGTCGCTGGAGCCGACACCGGCGCGCGGTTCATGATGTCGGTCGCAAGCCCGGTGAGCGGGATGCCGCGCAGCAGGCCGCGCCTCACGTCACCGTCGGTGACCACGCCAAGCAGGCGGTTCTGGTCGTCGAGCACGAGCGCAATCTGAATGCTTCCGCTCTCGATGGCAGCAATGGCCTCGCCCACACTCGCCTGTGTTCCAACGACGGCCTTACGCCAGGATTTCATGGCAATCTGCCTCGTATACGCCAGATATTGGGGGGCGGCCCACGGCTGAGCCTGCTATATCGCGGCTGCGAGAGGCGGCGTCAACCCCAACGACATCCCCTGAACCGCCCTGTTAACCCAAGCATTTCGCGGCCCGAATCAACGGTTTGAAGACCCGGGGTACCCCCGGTAAGATTGGCCCCGCGCAAGGGAATCGGGATGGACGATCTCATCATCATCGGCGGCGGCGAGCATGCTGTCATGGTCTACGAGGCGGCGCTGCTGTCCGGCCAGTTCAAGGTCGTCGGCTTCCTCGATCGGCAGCCCGGTACGCTCGCCGACGTCAGCTATCTCGGAACCGACGAGGCCGCGCCAGAGTATCCGGATGCCGCCTTCGTGTTGGGAATCGGATCGATGCAGGCGGGGCCCGCACGCCGGCAGATGATCGGCCGCATGCAGGTCAAGCGCTGGGCGTCCGTGATCCATCCGCGCGCGATCGTCTCGCCGTCAGCCACGATCGGCGCAGGCACGGTCATCATGCCGGGCGCGATCGTCAATGCGCGAAGCCGGATCGGCGATCACTGCATCATCAATTCCGCTGTCGTCGTCGAGCATGACGTGCGGATCGGCGATTGCACGCATCTGTCGCCGGGAACCGTGGTCGGCGGAGGCGCGAAGATCGGAGAGAATTGCTTCGTTGGTCTCGGCAGCCGGGTCAGGGACCACATCGCGATCGGCAACGACACGCTGGTCGCGATGGGATCGGTTGTCACGGGTCCATGCCCGCCAGGGTCCGTCCTTCGCGGCGTTCCGGCAAAGCTGCAAGGTTAAAGCGGATCGTCAGGCTCGAGCGCGCGGGGCGCGGCCGTTCCGACCAGCGACCAGTAGTCGATCGGTGGCCGGCCGGCGCCCGGTCGCTTGGCGGTGATGTCGGCGGGGCCGATGGTCTCGCCGGCCTTCAGCGCGCGCGCCGCAACGATGCTCTTGCGCGCCACAGGGACGTTCCTGATCTCGGAGTCCTTTGGCGTCTTCACGCCGTCGCCAACCGCGCGCTCGACGTTGCGGATGGCCATGACCATGCGCTGGAAATCGTCAGGCTCCAGTGAGGCCGCGTGATCGGGGCCTTGCGCCTTGCGGTCGAGCGTCAGGTGCTTTTCGATGATCGTCGCGCCGAGCGCGACGGCGGCCACCGAAACCTCGAAACCGTCGGTGTGATCGGAATAACCGACCGGAAGCTGGAACGCAGACCGCATCGTCGCCATTGCAGCGAGGTTCACGTCGCCGATGGGACAGGGATATTCGGTCGTGCAATGGAGCAGGCTCACATGCTGTGCGAGCGCCGTGCGCGCCGCCGGATCGCGCCACGCCGCGCGGAAGGCGGCGATGCCGGGTGGGGCATCGGATGGGCCGTAGCCATGGGCGAGCACGCCCAGCGCCTCCTCGATCTCCCCGAGCGTTGCCATGCCGGTCGACAGGATCAGCGTCGCGCCGGCCTTCGCGGCCGCATGCAGCAGCGGCGCGTTGGTGAGGTCGCCCGATCCGATCTTGATGCGCGGCAGTTTCAGCGACAGCAGGAAGGCGAGCGAGGCGTCGTCGAACGGCGTCGAGAGGAATTCGATGCCGCGCTGCCCGGCACGTTCGATCAGCGCGTGATGTGCTGCCTGCGGCAATTCGAGCCGCTTCAGCATGGCAAGCTGGCTTTCGTCAGCAGCCGTCGTGCGCTGCTGATAGTCGGCCTTCTTTGCCGCGCTGCCCGCCAGCGCCTTCGCATTGAAGGTCTGGAACTTGACGATGTCGGCGCCGGCATCCGCGGCGGCATCAACCAGCGCCAGCGCCGTCTCCAGGCTTCCGTCGTGATTGACGCCGGCTTCTGCGATGATCAGCGTGTGCGTTGTCATGCCTGCGCCCCACCTGGCGGTGGCTCGTAAAAGCCCTTGACCAGAAGCTGCCTGAAATCCGGGATGCCGGCGATGATCTCGGCAAATCGCCGGCTGGATTCGCCGTCGCCGTAAGGGTTGACGGTGGCCTGACGGCCGCGCTCGAGCCCCGCTGCGATCGCGGCGGCAATGGCGCCGCGATCGGGCGCTGCGTGAAATACCGAGGCCGCGCGCTCGCGTCCCTTCTGACGGTCGCCGATATCGACGGTGGGAACGCCGAAGGAGGGCGCTTCGAGCACGCCGCTCGAGGAATTACCGATCACCAAATCTACCTGGCTCATCAGGCTGAGATAGCGAAGCTGCCCGAGCGAGGCGACCGCGATCGTGTTCGGCCGGCCGGCCGCGAAGGCCTCGATCCGGGCGTTCAGGGCGCGACCCTCGGCGTCGGCGTTGGCGAGCGTGAACACGAAGCGAAAGGCGGGATCGAGCGTCGACAGGGCCGCGAACAATTCATCCAGTTCAGCGACCGAGCGCCCGGCTTCGACCGTGACGGGATGAAACGTGACGAGCGCATTGCGTTCGCCGAGCGGCATCCCGATCGCGCCGCCGATGTCGTCGCGATTCATCAGATCGAGAAGCTTGATGGCGTCGATGCCGACCGAGCCGATGGTATGGATACGCGAGGGGTGCTCGCCAAGCTGCATCAACCGCTGCGTCGAGCCCTGATTGCTGGTGAAATGCAGGTGCGACATCTTGCTGATGGCGTGGCGAATGGACTCGTCGACCGCGCCTTCGGTGACGTCTCCGCCGAACAGATGCGCCATCGGCAGCCGCATGAACATCGCGGCCTGCGCGGCTGCGAACATCTCGAAGCGGTCGCCGAGCACGACGACGAGATCCGGCTGTAGCCTCGTGAAGGTATCGGCAAAGCCGATGACGCCGAGGCCGACCGATTTCGCGGTGCCGGCGCCGGTGTCGCTGCTCAGCAGCGTTTCGACGCGCTCGTCGACCTCAAACCCCTCGTCGCGGATTGCATTGAAGGTGTAGCCGAACTCCGGCGCAAAATGCATGCCAGTGGCGACGAGTTGAAGTGTCAGGCCGGGAGTTTCGCGGATCGCGCGCATCGGCCAGACCAGCAGGCCAAAATCGGCGCGGCTGCCGGTGACGAAGCAGATCTTTCGCGCGCCACTATTCATCGGGAGACCTGATGCTGGCGCTGCTGGGCAGGTTGATCAGCCGGCGTTCGATGGATTCGGCGGTGGAAAGATCGCCGCGGGGGTTTTGCGCGAACATCGGCAGCTTGTGCATCAAGGTCCAGGCCGGGCGCGCGCCGAAGCCGGCGTCGTTGAGCGCGGCGAGGACGTCGTCGCGGCGGCCGGCATTTTCCTCGTCGAGCAGGATCGCATTCAGCCAGTAATTGCTCGTGGTGTCCTTTGGCTCGCGCGAGAAGCGGACGCCGGCAACATCCGCAAAGGCGCGCTGATAGGCCGTGGCTAACTTGCGCTTGCTCGCCAGGAAGCCGTCGAGCTGCTCGAGCTGGGCGCAGCCGAGCGCCGCGTTCAAGTTCGGCAGGCGGTAGTTGAAGCCGATCTCGTCGTGGATGAAGGCCCATTTGTGCGGCAGCTTGGCCGTCGTCGTCAGGTGCTTGGCGCGGCGGCCCAGCTCCTCGTCATTGGTCAGGATGGCGCCGCCGCCGCCGGTGGTGACGATCTTGTTGCCGTTGAAGCTGAGTGCTGCAAGGCGCGCCTGCGATCCGACCGCGTGGCCTTTGTAGGTCGATCCCAGCGATTCCGCGGCATCTTCGACCAGCGCGATGCCCCAGTCGCGGGCGATCGCGGCAATCTCGTCGAGCTCGACCGGGTGGCCGAAAGTGTGCATCGGGGCGATCGCCGCGATGCGGCGGCCGGTCTGGCGGTTGATGGTGCCGGTCGCAGTCTTCTGTGCGATCGCATCCAGTCGCACCGCGAGAGCGCGCGCGTCCATGCCGAGCGTCTCCAGCGAGCTGTCGACGAAATGCGGCGTCGCGCCGCAATAGGCGATCGCGTTCGTCGTCGCGATGAAGGTCAGCGCCGGCGAAATGACCTCGTCGCCGGGCTCGACACCGGCGAGGATGAAGCAGGCATGTAGCGCGGCTGTGCCATTGACGACGGCGACCGCGCGCTTGGCGCCGGTGACCTCTTCGAGCATGCGCTCGAACCGGTCGACGAAGGGGCCGACCGAGGAGACGAAGGTGCTCTTGATGCACTCTTCGAGATAGACGATCTCGTTGCCGGCGAACACCGGTTCGTGCAGGCCGAGGATGCCGTTCGGCGTTCCCACCGCGCGCCGCACGGCATCGACGATCGTCTTTTGGTCGAAGCCTGTCCTCGTCACGTGACCGTCCACCATCGCCTCAGACATTGTACACGTCAGCCTTGTAGCGGCTCAGATTTGCAGGATTGGTGAACCAGTTCACCGTCTTGACCATGCCCCGGCGCATACCCTCGATGCCGCCGAATTCCGGACTCCAGCCGAGCTGCTGGCGTGCCTTGGAATTGTCGGCCCAGAGCCGTTCGACCTCGCTATTGGCGGGACGCAGCCGCGCTTCGTCGGTCTCGATTTCGATCGCAGTCCCCATGACGTCTGCGATCATCTGCGCGGTCGCGCCGACCGAAATCTCGAAGCCGCTGCCGAGATTGATGGTCTGGCCGACGACTTGCTCCGCAGGTGCCGTGAGACCCGCGATCAGGCCGCGCGCGGTATCGGTGACGAACGAGAAATCGCGCGTCGGGCTGACGGCGCCGAGGCGGATCTTGCGCTTGCCGGTCGCGATCTGGCTGATAACGGTCGGGATCACTGCGCGCGCCGATTGCCGCGGACCAAAGGTGTTGAACGGGCGGATCACCACGACGGGCATGTCGAACGAAGCCTGGAATGACAGCGCCATCTGGTCGGAGGCGATTTTCGAGGCTGAGTAGGGGGACTGCCCGACCAGCGGGTGGCTCTCCTTGATCGGAACCGTCTGCGCGGTGCCGTAGACCTCGCTGGTCGAGGTCTGAACGAAGCGCCGCACCCCGGCCATGCGCGCGGCCTGCAGCACGTTCACGGTGCCGCGCACGTTGGTCTCGACATAGGAGTCGGGCGCGACATACGAGAAGGGGATGGCGATCAGCGCCGCCAGGTGCAGCACGTCGGTGCAGCCGCTCGCGGCCGCGATCATGAAATGGGGATCGCGGATGTCGCCGGCGACCACCTCGACGGACTTGATGACGTCGGCCGGTATCGTGTCGAGCCAGCCCCAGGAGTTGAAGGAGTTGTAATACACGATCGCCTTGACGCGGGCGCCGGCCTTGACCAGCTCCTCGACGACGTGCGAGCCGATGAAGCCGTCGCTGCCGGTAACGAGGACGCGGGCGTCCCTCAGATCTGCCATGCCGGACCCCAAAAGGCGATTAAGCCAGTATTCGCAACAAGATGGCGCTATAGCACACTGGCGGTTGCGCGCAACAGAGCAGCGCTTGGGGGCTGCCAAATGCCCGGGGATGCAGCAGTTTTCGTGGCGTGCCTAAGCCTCGCCCACCGGACTCAGGCGCTGCTTTACGAACGTCTCCAGATTCCCGCCTTCAAACAGGTGCCCCGCAACGCCCGCCGCCTGTGCGGCTTCCATGTCGCTTTCCTTGTCCCCGATCACCATGCTGCGTGTCATGTCGACGGGGAAGCGCCTGACGAGGTCGGTGATCATGCCCGGCGCTGGCTTGCGGCGGTCGCTCATGCGGCAATAGCGCGCGACGGTTCCGTCGGGGTGATCAGGGCAGTATTCGAATGCATCGATATGTGCGCCGACCTCCGCCATCTGGTCCGCCATCCACCGGTGCAGCGTGACCACGTGATGCTCCTCGTAATAGCCGCGTGCGACGCCGGATTGATTGGTAATCACGAAGGCAAAATAGCCGGCATCGTTGACGGCTTTCACGGCCTCGCGTGCCCCCTCGATCCATTCAAGCTTGTGCGTCTCGAACGTGTATCCGGAATCGTGATTGAGCACGCCGTCGCGATCGAAGAACACGGCCGGCCGCCGCAGCTGCTGGCGTAGTTCGCGATCGGCACGCGCGAAATCATCGGGAATGCCGATGTCGATGAAGTAACCGCGATAGGCCGTGCCACGCAGCTCGCCGGACTTGGCAAGTCCGGGGAATATCTCCTGCTCGAGCGAAGCGGGAAGCGTCGCGATGTCGTCGAGAACGGACTTGTCGATGACGTAGATGCCGGCATTGACCGGTCCCGTCGCACCCGCACCCGGGGCGATGAAGTCGCGCACCATGTCACCATCGAGCGCGACGCGCCCGTAGCGATCCCCGACGACGCCGTCACGCAATGCCATGCGCACGCGCCCGTCATGCGCGCGGGCGATCAGATCGAGCAGGTTGAAGTCGAACAGGGAATCGCCATTGAGCAGCAGGAAACGATCGTGCAGCAGATCGCGCGCATGCACGAGCGCGCCGCCGGTGCCGAGCGGCTCGGTCTCGCGCGACACGACGATTCGCGTCCGCCCCCGGACGGCCGCGGCGTAGTGCGTCTCGACCATCTCCGCCTTGTGGCCCGCGAGCAGGAGAATCTCATCGAACACGCCATAGCGCACCAGCTCGTCGATCAGCGTGTCGAGAAACGGCCGTCCGCCGACGTCGAGCATCGGCTTGGGAACCAGCTTCGTGCGCTCACCCAGCCGGGTACCCAGCCCACCGACGAGGATCGCGGCCTGTCTCAACATGAGGTGCCCTTTTCACAGCATGTTTGGCGGGCCATAGCGCCAATCTGCGACCATGCGAGGATCAAATGTCCGGTCCACTTCATATCAGCGCGAGCAGGGAATGCGAACGACCGCAGCCTGCCTGTTGGCAAACAGAACTGGAAACGGGCCGGTGCGCAACGCATCGATGACCGCAGGCTCGAGCGGCTCGACGGGAGGAAAATAGCTGAGGCGCTGGTCGGCTGCGAGATGTGTCCAGGCGATCGTGCGGGGCGTGATGATCGCGACCAGGTTCCAGGCGTTATCACCCGCTTCCAGGATATTCTGGATCGTGGACTTGGCTTCCTCACCCGAGAGTTCCGGGATCACCGAGGCGCCTGCGTCGGCAGACGGTTGCGCCGTCTCCGGAAGCGGTGCCGTTACGGTGCGGACGGATCGCATCATCCCGCCCAAAGCATCGGCCCTTCGCATCTGGAAGAAGGTCTCCGAATTGATTGCTCCCACCAGCGGTGCGATCAAGCTGCAAGCGTCTTCAAGCCGTTGACGTCCTTCGGCAGGCTGCAGCATCGTGCGCACCACCGATTTTGTCCGCTTCGCGACCGCTTCATTCACAGTGTCCAGATTGGAGAACAGATAGGCGGCCGGAGCGCCCGTGACCGCCTGAACGATGCCCATCGTATATGGGTCCGAAAGAATGATTCCCTTTCGTAGATTGTCGCGGAGCCAGCGAGCGACTTCAAGATCGTCGGCGTTGTAGTGTGAAACGACTGCAGTGCGGTCGGGAAGCGCGCCGTAACTGTAGCTCCTGACAATGCCGGACAGACCAATCCTGTCGACCGCCACGCCCAATCCCACGACCCCCACCAGACCGTAAACGTAGATCCGTCTCGACCGGGCGAGGGTCGACAGCGCGAGTATCGTGAGCAGCACGATGCCTGCGATTTCCGTCGGTCGCAGGAACGCCTGGTAGCCGGCAAAAGGAAGGTCGGCCCGCCAGGCAAAGGCGTAGATCAGAACCACAAGAGCAGTCGCAAACAGCGTAATGGTTGCCGCAATCAGCACCCGTCGATATCGGGAAGGTCTGAAATCGATCAGCAGCTGACAAAAAGTCTCAGCGGCCGTGATCGTGAACAGCGACATTATGATCGTGCTGATGCGGTACAGGAAGGGGAAGCCCGAGAGTACGGCGAGCATCAGGCCGCAGCCGGCAATCCAGGACCACACGAGTGTCGCGAAGCCTTCGCTTTGAGGTCCGATCGTCCCCGAGGGACCGCGGAAGACAGGCCGGGTCATCGACCACCATGCAACGCCCAGTGTGATGCAGATGGTGAAAAGCGGCCCCATCGCCCGGCCAAGCTCGATCGTGGCGACCTGTGGTCCGGAGCCCAAGAACAGCTCTTCGCCACCCTCGATCCGTCTGCCCAGGATCAGGCCCGTAATCGAGGAGAACGTGTCGTTGGCGCTCATCTGCGGAATGTAGCCGAAGCGCATTCCCGCAACGCAGACGACAATTCCGCCAATGATCAGGGGCAGCGCGAAGGACAAAAATCGCAGGGTCGCGATGCTGGCGGACGGCCAGGCGGAGATCATCCGCACGATGGCAAGATACAGAAGCCAACTGGCCAGGACGGTTGGAACGAACAGGAAGGAGCCGCGATGTGCAAGCAGCAGCGTTGCCGGCCAGATCCAGCCAAGAAGGACAAGCCCTGCATATTTTTCGGTGTTGCTCAGGATCCTGACCACGAGTAGCCCGGCCATAAGCAACGCAAGTACAAGCGTGTTGTTGTTGAATGCGAACGCGAGCAAAAGCGTCGCGCCGGCGATAACCGCCAGCGGCAAAACGGATCGCGTCGACAGTTCGGTTGCGGTCCGCTTCGAATTGCTCATCAGCACGCCGAGAAACACGACGCTGCTGGCGACAGCCAGGCTGCCGTTTGTCATCAACACGACTGCGTTGCCGGTCGCGGCGAAGAAGAAGGCGATCCATTTTCGCGGAGACGTGGAATAGATGCCCTGCACGAAGGCATAGGACGCCAACAGGAAGAACAGGATCGAGAAGAAGCGATAGGTCCAGCTGAATCTCAGAAGATCCAGGCCCAGCGTTCCGGCGAGGGAGCCTGCCAGTGCTGAACGAAGATCGACATAGGATTGGGCCGCGTAGGGATTGATGACGCCACTGTCGGCGTACTCTTGCGCGGTCTTCATCCAGTGAACATCCGCACCGATGTCCCCGTAGGGAAAGCTGGAAAATGCGCCGAAGGACCACCACCATGTCAGGAGCGCAATCGGCAGCGCCAGCATGCACCAAGTAGCGGCGGCGCGTATCTCGCCGGAGTTCGGACGCCAGTTCGGCCATGACCAGGCAAGGCCGAAGCCGGAGACGGCAAGCATCGCGGCGAACTGAAGCCACATATCGTTTACGAATAGCGAGAGCAGTCCGAGCAGGATGCCCGTTGTGGAGGCGCCAACCGTAAATCCGAGAACGACGAACTGAGCCTTCGTGAGCCGGCACACCTCGATGAATTTCGTTGACGCAATGGTCAGGATCGAAAATCCGGTCCCGAGCTGCATCAGGAAGAACAGAAGCGTCAGGACAAATGTGGTCGTCCACATCGCGAGGTCTCTACAATGGGCTTCGGCAAAGCAACCGGGTAATGGCGATCTTCAGTTTCCTATCGATAGGTCGGCCGGGCGGCCAACGATCAGCGAGCCGAGCGTAAAAAGATCCTCTTCGGAGAAGTCTTTGAAGCATGGCGCCAGTCGTTCCAGGATATGCCGCTCCGGCGGCCGGCGGTCAGGTTGGTCGCTGAGCAGTTGAAACCCCGCCTCCCTGAACAGCTGCAGATATTCGCTGTGGCGCAGGCGATTGACGTATTGGAAGCGCGACTGGAAGGGCGCCCAATCCGCATCGGAATATGTCAGGAAGTTGAATGAACTGATGGACGGATCGAAGCCTTTGAAATGGTCGCCATAGTCGATTTGCATGAGGACCAGTCCGTCAGGACGCATGATGCGCCGCAGCTCCTTCAAGATTGCCGCGATGTCGCGCTTGGGAATGTGCTCGAGCGTTTCGACGGAGACAGCGCAGTCGATCGAGGCGGCGGGCAGACCCGTCGTCCGGGCATCGGCCGGTGCGCGATAGTCGATCCTCCACGAAGGTTCGAGGTCCTCCAGGGAATTTATGTCGGCGTGGTCAGTGCCGCTCAATCGAGAAACGATCGCGGCGTTGGAGCGGATCAGCTCCAGCTTGGCCAGGCGCTCGATGTCGACGGTGATGAAGCGCCGGGCCCCGTGAGCGCTGAAAGCCAGCGGAACGATCAGATCGCGTCCGGCGCCGAACTCGAAGCAGGTCGAATCCTGCAGTGGCCGCAAACTGTACTGCTCGTGAACGGCCAGTAGCCGCTGCGCCAGGGTGTAGATGGATCTGACCTGCTTTTCGGGGCGCGGCAGCCGGCGTGTGACGTAGCGCTGCAGGGCGTAGTGCAGGCCTTCGCCCCAGGGGATATTCGACAGCACCGAGAACGCCCGCGCCTTTGTTTGCCAGCGCACGTCAGCGTTTCCCCGGCGGAATGGACGCCGTGATTGGAGTGATGCTGAGGAGCAGTCGCTGAAGCACGGTGTGGATCCAGGAAAGGCCGATGTTCCGGCCTGTTTTCAGGCGGGTACCAGGTCACGTAGCCGGATTCGGTCATACGGGAGGCGCAGCGGCAATGCAAGGATTCCAGGGGCTGGCAGGATCGCGGGGACCTGTACCGGAAGCGGAGCGTCATCTTGTCTGGCTGCCACGCCTTGTCCGCTGCCACGCGGCCGCAAAAACTGGCTGATCTCGAGCGTGACGACGGTGCTCGCGCCGTCTCTTTGGAGCCGCTCGATGCGACGCCGTTCCCGGTTGATTCTCCTGTCGGCTCAGCGTAAACAGGCCCTGAAATCGCGTCGACGTTTTAGCATGCGGGCAAGAACATCGCGTATGATTTGTCCAAAGCCGCCGGCCGGTTCGGTCTGTGCCGATCCCTTGCCCTCCCGCCGAGTTTTGTCGAATGCCCGGTGAATTGCTGATTGGCGAGGCCGTCGCAAGGGGCTATCCGCCCGCCGTGCTCTATCTGCGCAATGACGAGACCGTCACGACGGAAGTCTGCGCATTCAACTACTTCTCGGTCTTCATGAAGGATCATCCGGAGGTGGATGCTCACGTCTGGCTCTTCGACGGAGCGGGCAAGCCGGCTGGATATTTCCACAGGGAACTTGGCGTCAACGGACAATTGCAATTGCAGACTTCGGAGCTGTGTCCGCGCGTTTCGGGAACGGTCGCGATGGCGCTGGTCCCGAAGCACGAGACCAAGCTTCGTCCCGGACGCAAGGTAACGACCGGCTATTACGCACAATATTTCTCGCAGCACGGTGCGATAACGTTGTCGCACGAGCGCGAACCGGTTGCGGCAGCGCCGTTCCCGACCTCCGCCTGGATGCAATCCTATCTCACGCGCTTCCTGAAGGAGTCCGGCGTGGTGCTCGTGAACTCCTGCATGGCGTCCGAAGGCGTCTCGGTCGGGACGGCACGGCTCATGGCCTTGGACGGCACGGCATTGGGCCAGCGTGAGATACCGGAGATCGCGCCGATGGGCGCAATCCGCATCAGCACGCTAAACCTCTTCCCCGAGGCTGAACGGCTGATCGGTGCGGCCGAAGGTTTCGCCCTGGAATTCAAGGGCACCAACATCGCAAGTCCGTTCAGCTATTATGAATTTGCCAACGGCAAGTTCAGCCTGCATCATTTTTAGGGGCGCGCCCGTGACACGTTTCTCGTCCAGCCCCTGGAAGCCCTACGAGCCCAGATTCATGTTCCCGACTTTCGCGGGTGTCGAGTCGCGCATGGGTTTTTCGATCCCTGCCTGGTATCGTCCGGTCGACATCAAGTATCTCCGCAGTCTCGTCGCCGGCAGCCTGCGCAAGAATTTTCGCGAAACGGTCAAGGATCTCGTTCCCGAGTTCGCCAGCCTGGTCGCCTCGGGCTTCAGCAAGAAGCTCAGGTTCAAGCTGCACATCCTGTCGCGCGACGGCGACTACCGGGCGACCTACGAGTTTCCGGAAGACTACGCGCCGGGCGCTTCCGTCGAGATCGAGCTGTCGCGCCTTTTCGCCTCGCTCAAGCTCCCGCAGCACGATTATCTGGTCATCGCCGTGATGTCGCGCGGGCGGATGGACGGCTTCCGTTCCTCGCCTGCCAGCTATTCGATGACCTATGTCGATCAGGACAACGTCGCGATCTACCGCACCGGCGCGTTTGCCCGGCCCTTGAACGAAGGCAGGCTCAAGGCGCATGTCGGGTTCACCGGGATCAATCCGAAGATCATTGCGACCAGCGACATCGTCAGCAGCGTGATGCTGATCAATCACTCCTCCGACCCAGAGTATGCTCATGCGGCGCGGCCGACGTCGAAGCTGATCCGCGAGGACGGCGAGCAGATCGAGGGCGATTTCGGCGAGATCCCGCCGCTCGGTGCGCGAGAGGTGTCGGTCGTCGACATGTTCGGCAGTCGCGTGTTCGACTTTCTCAAGCCGTTCGGCGGCCGCGGGACCACAGTTACCACTTGCACCGGAATGACGCTCGCAAGCCTGCACTTGCAGCGCACGAACGACAATCGGCGGACGTTGCTGGGCATCGAGCACTCGCGGCCCGCGCACATGAACCTCGCCGGCATTCTCCAGCATTGATCAAGGAAATCGATTGTCGGAGCACGGGGCAATGCTGTCATGGTCCGGCGGTCTTGGCCGGTTGCTGAAGTTTGACGATCACATGAAGACTCCATCCCTCGGCCTGGTGCTGGGGTTCTGGGTCATCTCGAACGTTCTGGTCATCACCTGGTATTGGGTGAATGTATCCGACCGCTATCTCCCGGGCCTGCTGCGGTACGCCGGAATAGCCTTCTACGTGGCCGTCGCGCTCGTTCCGCTGCTGCTCCTGTTCAAGGTGAGACGGAGCTTCTTCAATCCGGTCGCACTGGGACTGCTCGTCAGTTGCTGCCTTGCGTTGTCCATCACTGCGCACGAAGCCAACCTGCTGCGTGAGCAATTGCAGTTCAGCCTCGATCACGAGCGCGAGTTTGCCCATATGGACGCCGTCGAAGGCGTCATGCGGCCGTTGCTCGCCAAGATTACCGAGGCCTACGTCCAGATATTCGGCGACGATCGCACCCACGGCGGCTCGACGTTCCACACCCACATCATCGCCAACTATTTGTTCGATTCTCTGTCGTTTCTCGCCGTCTTTGCGCTGGCGACGCTGCTTCTTTCGCCGACTGCGACGTGGCTCTGTCTGCTGACTTTTGCGTTCTACACCCAGATCGCGATCTACCCGGGACGCATGGGTCCCGTCTTCATTGCTGGCGGCTTGTTCTGGCAGCTCTTTCTGCTGACGTCGCGGCGATATCCCGCCGCGATCATTTCCGGACTGATCATCAGTTTCGGGCGGACCGATGTCGTGTTCGCTTCGGCGTTCTCGCTGCTGGCCCTCGCGGCTTTCGAGCGGCGATGGCCGACACTGAAGGAGTGGGTCGTGTTCGCCTTGCTGGTCGGCATCTCGCTGGCAGTGCCAAAGACGCTGATCTGGATGCATCCAGGAACGGATTACAGGTCATTCCTGGTCACCAATGGCGACTTCAGCAAGCTCGTCGGCAATCTTCTAGCCATGAAGCTCGTGGTGGCGATCGCCAGTCCCGTGCTCGCGATCGCGATCGTGAGGACGTTTGCCTTGACCCGGACGATCGCCGTGGTCGGTTCGGCTTGCTTGATCCATGTGGGGCTCGTCTTTTTCATAGCGGATTTCTCCGAGACCCGGCTCATCATACCTGGGCTCGCGGGGCTCGTCTTCGTGGCCAGTGAAGGGCTTGGGAAATTGCTGGAAGGCAAGAGCGAGGCGCAAGCCGGTAGCGGCTGAGGCCGGTGCTGCCCTGGATCAAAGCTGAAGCGGCGGCGAGCACGGTCTCGCCGCTCTCATGCCGGCCTTGCGCGGCTACCAGACGCTCCGCCCGCCATCCATGACGAGATTCTGCCCGGTCATGTAGCTCGAGGCGTCCGAGCAGAGGAACTGCACTGCCGCGCGATATTCGTCGACATCGGCCATCCGCCCCATCGGGATCAAGCGCGTCAGTCGTTCGACGAAGGCCGGGTCCTGGTTGTTGAAGACGCCCCCCGGCGAGATCGCGTTGACGCGCACGCCGTGATCGGCCCAGTAGGTTGCCAGATATTTCGTCAGCCCGATCAAGCCGTGCTTGATCACCGAATAGGTCACGGGCTTCACCGGCTGTTCTTCTTCGCGCGTCACCTGCGGCTGGCGGTAGAGCCGCTGGTCCGGCGCGATCACGCCGAGATCGGAGGCGATGTTGAGGACCACGCCACGGCCCCGTTTGGCCATCTCGCCGCCGAACACCTGCGCGCACAGCATCGCACCGGTCAGGCCGACGGCGATTTCGGTCTGCCATTGCGGCACCGGAAACGCCTCGAAGCGCGAGGAGTGCATGACGCCCGGACTCGACGTCACCTTCGGATCGATCGCGGCGTTGTTGACGAGGATGTCGACGGTAAGGCCGCGGCCTGCCAGCTGCTCATTGGCGGCGCGAACCGAGTCGAGCGAAGTGACGTTGATCTCGAGCGCGATCAGATCTGAGGACGGCGCGGTCTGCTTGAGTGCGGCGACAGCGGCTTCGGCTTGAGGAAGCCCGACGTCGGTGACGACGACGCGTGCACCTGCCTCTGTAAGGGCGGCGACATGCTGCCGCCCGAGCAGGCCGCCTGCGCCGGTCACGAGCGCGGTGCGGCCGGTCAGGTCATAGCGCGAAGACGGGCTTGCCATTCGAAGGCTCCTGTTCAGCTACCGCAACTGGCCGCCGTCGGCGACCATGATGCTGCCGGTGATGAATGCCGCGCGGGGCGAGACGAGAAAAGCGACGAGGTCGGCTATCTCTTCCGGCTTGCCCAGGCGGCGCAGCGCCACGTCGCGCACGAGCATTTCCTCGACCGCGGCACTGTTTTCCGCAAGCTTGCGCGCCCAGGTGCCGTCCGCCGACAGGATGTTGCCCGGCGCAACCGCATTGATGCGAATGCCTTCGAGCGCCAGAGGCCGCGCCAGGCCGCGCACGGTCGCATTCAGCGCGGCTTTCGCCGCATGGTAAGTGACGGGCGCGCCAAGCGCCGCCATGCCTGCGATCGAGGAGATGCAGGCGATGGCGCGGTCGCCGCTGCCGCGCGCCATCAGCGGCCGGGCGGCCTCGATCATGTTGGTCGCGGCGAACAGATTGAGGTCCATCACCCGCGACCATTCCGCTGCGGTTTCCTTGCCGGGCGGCACGGAGGCGCCGCTGCCGACATTGCTGACGAGGATATCGAGCCGGCCCCATTGCTTCTCCACGTCCTCGACCAGTGCTTTCGCAGCGGCGGGGTCAGTGACGTCGGCGACGTGGACGGACGAGATGCCCCCAACGCTCGTGCGCGCGGTGTTCAGCGCCTCGGCACCACGTGCCGCGAGCGCGACTTTTGCGCCTTCAGCGGCGAGCGTCGTCGCGATCGCAAGCCCGATCCCGCGGCTGGCGCCGGTGACGAGCGCGACACGATCGGTCAGATCGAGCTTCATCGCACCGCGTCCTCGATCCAGCCGACCGTCATGTCGCGATATTTCGCCAGTGCGCCCGCATGGTCGCCGTCGGCCGCGCGTGCGGTTTGCAGGATGTACTGGCCCTTGTAGCCGGAGCGCTCGATCAGCCGGATCGTCTTGGCAAGGTCGGCGTTGCCGGTGCCGAGCGGCACGGTGGTGCCGCCGCGAATGCGGTCCTTGACGTGCACGTTGAGAATGCGCGGCGCGTAGGCGGCGATCTCCTCGTCGCTGTCATAGCCGAGCGAAGCGCTGTTGCCGCTGTCGTAGTTGATGCCGAAAATTTCGGCCGGGAACGGTTCCATGAACCGGGCAAGCTCGCCCGGCGGCAGATCGGATTCGAAGACGATCTTGACGTTTCTTCTTTTCAACTGCTCGGAGCGTGCGAGCAGCACACGCATCAACGTATCGCGCTCGCTCTCGCGCTCGATCTTGCCGTTGTCGACCAGCGGGATCACGACGAATTCGATGCCGATGCGGCTGCAGGCGGCGATCAGGAGATCGAGGTCGGCGACGAGTACGTCGCGCACGACGGCATCGACCTTCCAGAACGGTGCCTGCATGAAGCAGTCGCCGGTCAGGCTCGGGATGCGCACGCCGTTCTCGCGCGACAGCGCCAGAATCTCCTGCTGTCCCGGCTCGGTCGTCAGCGGGTTCTCGCGCAGCCGTTCCTGGTCGATGGTCCATTCCATCCGCGTCAGGCCGAGCTCCTTCGCGCGGGGAAACTCGTTTCGCCACTCGTCCCAGGGGAACGCCTGGATCTTGCCGTCGACCAGGGCCGACAGCCGTCCTTGCATGAAGCCGATGCGTTGCAGCGTTGCGGTCACGATTTGCTATCCGAACTGATGGCGAGGCCCTTGGCGATCCAGCCGCCGTCGACGAAGATCTCCTGGCCGGTCACATAGGCGGAGGCTTCCGACGCCAGGAAGACGGCGGCTCCCACCATGTCAACGGGCTGACCCCAGCGACCGAGCATGGTGTGGCGGCGTCTCTCTTCGTGCATGACAGGATCGGCAAAGCTCTTTGCGGTCATCTCGGTTGCAACATAGCCCGGCGCAAGCGCGTTGACGCGGATGCCGTCGGGCGCGTAGTCGGCGGCGAGCGCGCGCGTCAGCCCGGCAAGGCCTGCCTTCGCCGCGACATAGCCTGGATTGCCGGGAAAACCGCGGATCGAGTTGATGCTGGTGACGTTGACGATCGCGGCCGAGCCCGCCTTTTTCAAGAGCGGATAGGCGGCGAGGATGGTGGCGTAGACGCCGGTGAGGTCAGTCGCGACCGTGGCGCGGAAGCGCGCGAGCTCGCTTTCGGCGCTTTGCGGGGGCAGGCTGATGCCGGCGGCGTTGACCAATGCGTCGATGCGGCCGCCTTGCGCCGCGATCGTGCGGAACGCGCTTTCGATCGCCTTGTCGTCGGAGAGATCGCAGGCAAGCGCGGCCACACCTTGCGGCGCGGTCCCGGAACGGCTGAGGCCGAACACCGTAGCGCCGCCATCCTGCAGGCCGGTCGCGATGGCCGCGCCAATGCCGCGCGAGGCGCCGGTCACCACCGCGATCTTGTCCTTGAGCGAGAAGGCCCTGAGATCAGGCATAGCCGTAACTGCGCATGATGGCGGCACAAAGCTTGACGTCCTCGGGACGGTCGATCTGGAACATCTTGTGACGTTCCATCACGTGAAAGCCGATCTTGCCGCCGAGACGGTTATTCTGCTCGCGCAGGAGGGATGGGATCAGGACGTAGAACGAACCGTTCTCCAAATAGCGCTTCTCGATCTGCTGCCGCATGCGGCGGTTGCGATAATCGTAGTTGATCGGCTCCGGTCCGTTCGCGCCGATATGCCAGTTGAAATAATCCTCGACCTCGCAAACCGAGAGCAGGCTGTCGAGATGATCGCGATCGAAGGTCGCAAGCGCGTTCTCGATGTCGCCCGGTTCGCGGATCGGCGATGTCGCCTGGAGCGCGACGATCCGTTCGAACCGTCCCATCCGCGCATCGGTCGCATCGAGCGCATGCAGCCAGGCAGATTCGGAGGAGGCGAGGTCGCCGGAAATGTCGTCGGGGCGCCGCACGCCGACCGCGCCGGCGGCTTCAGCCGCGGCGAGGATCTGGTCGCTGTCCGAAGACACGGCTACCACATCGACGCCGCGTGCGGCGCGTGCCTGTTCGACCGTCCAGGCGATCAGCGGCTTGCCGCAGAGATCGAGCAGGTTCTTGTGCGGGATGCCCTTCGAGCCGCCGCGCGCGGCGATCACGGCCAGCGTCTTGCGCGCCATCAGATGTGTCCCTCGAGACGCTCGAGCGCGGTCCAGAAACCTTCGCCCATGTTCTTGTGGCCTTGCCAGATCTCCGGAATGAAGGAAGCGCCCGGCGCGTGCTTGCGCAGCACCTGTCCGATGTCGTCGAAATCGATCTCGCCTTCGCCGATCTGAAGACCCTCGCCGTCGAGCCCCTTGGCGTCGCCGAAATGCAGATGCGCGGTGTGCGGCCCGAGCTGGGCGAGGCCTTTCGCAAAGTCGAAGCCGAAATGATTGGCGGCGAGTTTCGTGTGCGATATGTCGACGCACATGCGCAAGTTATGCTTGGCGCAGAATGCGGCGGACTCGTCCGGGAAGATGAAGATATTCTGGTGGCGCTGGCCGCCGAAATGCCAGGGGAACGGCGCCATGGTTTGCGGCGTCAGCTCGACGCCGTCCATGTCGAGCTCGGTCAAGCTCTGCGCGAAGATGCGGTAGCGCTCGGCCTTCTCCTCCGGCGGCAGCGGCTCGTCCATGGTGAAGCCGCCGATATTGGCGACGATGGGCGGGCGCTTGGTCTTGGGGAAGTACTTCTTCAAGCCGCGGGTAATGTCGATCACCGCCTGGGTCTGCTCCAGCGAATAGCGCCGCAGCGCCTCGTCGGGCGTCGCCAGGTCCATCAGCTTGGAGCCGGCAAACAACTCCGGCGCATGCACGACGAAGCCGAGATCGTAGGTGCCGGACAGATACGCCGCGGGATCGCGCTCCATGTCGCTGTAGCTGAGATGGAATTCGATGATGTCGGGCTGGCAGACCTCCAGGAAGCGCTCGGCGTCGTGATAGCGCACCGGCACGCCCCACGGACGGTCGAAGCGGTAGCGCCGTGCTTTTGCGGCGCCTTCGTCGAGGTCGCTCTGGAAGAAATAGTCGTCGGCCGCCATCGTCCGCGTCAGCTTGCGGCCGAGCAGCGCCGGCATCTTCAGCGGCGACAGGCCCTGTCCCGGGCTCTTCACCGCGATGTCGGCTTCGGAGATCACGGTGCCGGCCGAAAGGTCGCGCGCGGCCACCAGGCTCTTGGCCAGGTTTTCGCGGTTGATCAATTCGCCCTGGCTCAGCGCGCGCTCGGCCCGCTTTTCGCCGCGCGCCGCCTCCACCTCGCGGATGCCCGAGACGAGACCCTTGAATTCCTCCGGCTCCAGGCTTGCAGCATGGTCCGGACCTTCCATCTCCCGGTCGAGGGTGATGTGGCGTTCGATCACGACGGCGCCGAGCGCCACCGCGGCGGTCGAGACGGCAATGCCACGCTCGTGGCCGGAATAGCCGACGACCGGATGAATCTCGCGCAGCGTTTCCATGAAACGCAGATGGATGTTGTGGAGCGCGGCCGGATAGGTGCTCTGGCAATGCAGGAGCACGTAGCCGGCGTTGCGCTCGTCGAGGAATTTCGCCGCGGCCTTGATCTCGTCCGAGGTGCTCATGCCGGTCGAGACGATCAGCGCCTTGCCAGTGGCGGCGAGGCGCGCGAGCAGCGGCAGGTTGGTGAGGTCGGCCGAGGCGACCTTGTAGGCCTGCACGCCGAAACCTTCGAGCACGGCGACACTACTCGCGTCCCAGGGCGTACAGAGATACTGGATGCCCTTGGCCGCGCAATATTCGGCGATCTTCTTCTGCTGCGCCGTCGGAAGCTCGAAGCGGCGCAACAGATCGAGCGTGTATTCGACTGCGAGGTCGTCGTCCTTTCCGGACAGACTCGACGCACGATAGACCTCGTCGAGCTTGCGCATCTGGAACTTGGCGCAATGGGCACCGGCCGCGACCGCGGCATCGACCAGCGCAATGGCGCGGTCGAAGTCGCCATTGTGGTTGTTGCCGATCTCGGCAATGACGTAGCAGGGCTCGCCATCGGCCAGAAGACGGTTGCCGATGCGGACCGGAGCAGGCTGTTTGGGCGATGTCATCAACATTCTCGTCTCATATCCGTCAGGCAAATCGCGCGGGAAAGCGCGACTTCCACGTTCGCAGCCCGTTCTCTTCGAACATGATGCGCGAACAGCTATGCCCCTGTTGTTCCAGCGCGGCGATGAGCTGATAGCGCTCGAACGGACGTACGAAGAACATGAAGTAACCGCCGCCGCCGGCGCCCAGCAGCTTGCCGCCGACCGCGCCGTGCTGCTTGGCGAAATCGTAGATCGCATCGATCGCGTCCGACGAGATCTTCGAGCTCAGCTTCCGTTTGGCGTGCCAGGCGTCGTCGATCAGCCGGCCGCATTCCAGGAGCTGGCCGCGCAGGAGATGCCGCCGGATGTCGCGCGTCACTTCCTTCTGCTTGGCGGCCGCAGCGACAGCGTCGCTGGTCTCGTGCTGTGCCTTCTGATCGCGGTGGATGGCGCCGGAATCTCGGCCCGAGCCGGTGTAGCAGAGCACCAGGCTCTCCTCGAGCTCGGCGATGATGTTGGGGTCGAGACGCAGCGGCACGATGGTGTTCTGGTCGGAGAAGAACTCCATGTGATTGAAGCCGCCGAACACGGTGGCGTACTGGTCCTGCCAGCCGCCGGGGATGTTGAGCATCAGCCGCTCGGCCTGGAACGCCATCTCCGCGATCTCGTGGCGGTCCCACTGGTCGCCGCGGAATTCGTTGAAGCAGCCGATGATGGCGGATGTGACCACGGCCGAGCCGCCGAGGCCGGAGCCGACCGGGAAGTCGGCGGAGACCTCGAGCTCGAACCCGTAAGTCGGCTTGATCAGGCGCACGACGGACTTGATCAGTGCAAGATTCCCGTCGGTTCCGAGCTCTGCGAGATTGTCGGCCTCGATCGTGCTGCGGAAATCGTGCGAATAGATCCGGATGCTGGAATCGCTCCGGCGCCGCAGCGTCGCATGAGCGTACATCTTGATCGTGGCGTTGATGACCGCGCCGCCGTCATTTTCGACGAAATAGTGCGTCAGGTCGGTGCCGCCGCCGGAGAAGCTGATCCGCACCGGCGAGCGGGCGCGAGCGAACACCTCGCTCTCTTCGGACAAATTGAACAGCTCGCGGCTGAACACGTCGACGAGCCGGCCTTCACCATCGAGGATCGGCACCACGTGCACGCGCTGATCGAGCAATTTGAGGATCTGCTCGCGCGGACCGCCGGCCCTCGCCGAGACGAAGTTGCGATTGATGCAGGTCGCAACCCGGTCCTGGATCGTGGTGCCGGTCAGCATGCGCCTGCGGATGTCGCCGTCGGTCACGGCGCCGACGATTCGTCCGCTTGAGTCCTGGGCAAACAGGATGCCGAGCATGTTCGCATTCAGGCGCCGGAAGGCTTCCTCAATGGTCTCGGTCTCGGCGATGGTGACGAGAGTTCGTTCAAGCACGTTTCGGGGTCCAGGAAGGGCCAATTCCAGGCCATATCGCAGCAGGGTTGGTAATACGGGAGCGGCAGGGGCGATGCAAGGTTCCTGCGCCCGGCGGCATCGGGCCAAAATGGCCGGCGTCGAGCGCTTCGGTCGGGCCGGGGCCGATTTACATTGGCCGCGGTTTCTATAGAAGGCTCCCGAGGGGTCCACGCGACATGTATGTGATCGGAATCAGCTCGGGGATCAAGCACGGGCATCACGACGGTGCAGCGGTTTTGCTGCGCGACGGGGAGCTGATCGCTGCTGCCGAGGAGGAGCGCTTCACGCTGGCCAAACATGCGCGCGGCGAGCTGCCGCGCGGGGCGATCGGCTTCTGCCTGAAGCAGGCCGGCATCACCATGCGCGACGTCGACTGGATCTGCTCGCCGCTGAAGACCTACACCAACTACACGCAGCGTCTCACCGAGTATTTCAAGTATCAGTTCGGCCACAGCCCGAAGATCGAGCTCTACGACCATCACCTCTGTCATGCCGCGAGCTCGTTCTACGGCTCCGGTTTCTCGGAGGCGACCGTAGCCTGCTTCGATTTCTCGGGCGATTCCAGCTCCGGTCTCGTCGCCCATGCGCGCGGCAACGACTTCCGCGTGCTGACGCGGTTCGGCCGCAACAACAGTCTCGGGCTCTATTACGGGATGCTGACGCAGTATCTCGGCTATCAGATGACCAATGACGAGTACAAGGTCATGGGCCTGTCGTCCTATGGCAGCCCGGACTATCTTGACAAGTTCGCCAAGCTGCTGCGTCCGAACGGCATCAACTACGAGCTCGATCCCGAGCTCGACAAGCGCAGGCGCGACGCCGAGATCTTCACCAGTGATTTCTCGACGCGGCAGGAGCGCATCTTCACCGAGAAGATGGAGGAGATTCTGGGCCCGCGGCGGTTGCGCGGTCAGCCGCTCGATCGGCGGTTGACCAACATCGCCGCAAGCGGCCAGAAGCAGCTCGAGATCGTCACCACCGAGGTGATCCGCACAGCGATTGCCGAGACCGGCTCCGGTGATGTCTGCATCGCCGGCGGCGTCGGGCTGAACTGCAAGATGAACATGGAGATTGCGGCCGAGCCGTCCGTCAAGCGTCTCTACGTTCCGCCGGTGCCGCATGATGCCGGCGTGGCGCTCGGCGCCGCGATGATGAAATGCGCGGAGGCGGGCCACGCCATCGCACCGCTGACGCACGCCTATTGGGGACCGGAATATTCCAACGACACGATCCGGGAGATGCTGGACAAGATCGGCGCGCGGTTCGAGCTGCTCGACGATCCCGTGTCGCGCTGCGTCACCGATTTGACCGAGCAGAAGACGGTCGGCTGGTTCCAGGGGCGGATGGAGTATGGCCCGCGCGCGCTCGGCAACCGCTCGATCCTGGCCGATCCCAGGCATGCGGGCATGAAGGACCGCATCAACCTCACCATCAAATATCGCGAGGAATTCCGCCCGTTCTGTCCGTCCGTGCTGTACGAAAGTCAGGCCGAGTATTTCGAGGACACGTTCGACGCGCCCTTCATGGTGGTGACGTTCCCGGTCAATCAGAAGGTTGCCGAGACCATGCCCGCGGTGGTCCACGTCGACAACACCGCGCGCATCCAGAGCGTCCATGCGGACAGCAACCCGCTCTATAGCCACCTGATCGGCGAGTTCGCGAAGGCGACCTCGTTGCCGGTTCTGATCAACACCAGCCTCAACATCAACGAGCAGCCGACGGTGAACGCACCGCTGGAGGCGCTGCACACCTATTTCTGCTCGGGGCTGGACGTCTTGTATCTCGGTAACTATCGGCTCTCGAAGTCGAGCTGAGACTAGCGTTCGTCCGCAATCACCTTGCCGTCGTTCGGCAGCGCGCCGGGATTGACGAACTCGACGCTTCCGCCGAGTTTCGTCACGGCGCGCAAGCTGGTCGCAATTTCCTCGCGCAGGGCGTCACTCGTGGCCGCCGTTTCCGCCTTCAGCGTCATTGCGTCGGTCTCGCCCTGCCGTGTGACGACGAGGCGCAGTCTTCCGAGCGCAGAATGACGCTTGCCGATCTCGGCGATCTGCTCTGGACGGATGAACATGCCCTTGACCTTGGTGGTCTGGTCGGCGCGGCCCATCCAACCCTTGATGCGCATGTTGGTGCGGCCGCACTTGCTTGGGCCCGGCAGCGCTGCGGTGAGGTCGCCGAGGGCGAGCCGGATCCAGGGATGGTGCGGATCGAGCGACGTTACCACGATCTCGCCGACGTCGCCCGGCGCAACGGGATCGCCGGTGCCGGGCTTGACGATCTCCATGATCAGATCCTCGTTCACGACCATGCCCTCGCGCGCCTCGGTCTCGAACGCGATGAGGCCGAGATCGGCGGTGCCGAAGGCCTGGTAGGCATCGATGCCGCGCGCCTTGATCTCGGCCTGCAGCGAGGGCGGGAACGCCGCCCCGGAAACCAGTGCGCGCTTGATCGAGGAGACGTCCCGTCCCGAACTCGCTGCGGCATCGAGCAATATCTTCAGGAAGTCCGGCGTGCCGCTGTAACCGACCGGGCGGTAGGCCTCGATCAGCTCGAATTGCTGTTCGGTGTTGCCGGGCCCTGCCGGGATCACGGCGCAGCCGAGCGCGCGCGCTGAGGCATCGAAAATGAAGCCGCCGGGGGTGAGATGGTAGCTGAAGGTGTTGAGGACGATGTCATCGGGTCGGAACCCGGCCGCGAACAACGCCCTTGCGCCGCGCCAGGGATCGGCCTGCCGCCCCTCCGGTTCGAAAATGGGCCCTGGGGAGGTGAAGAGGCGGGCAAACGACCCCGGCGCCGACGCCACGAAGCCTCCGAAGGGCGCCGAGGCCTTGTGCAGGGCGGGCAGTTCCGACTTGCGCAATACCGGCAGGCCCGCCAGCGCCTCCCGGGAGGTCACGGCGGCGGGATCGAGACCTCTCAGCCGCTCGGCATAGGCCGGGGCGGCCATCGCGGCTCGCAGCACCTCCGGCAGGCGGGAGAACAGATCGGCCTCGCGGGCGGCTTGTTCGCGCGTCTCGCGGGCATCGTAGTGGGCGGTCATGGCTGTTCTTTCCGTGTTGGCATCCGTTGCGCGCCGCCGCTGGCGTGGGTATCAGACGGCGATCGGCGAGGCCTGGAGAGGACGCGATGGCGGACGAAGGAATCATTGCGGCGGAGGAGGCGACGGACGTCGTCGCGCGCCTGAAGCGCCGCATGATCGAGGAGGCGCTGCCGCTGTGGTCGACCGTCGGCTGGGATCCTGCCGCAGGCGGCTTCATCGACCGGCTGCACCGCGACGGAGCCGCGGATGCGGCCGCGCCACGGCGCGTGTTCGTGCAGGCCCGGCAGATCTATTGCTACGCGAAGGCCGCGCAAATGGGCTGGTACCCTGACGGCCGCGCCATCGCGCTGAAGGGGCTGGAGCATCTGCTCAGCAAAGCCAAAGCGCCCGACGGCCGGCCGGGCTATGTGCACCGGCTGACGCCGGAAGGGACGGTGCTGGACGGCCGGCGCGATGCCTACGACCACGCCTTCATCCTGTTTGCGCTCGCGACCGTCTACACGCTCGACCAGGACGCGCAGGTTCGTGCCGAGATCGACGCGCTGCTCGCTTTCCTCGACAGCCATCTCCGCTCGCCGCATGGAGGCGTGCACGAAGGCCTTCCGGCGTCGCTGCCGCGCCGGCAGAACCCGCACATGCATCTGTTCGAGGCGATGATCGCGTGTTTCGACGCGACCCACGACCTGTCGTTCCAGAACCGTGCGGGCGAGTTCTTCGCGCTGTTCCTGGCCAATCTCTACGACAAGCAGAAGCGCATCCTGACCGAGTATTTCGAGGAAGACTGGTCGAAGATCGAGCCGGTCAGCGTCGAGCCCGGCCACCAGGCGGAATGGGTCTGGCTGCTGAAGGGGTTCGAGCGCATCACGGGATGCCCGACCGGTCAGCGGCGTGCCGAGTTGCTTGCGACCTCGATGCGCTATCGCGACGAGGCCACGGGCTGCCTGGTCGACGAGGGCGATGACATCGGCACTATCCGACGCAGCACGCGCCGGCTGTGGCCGCAGACCGAGATCGCGAAGGCGTGGATCGCGCAGGCCGAATCCGGCGAGGCGGGCGCGGCGGACGAGGCGCGCGCGGCGCTGGTGCGGCTCGAACGGCATTATCTCAGCCATCCCGTGAGGGGCGGCTGGTACGACCAGTTCGATCGCGACGGCAAATCGCTGATCGACACCATTCCTGCGTCGTCGTTCTATCATGTTCTCTGCGCGGTCACGGAAGCGGAGCAGGTGCTCGAACCCTAAAAGTTCAGAGCCAGCGCTTGCGCCGCTTGAAGCTCTTGAGGTTCTTGAAGCTCTTGCGCTGGTCGCCGGCCCCGCCGAGGTAGAATTCCTTGACGTCCTCGTTGTCGCGCAATTCGTCGGCGGTGCCGTCGAGCACGACCTTGCCCTGCTCCATGATGTAGCCGTGGCTCGCCACCGACAGCGCGGCGCGGGCGTTCTGCTCGACGAGGAGGATGGTGACGCCGAGGTCGCGGTTGATCTTCTGGATGATGGAGAACACCTCTTTCACCAGCAGCGGCGACAGGCCCATCGACGGCTCGTCCATCAGGATCATCTTCGGGCGCGCCATCAGCGCGCGGCCGATCGCGAGCATCTGCTGCTCGCCGCCGGAGAGATAGCCGGCAAGGCCGGTGCGTTCCTTCAGGCGCGGGAAATAGTTGAAGACCATGTCGAGATCGGCATCGACCTCGCGGTCCCTGCGGGTGAAGGCGCCGAGCTTGAGGTTCTCCAGCGAGGTCATGTCGGCGACGATGCGCCGGCCCTCCATCACCTGGAAGATGCCGCGGCGGACGATCTTGTCGGGGTCGATGCCGTTGATCCGCTCATTATCGAACACGATTTCGCCGCGTGTGACCTCGCCGTCCTCGGTCTTGAGCAGCCCCGAGATCGCCTTCAACGTCGTCGATTTGCCGGCGCCGTTGGCGCCCAGCAGCGCCACGATCGCACCCTTGGGTACGTCGAGGCTGAGGCCGCGCAGCACCAGGATGACGTCGTCATAGACCACTTCGATGTTGCGCACTGCGAGCAGGGCGGCGGGCGGCACGGCGGTCGGCTTGCTGCGGGATGCTTCGAGGGTGTCGGTCATGCGTCTTCATTCTCCGCTGTCGTCAGAGCTTCTTCCGTCATTCCGGGGCGGTCCGCAGGACCGAACCCGGAATCTCGAGGTTCTCAGGTGCGCAATTGCGCACCATAGTTCGCCTCTTCGGGGCGCCCCGGAACGACGGTCAGATCAGGCGCTCACCAGCCCAGCAATTCCGGCTTGCGCGGCAGCTCGACGGTCTTGACCTTCTCGAGCTTGATCGTGCCCTTGGCCATGAGGTCGTTGAGGTCGCCGTCGGTCGCGCCAGAAACCTTGGTGCGATAGAGATCGACCTTCAGCGTGCCGCGATGGTCCTTGTCGGTCCAGGTCGAGGGATTGCAGACGCCTTCCATGCCGGCCGGCACCCAATCCTTCTTCTGGTAGAAGCCCTTGGCGACGTTGTCTCCGGTAGCGCCGCCGTTCTTGGCAGCCCAGTCGATCGCCTCCTTCATGTACAGCGCAGAGCAGACCGCCGCGACGTAGTGCACGGGACGGTAGACCTTGCCGCTGGCGTCGGACATCTTCGAGATCTCCATCAGCGTCTTCATGCCGGGCGCGTCGCCGCCCCAGCTCACCGCGGTGCGCAAGGGGAAGATGACGCCGTTAGCGGCATCTCCGGCCGTCTTGGCGGCGTTCTCGTCCATGCCCCAGACATTCCCCATGAACTGGATCTCGACGCCGGCGGTCTTGCACGCCTTCATCACCGAGATGTTGGACGCCGCGGTGTTGCCGAGATAGGCGTAGTTGGCGCCCGAGGATTTCAGGCTCAGGCACTGGGCGCTGTAGTCGCCCGGCGCGAGCGCGAACACCAGCGGCGGCAGCACCTCGAAGCCGAGCTCCTGCGCCATCGCTTCACCGGCGGCCTTCGGCGCGTTCGGATAGGGATGGTTGGCGCCCATGTGCACGAATTTCGGCTTGCCGGACTTGCCTTTGGCCTTCCAGTCCTCGGCCGCCCACATCAGCATCGCGCGCAGCGAGTCCGAATAGCTCGGGCCGTAGAAGAAATTGTAAGGAGCGGGCTTGGCCTTGCCGCTGACGCCTTCGGGATCGGTGAGGGCGGCAGCATAGGAGCCGGACATGTCGGGGATCTTGTCCTGAGCGAGGAAGCCGGTCAGCGCCTCGGTGTCGGCGGTGCCCCAACCCATGATCGCGGCGACCTTGCTGTCCGGCGCCGACCACTTCTTGTAGAGCGCGATCGCGCGCGGCACCTGGTAGCCATAGTCGTTGGTGTCGACGTTGAGCTGCTTGCCGCCGACGCCGCCGTTCTTGTTGACCCAGGCGAAGGTGTCGGCGACGGCCTGGCCATAGGGCGTGCCGACGTCGGAGGTGCCGCCGGAATAGTCGGCGAGGTGCCCGATCGCGATCTGCGCCTGTGCGCCGGCCGAGAATGCGGCGATCGCGACGGCGAGCGATGCGGTGCTCAAAAGGGATTTCATCGTCATGGGTCGGTTCCTCCTGTTTATTGTTTAAGTGAAGTTGCCCGCGCTCAATGCGAGAACGGGTAGAGTTTCCAATACGCCTTGATCTGCCGCCAGCGATGCGCGAGCCCGTCGGGTTCGAACATCAGGAAGGCGATGATGATCACCCCGATCGCGATTTCGCGCAGGAAGGTGATGTTGGTGTTGAGTGACAGCGCCTTGTCGATCGCGCCGCCCTTCAAATAATGGCTGATGAACTCCATCCCTTCGGGCAGCAGCACCACGAAGGCGGTGCCCATCAGCGTGCCCATGATCGAGCCGGTACCGCCGATGATGATCATGGCCAGGAACAGGATCGAGCGCTCGATGCCGAAGCCTTCCTGCGACACCACGAGCTGGTAGTGCGCGTAGAGCGCGCCGGCGATGCCGGCGAAGAAGGCGGCGAGCCCGAACGATAGCGTACGGTATTTGGTGAGGTTGATGCCCATGATCTCGGCAGAGAGATAATGGTCGCGGATCGCCACCAGCGCACGGCCGTCGCGGGTGCGCATCAGGTTGGTGACGAGGATGTAGCTGAGCAGCACATAGGCCAGCACGACGTAGAAATACTGTTTGTCGCCGCGCAGTGTGTAGCCGAAGATCGAGAACGGGTTGGCGCTCGCCGGCACCGAGCCGCCGGTGAACCATTCGGCGCGGGAGAAGAAGTCGAGCAGGATATACTGCGCGGCCAGCGTCGCGATGACGAGATAGAGCCCCTTCAGCCGCGCCGCAGGGATGCCGAAGATCAGGCCGACCAGCGCGGTGACGACGCCGGCGAGCGGGATCGCGAAGAACACCGGGATCGGCGCGTTGTTGGAGATGTAAGCCGAGGTGAAAGCGCCGAGCAGGAAGAAGGCGGCATGCCCGATCGAGATCTGGCCGGTGAAGCCGACCAGGATGTTCAGCCCGAGCGCCGCGATCGAGAAGATGCCGATCTGGATCAGGATGCTGAGCCAGTATCCGCTGAAGAATTGCGGCGCGAGGCATAGCAACAGCACGCCTGCGATGGCGAAGTTGCGGCTGGTCGTGGTCGGGAAGATCGTGGTGTCGGCCGCATAAGAGGTGCGGAAATCACCAGCAGGAATGAGGGCAGGGCCGGCCATGGGTCAGATCCGCTCGATGTCGTGGGTGCCGAACAGCCCGTAGGGCTTGATCATCAGCACGATGATGAGGACGTAGAACGGCGCGATCTCGTAGAGATTGCCCCAGTGCAGGTACTCGCTGTCGACATATTGTGCGACGTTCTCGAGCAGGCCGATGATGATGCCGCCGAGCACGGCGCCGCCGACGGAGTCGAGTCCGCCGAGGATCGCCGCCGGAAACACCTTGATGCCGTAGGCGGCAAGGCCCGAGGACACGCCGTTCACGACCGCAACGACGACGCCCGCGACCGCCGACACCGTCGCCGAGATCGCCCAGGCCATCGCGAACACGCTCTTCACGGAAATGCCGAGCGATTGCGCGACCTGCTGGTTGAATGCGGTGGCGCGCATCGCAAGGCCGTATTTGGAGGCACGGAAGAACCAGGCCATGCCGATCATCATGGCGACGGAGACCACCAGGCTCATGACATAGACGGTCTGGATCTGTAAGCCCAGCAAGCTGACCGATTGGCTCTCGAACACGCGCGGGAACGGCTGCGGATTGACGCCGAACATCCATTTCAGCGTTGCCTGGAGCACGGTGGAGAGGCCGATCGTCACCATGATCACGGAAATGATGGGCTCGCCGATCATCGGCCGCAGGATCAGGACCTGGACCGCGATGCCGAACACGAACATGAACACGAGCGTCATCGGCATGCCGATCCAGAACGGCACCTGGTACTTGGCGAGCAGCGCCCAGCACACCCAGGCGCCGACCAGCAGCAATTCACCTTGCGCGAAGTTGACGACCTGCGTCGCCTTGTAGATCAGCACGAACGACATCGCGACCACGCCATAGAGCGTGCCGACCACGAGGCCATTGACCAGGAGCTGGATGAGGAAGGCGGTGTTCATGTATGGTGGACCTTTCGCCTCTCCCCGCGCGCGGGGAGAGGCCGACGCGCAAAGCGCGGCGGGTGAGGGGGAGCTTCCGCATGCGAGGTGCTGATGAGGGCAAGACGGAGCGCGCCAGGCATTTGCGTGCCGCATTGACTGATGCGGAGGGGACGCTCTGGTATCGCTTCCGTGCACGCCGGCTCAACGGTTACAAATTCGTTCGGCAGGAGCCGATTGGCCCATACACTGTCGACTTCATTTGCCGCGAGGCCCGGCTGATTATTGAAGTTGACGGTGGCCAACACGCCGACAGTGCGCACGACGCGGTGCGGGACAAATGGCTGATCGACCGAAACTATCGAATTCTGCGGTTCTGGAACAACGACGTTTCGAGCAATTTGGTCGGCGTTCTCGAAACAATTGTCACTGCCCTCGCGGAGGCTCCCCCTCACCCGGATCGCTGACGCGCTCCGGCCTCTCCCCGCAAGCGGGGAGAGGCGAAGGGCAGCACCGCTCGCGACGGTAGACCGTGTCACTCCGCCGCCTCCGCCATGTGCCCGGGTCCGCCGAGATCCACCACACGCAGTGTCGTCCGCACCCGCTGCGTGGTGCCGTCCTGGAAGCGGATCACGGTGTCGACGGGGATGTCGGCATCGCCGCGGTAGATGGCATCGATGATGCCTTCGTATTTCTCGTTGATGACGCTGCGCCGCACCTTTCGCGTGCGGGTGAGCTCGCCGTCGTCGGCGTCGAGCTCCTTGTAGAGCAGCAGGAAGCGCGAGATGCGCTGCGCCGGCGGCAGCGTGGCGTTGACGGTCTCGACTTCCTTGCGGAGCAGCGCATAGACCTCGGGGCGCGAGGCGAGGTCGCTGTAGGTCGTGAACGAGAGCCGGTTCTTCTCCGCCCATTTCGAGATGATGGAGTAGCGGATGCAGATCATCGCCGCGAGCGCATCACGGCCGGCCCCGAGCACCACGGCTTCGGCGATATAGGGCGAGAACTTCAGCTTGTTCTCGATGAACTGCGGCGAAAAGCGTTCGCCGCGCGAGGTCTCGGCGAGATCCTTGATGCGGTCGATGACGACGAGCTGCTGGTTCGCGTTGAAATAGCCGGCGTCGCCCGACAACATCCAGCCGTCCTTGATGTCGGCGACGCTCGCCTCGGGATTCTTGTAGTAGCCGAGGAACATGTTGGGATGCCGCACCACGATCTCGCCGACGCCATGGACGTCGGCATTGTCGATGCGGATCTCGACTTCGTCGGACATCGGCACGCCCGTGGTGTCGGGATCGACCTTGCCCTCGGGATGCAGCGTATAGGCCCCCAGCAGCTCGGTCTGGCCGTACAGGGTGCGCAGCGGCACGCCCATGGCCTGGAAGAACTTGAAGGTCTCGGGCCCGAGCGCCGCGCCGCCGGTCGCGGCCGAGCGCAGCCGGGTGAAACCGAGGCGATCGCGCAGCGCGCGGAACAGGATGGCGTCGGCAAGGCCCGAGCGCTTGCCGTGTTCGAGCGCGGCGAGGCCGCTCTTCATGCCGACGTCGAACAGGCGCTGCTTGAGAGGCGTCGCGTCCATCACCTTGGCGCGGACGTCGGCGGCGATGGATTCCCAAACCCTTGGGGCAAAGAGCACGAATGTCGGCGCGATCTCGCGCAGATCGTTCATCATCGTGTCGGGCTCTTCGACGAAGTTGATCTTCATCCGGCAGAGCAGGCCTTTGCCGAGCACGTAGACCTGCTCCATGATCCACGGCAGCGGCAGCACCGAGACGTATTCGTCGTCCGGGCCCTTGGGGTCGAAGGCGAGATAAGTCGCACAATGGCCAAGCACGCGTCCGGCGGCGAGCATGGCGAGCTTGGGATGGGACGTGGTGCCAGACGTCGTGCAGAGGATCGCGACGTCCTCGCCCTTGGTTGCATCGACCAGCCTGTCGTAGAGCTCCGGCTCCCGCGCGGCACGGGCCCGGCCGAGTTCGGCAAACCTCTCCGCCGACATCAGCCTGGGATCGTCGTATTTCCGCATCCCGCGCGGGTCGGAATAGATGATGTGCTTCAGCTTCGGCGCGCGGTCGGCGAGGGTGAGCAGCTTGTCGACCTGCTCCTCGTCCTCGGCGAAGACGAGCTGCGCCTCGCCATAGTTGAGGAGATAGGAAGCCTCCTCGTCCAGCACGTCGCGATAAAGTCCGAGGCTGAGGCCGCCGATGGCGTGCGTCGCCACTTCCGCCGCCACCCAGTCCGGCCGGTTGTCGCCGATGATGCCGATGACGTCGCCGCGGCCAAGGCCCATTTCGAGAAGACCGAGCGCAAAGTCGCGCACGCGGGTCTGGTAGTCGCTCCAGGTGAACAGCCGCCAGAGCCCGAGATCCTTCTCGCGCAATGCGATCTCGTTGCCATGCTCTTTCGCATTGAGCCGGAGCATCTTCGGATAGGTGTCGGCCTGTGCGACGCGGCCTGCGTAATCCATCATGCCGCGCTCTCCTGCGCGGGTGCAGCGTCATCCGGATCGACCAGCACCTCGTCTTCTTCACCAAGATAGGCCCGCCTGACGTGGGGATCGGCGAGCACCGTCGCCGGATCGCCTTCGGCGATCTTCTTGCCGAAATCCAGCACCATGACGCGGTGGGAGATGTCCATCACCACGCCCATGTCGTGCTCGATCATCACCACCGTCATCCCGAATTCCTCGTTGAGATCGACGATGTAGCGGGCCATGTCCTCCTTCTCCTCGAAGTTCATGCCGGCCATCGGCTCGTCGAGGAGAATGAGACGCGGCTCCAGCGCCATGGCACGGGCGAGCTCCACGCGCTTGCGCAGGCCGTAGGAGAGGGTGCCGGCTTGCGCCTTCCGCACCGACTGCAGGTCGAGGAAGTCTATGATCTCCTCGACCTTGCGGCGGTGCTCGAGCTCCTCCTTGCGCGCGCCGGTGAGCCAGTACAGCGAGCCTGTGAGGAAATTGTTCTTCAGGAGGTGATGGCGCCCGACCATGATGTTGTCGAGCACGCTCATGTGGTGGAACAGCGCCAGGTTCTGGAAGGTGCGGCCGATGCCGAGCGAGGCGCGGGCGTTCGGCGTCAGGGCCGTGATGTCGCGGCCCTGGTAGAACAGCTGGCCTTCGGTCGGCTTGTAGCGGCCGGAAATACAGTTCACGATCGAGGTCTTGCCGGCGCCGTTGGGGCCGATGATCGAGAACAGCTCGCCCTCCCTGATGGAGAAGCCGACGTCGGTCAGCGCCCGGACGCCGCCGAATCGCAAGGACACGTCGCGCACTTCAAGACTGGTAGCCACCAAACGAAACCCTCCCGGTGATGGCGCTTTTTAGTGGCGCTCTTCGTCCGTTCCTGCCCAGCGATCCTAGTACGGTGGTGCCGGTGAGGCCATGCAGCAGATGGTCTCGACCGGAGCCGCGCCACTCTCGTTCCCGTCAGGGATCAAAAGCCGCATCGTCCGAGGTGGTCCTCAATAGGGGAAAGCGCTATTTTGAAATGTCTCGCGGCTGACAATTCTGCGACAAAGTTTGCCGGGCGGCGGCGGCCTTCATCTTTCGTCGGATGGCGGTTGGAATCATCATGCTGCAATGCAGCAGAAGATGGAGTGACGAAACGGTGCGGCTGGCCGCGAGATCATGATTTCAGAAGATCAACTGAAGCGCGTCGCCGCCTGGTCGCGCGAGCTCACGCAAGCGGAGATCGAGGTCGCGCGCGCCGGAATCACGGAGCGGTCCTACGGCACCGGCGAGACCGTGTTCATGCGCGGTGATATTTTTGCCTATTGGGCCGGCATGGTGGGCGGCCTTGCCCGCATGGGGGGGGTCTCCAGGGACGGCAAGGAGACCAGCCTCGCCGGGCTGACGGCGGGGGCCTGGTTCGGCGAGGGCAGTGTGCTCAAGAACGAGCCGCGCCGCTATGACGTGGTGGCGCTGCGCGACAGCCGTGTCGCGCTGATGGAACGCAGCGCCTTCATGTGGCTGTTCGAGAACAGCGTCGGCTTCAACCGCTTTCTGGTGCGCCAGCTCAACGAACGGCTCGGCCAGTTCATCGGCATGCTCGAGGTCAACCGCACGCTGGATGCCACCGCGCGCCTCGCCCGCAGCATCGCCTCACTGTTCAATCCGATCCTCTATCCGGAATCGACCGCTCATCTGGAGATCACCCAGGAGGAGATCGGTGCGCTCTCCGGCATGTCCCGCCAGAACGCCAACCGCGCGCTGAACCGGCTGGAGAAGGAGGGACTGCTGCGGCTCGAATATGGGGGCGTCACCATCCTCGATATCGAGCGGCTGCGCGGCTATGGGGATTAGGCGCGGTCATCGCGCATTGGCGGGTGCATGGACCGGCCAGAGGTCGGCGCGCCAGCGGATGGCGATCGCCAGCATCGCGATGAAGCCGGCGGCGGCATAGAGCGAGCCTGTCGCGGAATAACCAATGATGTCGATCAGGCTGCCGGCCGCGAGCAATCCGATCGGCAGGCCGTAGATCACCATCATGCGCACGCCCATCACCCGGCCGCGAAGGTGTGCGCTCGCGGTGCGCATCAGGATCACGGCCGCCGAGATCATCGACATGCTCTGGGCGACGCCGGCGAGCATGAGGCAGGCCATCGCCACCGGCATGGTCCTGACCTCGACGAATACCAGCAGCATGGTGTACCAGGCCAGCGTCGCGCCGATCAGAAGCCGGGCAATGCGCAGTCCGCCGACCAGGCTGAGCGTGATGGAGCCGATCAGCGAGCCGACCGCAAAGCTCGCCGAGAGGTAACCGAGGCCGGTCTGGTCGGTATGAAAGATCTCCCGGGCGATGTAGGGCAGCAATCCGCCAGTGAAGGGAAATGCGGTGAGATTGGCCAGGAAGGCGACGCACAGCGCCGCACGCATTCCCGGGCCACTCCAGGCGTAAACGATCCCTTCCTTCAGATCGCCGAGCAGCCGCGAGACGGCATGGCTATTCGCCGGAAGATCGCTCGTGATGACGGTCCTCTTGGGCCGGGTCAGGCACAGCATGAGAAGCGCGGCCACGAAGTAGAGACAGGCAATCGCCACGTAAACGAGGCCAATGCCGAGGACGGCGAACAGCCCGGCGCCCGTCAACGCTCCGGCGATGCGCGCGCTGTCCTGGGTCGTGCGCGCAACGCTGATGGCGCCCACCAGCTGCTCGGCCGGCATGATCTCGGCGAGCAGCGCGCCGCGGACGCCGAGATCCGAGGGGCGAATCAGGCCCATGACCGCGACGATGATCATGACGCTCAGCGGCGACAGATGACCGGTCAGCGCCAGAACCATGATGGTTGACGAGAGCACAGTATAAGCAAGACGCATCGCGACCAGAAGATCGCGATGACCCATGCGGTCGCCGATCATGCCGAACACCGGCGCGACCAAGGTCCCGACGAATTGGAGCGAGGCAAGCACGGTGAGCAGCAGCACCGAGCCGGTCTCGACCAGGATGTACCAGCCCAGCACCAGCGTCTCGATCTCGAACGCCCAGGATGTGAGCAGGTCGGACGGCCACTGGAAGCGATAGTTGCGGATGCGGAATGGCGCGAGCGCCGACGGCCGCGCGGCTGCGCTCAAGACGCGATGACGCGTGTCACGGCGAATCCCTTGCCTTGTTGTTTCTTCTTTCCGATCAGCAACGTAGCGTTGGCGACGCGCGTGTCAATCGGACCGGCCGCATGCTGCCATGCATGGCTGCATCAGCACGTCCGCTGCAGGCGCGTGACCGGTCCGTGCGAATGTCTTCCCCTGGTTTCTGCGATCGGTTCGTCCATGGACGCAGGACGCGGTCATAGTGTCTTCATCTTGCTGTGGCCCAACAGGTCACGGGCGCGGGGAATCGGAGCGATCGCAGCATGTGGGTACGGTGGCCGAGGTTTGCCGCGCAGTCTTTTTGTTTTGTACTTCTCGTAAGCGTCATGGTCTCGCCGGGGCAGCGGGGTCGCAAGACATGTTGGCGCTGATGCAGCGCATTACGGCGCTGGCGAAGGAGGGCCGCTACGGCGAGGCGGTCGGCTTGGCGAGGAAGCTCGTCGTTGAGGCCGAGAAAAGCACGGGGCGACAATCGCCCCTGACCGCGACCACGCTGGTCGTGCTGGGGCAGGCGCTCCAGACGAAAGGCGAGACCACCGAGGCCGAAAGCGTGCTGAGGCGGGCCCTCGTCATTCGCGAGAAGAGCCTTGGTCCCAATCATCCCGATGTCGCAGCCGTGCTCGCCACGCTAGGCCAGATCGAGCTCGGCCAGAACAGGCTCGGTGATGCCGAACGCGACTTGTCGCGCGCGATCGCCATCGACGAGAGCGTGCTGGGCCCTGACCATCTCACCACGGCGCTGGCGCGGATGCAGCTCGGCAATCTCCGTCACCGCCAGATGAAGGAGACGGAGGCGCTCGATCTGTTCAACCGTGCGCTCGTGGTGTTCAGGAAGTCTCCGGGACAGGCTGACATCATGATCCCGGTGACCTTGAACAACATCGCGGAGGTCAATCGGGCGCAAGGCCGGTTACAGCAGGCCGAGGCGAGTTTTGCCGAAGCGCTTGTGCTTCAGGAGAAGCAGCATGGCCCGGACAGCATCTATCTGACAGCGACCCTCAACAATCTCGGCGAGCTCCGCCGTGCGCAGGGACGGCTTCCGGAGGCCGAGCAATTGGCCCGACGGACTTTGGCTATCAGGGAGAAGGCGCTCGGACCTGATCATCCCGATGTCGCTGCGAGCCTCAACAATCTGGCCCTGGTGTTCTCGCGCGAGGGCCGGGACGCCGAGGCCGAGGGGCTGCTGACCCGCGCACTCGCCATTCAGGAGAAGGCCGTCGGGATAGCGCATCCGAACGTGGCGACGGCATTGAACAACCTTGCGGAGGCCTGGGCTCATCTCGATCGCAAGCAGGAGGCGGAGCAGCTGTTCCGCAAGTCGCTGGCGATCCGTGAGAAGGCGCTCGGGCCGGCGCATCTGGATGTCGCGATCGCGCTTGACAATCTGGTGACGCTGATGAGCGAGGCCGATCGTTACGCCGAGGCCGAACCGTTCGCGCGCCGGTCGCTTGCGATACGCGAGGCCGCGCTCGGGGGGTCTCACCCGCTGATCGCCAACAGTCTCAACAATCTGGCCGTCATTCTGGACAGCACCGGCCGGCCGCAGGAGGCCGAGCCGCTGCTGAAGCGCGCGCTGGATATCCGCCTGCGCGCTCTCGGCGAGCAGCATCCGGATGTTGCCAACAGCTTCGCCAATCTCGGCGCCCATCATATCGATTTGAAGGATTGGCAGCAGGCCCGCGACGCGTTCGCGCGCGCGGTCGCGATCCAGAACGGCCGCCGCGCCGCCGAGCAGGAGAGCCGCGGCGATGTGAAGGTCCATGAAGAGACCAATCCCTATCCCGGACTGATCGTAGCCGCCTATAACCTCGCGAGCGCCAATGCGGGGCAGGCCGGCGCCTTGCGATCGCAGGCGTTCGAAGCGGCGCAATGGATCGGTGACGAGCAGGCTGCGCGGGCGATTGCCGGCATGTCGGCCCGCATCGCCGATGGCAGCGGGGATCTCGCCGCGCGCGTCCGCGAGCGGCAGGATCTCGGCGCGCAAGCTGTCGCGACCGACAAGATGCTCGTGGCGGCGATCTCGCAGGCGGATGCTGCGCGCAACCCGGCGGCGGAGCAGGCGCTTCGTGCCCGAGCCTCGGCCATCTCAGGTCAAATCCGGGAACTGGATCGCTCAATCGCTGCGCAGTTTCCGGACTATGCAGCGCTCGTAACGAAGGCGCCGATTGCGATCGAGGATGCCCAGAAGCAGCTTCGTCCCAACGAGGCGATGTTGCTGTTCACGACGACGTCACGCGCCACCTTCGTCTGGACCGTGACGCGCTCGGACGTGCGCTGGCATTCGGCGGATCTCGGCGAAAAGCAACTCGCTGAGGCCGTCGGTGCCTTGCGCTGCGGTCTGGATACGGATGCATGGCTGGACAAGGCGACCACATGTCCGCAGAAGCTCGGCCGCAAGGCCCCGCTTGGGGCGGACGAGCCATTGCCGTTCAACCAGGAGCGCGCCTTTGCGCTCTACCAGGCGCTGCTCGGGCCTGTCGCTCGCGACATCGATGGCAAGGAGCTGATCCTGGTGTCGTCGGGGCCGCTGGCGACGCTGCCCTTTCAGGTCTTGCTGACCGAGAAGCCGGCTGCCGGCCAGGACCTCGCGAAGGCGCCCTGGTTGGTCCAGCGATTTGCCACCACAGTGCTGCCTTCAGTCTCCAGCCTCAAGGCATTGCGGCAGGTCGCACGCAAGAGCGCGGCGTCGAAACCGTTTCTCGGCATCGGCAATCCCGTGCTCGACGGCGATGGCCGCAGCGATGTCGCGATGGCGCGTGCCAAGCTGGCGCGCCAGATTCAGACCTGCGCCGTCCTCCCGACGCAGGCGACCCAGGTCGCACAACGGAGCTTGCGCGCCGTGGACGCGCTGTCGGGCGGCACCGCGGACATCGTGCAGCTCAGGCGGCAGATGCCGCTGCCGGAAACTGCGCTCGAACTGTGCGCGGTGGCCAGCACCTTCGCGCCCGTCAAAGGCGACGTCGTCCTCGCTGGCGACGCCTCCGAGACCAGGATGAAGACGCTCGGCCAAAGCGGCGATCTCGCGAAGTATCGCATCCTGCATTTTGCGACGCATGGCGCGCTTGCGGGGCAGGTGCGCGGCTCGATCGAGCCAGGACTTATCCTCAGCCCGCCAGCGGCGCCGACGTCCACCGATGACGGCTATCTCTCGTCGTCGGAGGTATCCGGCCTCAAGCTCGATGCCGATTGGGTGATCCTGTCGGCCTGCAACACTGCTGGCGGGCAGGCCGCCAATTCGGAGGCCTTCTCCGGTCTTGCGCGGGCCTTCTTCTATGCCGGCACGCGCGCGCTGCTGGTGTCGCACTGGGCGGTGAACTCCGACGCCGCGGTCGCCATCACCACCGGCACGATCGACGCCATGAAGACGCATCCCGATATCGGCCGAGCAGAGGCGCTGCGTCGCTCGATCTCGGCACTGATCACCAAGGGCGGCGAGAGCGCGCAGCCCGCAACTTGGGCGCCCTTCGTGCTGGTGGGGGGCGGCGCCATCTAGCGGTTCAGCGCGCCGCCGCGCGCTGAACCGGCTGTTTGCGGGGATGAGTGAAGCGGCGCTCGCGGCCGTTAATCAACCACCGCTTGCTCTTCCTGCACGACGAGCCCATGCTTGTCAGGTCGCTGGGCCCATCCGACAGGTCCAGTAGACCGCGTCATCGCGGCTTCCGCGGGGTCTTGACCCATGAACTGCTCTTGCTGCGGTTCCGAGGTTCAGAGCGGCTTTGCCTTCTGCCCGAAGTGCGGCACGAAGCAGCCGAACGCGTGCCCCGGCTGCGGCTATGCATGCGCTCCGGATTTCACGTATTGCCCGAAATGCGGCGCCCTCGTCAGTGAACCCCCCAAAGCCGGGGGACAGGCGCAGCCGGGCCGGTCGACAGCGCCGGTCAGAGCGTCGTCACCGCCGCTGGCGCCGGCGGTCGACCCTCACCAGGCTTTTCGACCGCAGCCAGACAGGATGGACAACGAAGCCAACCGCCGCACCATTACCGTGCTGTTTGCCGATCTCAGCGGCTTCACCGCGATGAGCGAGCGCCTCGACCCCGAGGTCATGCAGGCCCTTCAGAACGAATTGTTCGAGGAGCTGACGGAAGCGGTGCAAGGCTTTGGCGGCTTCGTGGACAAATTCATTGGCGATGCGCTGCTGGCGCTGTTCGGCGCGCCAGCAGCGCACGAGGACGATCCGGAGCGGGCGGTCCGTGCTGCACTCGACATGATCAAGCGGACGGAGCAGCTCAGCGAGCGCGCGAAGGTCTATGCCGGCGCACCGCTGCTGCTCCACATCGGCATCAATACCGGGCACGTGGTTGCGGGCGGAGTGGGTGTGGGCGTTGCCAAGTCCTATTCGGTAACCGGCGACACGGTGAATACCGCGCAGCGATTGCAGTCGATGGCGCCGCCGGACGAAGTGCTGGTCGGGCCCTTGACCTACCGCCTGACCCGGCATGCGTTCTCGTATGAATCGCTCGGCGAGGTCTCGCTCAAGGGCAAGATGGGCAGTGTCCTGGTCCATCGTCTCAAGGGACCGCTCGACACGCCGCGTGCGGCGCGAGGCCTCGACACGCTGGGCCTCAGTGCGCCGCTGATCGGCCGCGACGTCGAGCTTGCCCGCATGATCGGCAGTCTCGATCGCGCGTGCGGCGGTGCGGCGCAACTGGTGCGGCTGGTCGGCGAAGCGGGCATCGGCAAAACGCGCCTGGTGAACGAATTCGTCGCCCGCATCCGCGATGAGGAGCGCTTCGCAGGTGTGGCGATCCGGCAGGCCGCCTGCTCGCCCCTCGGCGAACAATCCTACGGCACGCTCGCCGCGGTGCTGCGCAGCGCCTATGGCATCGCGCAGAAGGCCAGCGCCGCGGCGGCTGAGGCCAGGCTGGCTGAGGCCCTGTCGGAGCTTGGCCTTCCGGCCGAAGAGGCAGAGCGGCTGATGCCGCTCTATGTCCATGTCCTTGGCCTCGGCGGCCCGGACGCCGCATTGCAGCACGTCGAGCCCGAACAGCTCCGGCGGCAGATATTCTTTGCGATCCGGACCGTCTTCGAACGGCGCCTGGCCTTGTCACCGCTTCTGATCATCGTCGAGGATCTGCACTGGGCCGATGCCGTCTCCCTCGAGGCGCTGCGGTTCCTGATGGACCGGCTGGAGCGCACGCGGTTGATGCTGTTGTTTACGCATCGGCCAATGCTGGAGCTGGATCAGTTCGGTTCGGGCCGGATCAGCCACACGACCCTTCGATTGCTTCCGCTCGGTGACGCCGACGGACAGAACCTGCTGGCGGCTTATTTCAGTCACGGTTGGCGCGAGCCGCCGGGAAATCTGTTCAGTCGAATCCTGGAGCGCGCGAGCGGCAATCCGCTTTTCCTCGAGGAAATCATCCGCGGTCTCATCGAGGCCGGCGCCTTGGAGCGTGACGGCCCGCAGTGGCGGATAAAGTCGGATGAGGCCGCCGCCGACATCCCGGCAAGCATTCAGGCGCTATTGCTGGCGCGGCTGGACCGGCTGCCGCATGAGGTGCGCCGGCTGGCCCAGGAGGCCGCGGTGATCGGCCCGCGCTTCGACGCGGCTCTGCTCGGTGCGACGGCAACCGGGCCGGCGAAGGTCGAAGTGGGCCTCGAACTTCTGTGCGACGCCGAGATTGTCGAGGAGGTTGCGGGCGCAAACTCGATCTCGCTGCGATCCTACCGTTTCACGCAGACCATGCTGCAGGACGTGATCTATCAAAACCTGCTCTTGCAGCGGCGGATCGAGCTCCATGGACGGATTGGTGCCGCGCTGGAGCGGCTCTATGGCAGCGAGCCCGAACGGCTCGAGGACCTCATCCTGCTGGGCCATCATTTCAGCCTGAGTGCGCACAAGTCGAAAGGCGCCCGCCATCTGCGCGCGGCCGGCGATCGCGCACGCGCGACCTATGCCAATGACGATGCCATCCGTCTCTATCAGCAGGCCCTCGCCATGTTGTTGACCGGCGGCGAATGCGTGCCGGAGCGCCTGCTTCTGTACGAGCGGATCGCGGACCTCTGCGCCGCGGCGGGCCGCCGCAACACGGCCGAGGAGCACTACCAGAGCGCGCTGGAGGGGCATCGCGCCACAAAGGACCGCATTGGCGAAGCGCGAATCCTTCGCAAGCTTGGCAGGTTGTTGTGGGACGCCGGCAAGCGGATCAACGCAGAGAGGCATTACGCCGAGGCGGCTGACCTGCTTGGAGGGACCGATGCGCCGATCGAACGGGCGCACCTCTTGCAGGAGCGCGGCCGTCTCGCGTTTCGCATGGGCGATCACGTGGCCGCCGCGACATGGGCGGACGAGGCCCTTGGCTACGCCCGATCCGTCCCGGCGGACGCGGACGAGCAGGCCGGACTCGAGGCGGCGCGCGCCATTGCCGAGGCTCTCAATACCAAGGCGGTTGCACTGGCGCGGCTTGGACGACACCAGGATGCGGTGCGCGAAGTGGAGCAAAGTGTCGCGGCGGCCGAGGCCGCCGGCCTTCTCAATGTGGCCTGCCGCGGCTACACCAATCTCAGCGTGCTCTACACGATTGTCGACCCGGCGCAAGCCATTGATGTATGTCGGCGCGGACTGGATGTCGCGCATCGTATTGGCGATCTCGGGTTCCAGGCGCGTCTTCTCGCCAATTTCGCCGTTGCCTGTTGCACCTTCACGGACAAATGCACCGAGGAAGGGGTGCCGGCTGCCGAAAAGGCAATCGAGATCGACCGTGCGCTCGATCAGCGCGAGCATCTCCCCGTGCCCCTGATCGTGCTCGGGCAAATCCATCAATGCCATTTCCGGCCCGATCAGGCCGCCCGCTGCTACAATGAGGCGATCAAGGTCGCGAGCGAAACCGGCGAGCCGCAGCAGCTTTTTCCGTGCTATGATGGTCTCGCGACGCTGAACCTTGATCGCGGCGACATGCCCGAGGCCGAGCGGTATTTCGCGCTGGCCGATGACGTCTGCACCAGGCACGGGCTTGATCCCGCCGGACTGATTGTACTGCCATTTCTTGACTAGGTCATGTGAAGGAGTTCAACCATGCCAGAACGTCATGTCGATGGACCGCTGCAACCGGGTGATCGCGCACCGAACATCGTGCTGGATGCCATCACCCGCGAAGGGAAGATCGCGCTCGATGATTTTCGCGGGCAAAGTCCGATATTGGTCGGCCTGTTTCGAGGCCTGCACTGCCCGTTCTGCCGCCGCCATATCGCGGCCCAGGCGCAGCTTGACGCGGCCCTGCGCGACAAGGGCGTTGAAAGTCTGACGGTCGTCAATACGCCGATCGAGCGCGCTCGGCTCTACTTCCGTTATCACCCGTTGCCCAATCTGCTTGCCGCGTCCGATCCCGAGCGGGTCTCGCACCGCGCGTTCGGCCTGCCCAATCTCGAGTTCACCGAGAAGGAAACCGAGTGGCCGCGCAAGGTGGGCATGGATGTGGTCATGGGCATGCAAGTTGACATTCCCGGAGAATTGCCCGGGCCGATGAATCGTTTGGCAGCCGCCGAGCAGCTCAACAACAAGGATGGCTACGAGATGATGGAGGCCGATCAGCGCATGGCTGCAACCGGCCAGGGCCAGCTATTCGGCCAGTTCCTGCTCGATCGGGAAGGGGTCGTGCGCTGGGCCTTTACAGAAGTTCCGGAAGGCGGCCAGCGCATGTTCGGGATGCCGAGCCCGGGTGAGTTGATGTCGGCGGCTTCGCAGGTGGCGGGCTAGACATCGTCGCGCGGTTGGCGTGGTGCTCTCGACCGCAGCAGGCACGAGCCGGTGCGCTCGAGGTGGTGCCGCCGTTTTCGCGCCCACGCCTGCGCGTGACGAACGATTAATCCGAGCGCACTTAATCCGAGCGCACAATGACCGACATTCAGGAAAGGCTCCTCGAAAGCAAGATGACCGAGATCGAGCGGGCCCGATCCTGGAGCCCCCGCGTGATCTCCAAATTCGAAACGCTCATCAGGAGCGGTGACGATCTATCGCTCTACCGCGTCAATCCGCTGGCATTCGCGCGCGACCGCGCCATTGCAGAGCCGGAAAGCATTGACCTGTTTCTCTATGCGACGAGAAGCGGGCTATTCGAGATGAGCTGGGATGTTGTTTGTCCCCAATCCGGGATGGTGCTCGATAGCTTCGGCGCCTTGCGCACGCTCAAGACCCACTATGTTTGTGGTTTGTGCGACGTCACTGGCGAAACCGATCTCGACGACTTCATAGAGGTCACGTTTACGGTGTCGCCCCAGCTTCGGCGGCTTCCGTTTCACGATCCTGCCTCCCTCTCGGTCGAGGATTTCCATTGGAAGCTTCGATTTCTGAATGACGCGCGGATACCTGGCCAACAAATCCGATTTCTCGACTATTTGCATGCGTTCGTTCGCGGCCTTTCGTTCTTGCCGCCAGGCTCCGCCACGACCATTCGTTGCGAACTCGGTCCCGGCGCTCTGGCGGGGGTCAATATTCAAACCCAGGCTGCGTTCGCCGTTGCGGTGGCCGGCGAGCCGACAACCTCGCCGACAATCTTGCGAGTTGGATACGATGGGCAGCGCTTTTCCCCCTCGCTGGCCGCCGTGCCGCCCGGCCCCGTCATTGTCGAGGCGGAGAACCGCGGATCCACGCGAGGCTCCCTGCTCCTGATCAACTGGCCGCCTGAGGTTTTGGCTCAAGCGATCAAGCCGCCGCTTGATTTCGAGCCCTACATGTCCGGCGGGATGTTGCTCGCGAGACAGACGTTTCGCCGCCTGTTCCGGTCAGAACGCGTGGACGAAAGGGAGGGCCTGGGAATCCGGCAGGTGACCCTGCTGTTCACGGATCTCAAAGGTTCGACCGCCATGTACGAACGGCTCGGCGATCTCAATGCCTATGCGCTGGTCCGCGAACATTTTGCTTTGCTCGGTGCGACCGTTCAGGAACATTCCGGTGCCATCGTCAAGACGATCGGCGATGCAGTCATGGCGGTCTTCTCTCGCCCGACAGACGCGATCTCGGCGGCGCTCCACATATTGGGGGAAATCGAACGCTACAATTCCGACCACGGCGATCCGAGCATCATCCTGAAGATTGGAGCCCATTGCGGCCCCTCCATCGCCGTGACCCTGAACGACAATCTGGATTATTTCGGCCAGACCGTAAATGTTGCCGCGCGTGTCCAGTCGCTGGCGGATGCGGGCGAGATTTGTATCTCGGAGGCGCTGTATTCGGCGCCGGGAGTGAGCGATCTCCTTTCCGGGCATGCAATCGCGGTGTTTGAAGCTCCTCTTCGCGGCGTTGAAGGAAATGCCAGCGTGTATCGTGTCGTGCCCGGGTAGGACCCTTACCTCCCTTGCCGGGGCAGCTTCTCCGCGAGCGCGGCTGCCATCGCCGAGATCAGAGGCCGCATGAAATAGGCTTCATCGGCCGGCGAGACGTCCGTGCGCAGTCCATGGGCAGCAAGCTCACCCGAAACCGCCGGGCCCACCGACGCAATCAGCGTCCGGTCGAAGCCGGCGCGCAGCTTCGCCTCGCTGCCATGCGCCTTGGCGGCCTCGATCAGGCGGCGGACCTGGCCGAGATTGGTGAGCGCGACGGCATCGATCCGCCCCGCGGCCATGTCGTCGATGGCGGTGACGATGTTGGCATCCGCTGCCTTGGAATCGTAGGCATAGGGCAGCACGGCATCGACCTCGGCGCCTTGCGCGGCAAGGGCGCCGATCAGCGCGCCATGGTCCTTGTCGGGATAGAGCTGAAGGCCAAGGCGCCGGCCCTTCAGGTCGAGCTTGCCCAGCATCTCCATCACGCCCTCGGTGGTCGGCTTGCCCGTGGTCTGCTGCGCTTCGAGGCCGACCTCGCGCAGCGCCTTGCCGGGCTTCGGGCCGCGGGTGAATTTTCGCGATCCGGCGAGGGCTGCGACAAACGCGCCGTCGAGCCCACGCGCCCGCGCGAGCTTCATGATCCGCCGAAGGCCTTCGCCGGTCATCAGCACAAGGTCGTCAAGGGGCTTGTCGGTGGCGCGGCGGATCCAGGCCTCGACCGGAGCAGGGTCCGGTGCATCCTGGATGGTAAACATCGGGCATTGCACGACCTCGGCGCCTTGCTCGCCCAGAAGCTTCGAGAACTGCGCCTCCTCGCGCGTTTCCAGGATCAGGATGCGGTAGCCGTTCAAGCGTTCGGCCATGGGCGTACTCCGGGCAGTTAAAGCAGTCGTCCGTTCATCCTGACTCCGCGCTTCAGGTCGAAGCAAGTCTTGGGATTGGCGCAAGGGGACGTCGGTGATAGAGCAGGGCGCAAATCGCGGGTCGTTCCGCATCATTTGCCCAAACCTTCATCAAGAGCCAAGCCTGTTCATCAACATGCCCGATCATCAATATGTCCTGACCCTGTCCTGTCCGGATCGTCCCGGCATCGTCTCGGCGGTGTCGACGTTTCTCGCCCACAACGGACAGAACATTCTCGATGCTCAGCAGTTCGACGACATCGAGACCAAGCAGTTCTTCATGCGCGTGGTGTTCACCGCGGCCGATCTCGCCGTGGAACTGTCGGCGCTGCAGACCGGCTTTGCCGCGATCGCCGAGCGTTTCGGCATGGACTGGCAGATGCGCGATCGGGCCGCGCATCGCAAGGTGATGCTGCTGGTGTCGAAGTCGGACCACTGCCTGGTCGACATCCTCTATCGCTGGCGCACCGGCGAACTGCCGATGACGCTTGCCGCCATCGTCTCCAACCATCCGCGCGAGGTCTATGGCGGGCTCGATTTCGGCGGCATTCCGTTCCACCATCTGCCGGTGACCAAGGAGACCAAGCGCGAGCAGGAGGCACAGATCCTCGACCTCGTCGCCAAGACCAGGACCGATCTGGTCGTGCTCGCCCGCTACATGCAGATCCTGTCGGACGATCTGTCGGCGCAGCTTTCGGGGCGCTGCATCAACATCCATCACTCGTTCCTGCCGGGCTTCAAGGGCGCAAAGCCCTATCACCAGGCCCATGAGCGCGGCGTCAAGCTGATCGGCGCCACCGCGCATTACGTCACGCGCGATCTCGACGAAGGTCCGATCATCGACCAGGACGTCGAGCGCATCAGCCATCGCGACACGCCTGAGGATCTCGTTCGCAAGGGCCGCGATATCGAGCGTCGCGTGCTGGCCCGCGCGATCCGCTACCACCTCGACGACCGCGTCATTCTCAACGGCCGCAAGACCGTGGTGTTTGTGGATTAGCGAATAGTGAGTGGCGAGTAGCGAATAGAAGGGGTGGCCATGTTCGCCACTCCCTATTCGCCATTCGCTCCCTTAGCGCACCGCGCCAGCCGGCGCTGTCCCGGTCGCGCCCTTCTGCGCCTGCTCTTCCTTCTCGCGATCCGCCGCCGGCAGCAGCCGCTTGCGTTCGCGCTCCTTCATGTAGGCGTCGTATTGCGGCGTGCCCGCTCGCGGCGGGGCATCGGCCGGCAGCCCGCCGGCCCATTGCGGGATGGAGTCGCCCATGCCGGCGGAGAGTCTTTCGTTGACGGTGCCGCAGCCGGCAAGGTTGGAAGCCAGCAAGGCAACGACGGCAGCGATTGAAGGCAAACGGATACGCATGAGCATCTTCTGGGTCGAGCTGGACCGGGCGCGGATGACCGGCGCCCGATGGGCGCCAGCGGCGCACTCTAGTCCTCAACAAGTAAAATTGGCCTATTCGACGACGGATTTGTTTGTATACATAATGGTAAAATAATACGCAATTTTAGGCGTTGATTGGGTCTCTTTAGGTGGTACGGTATACAGTCCGTATTCTCGGCGGGGGCAATCGGAGTTGGGAATTTCGATCTCGTCGTCCGGCGAATGTTCGAATTCTGCAAAGCGGAGGCGGATTTCTCCAGCCACGTCGCCGCCGGGCGCTCTTACCGTGCAGTATCGACCCGGAGGGACCCGGCTCGCACAGCGAAAGGCTTTCTTGTTGACAGGGCCATTTTATTTGTACAATCGTACAAATATCTCCTCCGCCGTCGATCCCGATCGCGCGGCTTGCGCCGAATGGTCGCCCAACGTCCGATTGACAACGGGGTTGCAGAGGACGCCATGTGGCCGCGCGGCATGGCTTGTCCGTAGGTTAGAGCGCGGCAAGGACCGGGTACTCGGTCTGGCGCACAACAGGTCAGGAATGAAGGGGAGGGACATCTGATGTTCGAACGCAGAATTTTTTCACGCACCGTAGCAGCAGCCGCCATCGCGGGCGTTGCAGGCCTTGCGTCTGCCAAGGCCGAGGACACCGTCAAGGTCGGCCTGATCCTGCCGATGACCGGCGGCCAGGCTTCGACCGGCAAGCAGATCGAGAACGCGATCAAGCTCTACATGCAGCAGAAGGGCGACACCGTCGCCGGCAAGAAGATCGAGATCATCCTCAAGGACGACGCCGCGATCCCGGACAAGACCAAGACCGCCGCGCAGGAGCTGATCGTCAACGACAAGGTCAACTTCATCGCCGGCTTCGGCGTGACGCCGGCCGCGCTGGCTGCCGCGCCGCTGGCGACGCAAGCCAAGATCCCGGAAGTCGTGATGGCGGCCGGCACCTCCATCATCACCGAGCGCTCGCCCTATATCGTGCGCACCAGCTTCACGCTGGCGCAGTCCTCGACCATCATCGGCGACTGGGCGGTGAAGAACGGCATCAAGAAAGTGGCGACGCTCACCTCCGACTACGCGCCGGGCAATGACGCGCTCAACTTCTTCAAGCAGAATTTCACCGCAGGCGGCGGCGAGGTGGTTGAAGAAGTCAAGACGCCGCTGCAAAACCCGGACTTCGCGCCGTTTCTGCAGCGCATGAAGGACGCCAAGCCGGACGCGATCTTCGTGTTCGTGCCGGCCGGCCAGGGTGGCAACTTCATGAAGCAGTATGCCGAGCGCGGCCTCGACAAGGCCGGCATCAAGGTGATCGGGCCGGGCGACGTCACCGACGACGACCTGCTCAACAACATGGGCGACGCCGTGCTCGGCACGGTCACCGCGCATCTCTACTCCGCGGCGCACCCCTCGCAGATGAACAAGGATTTCGTGGCAGCCTACAAGAAGGCGTTCGGCAATCGTCCGGGCTTCATGGCGGTGAGCGGGTATGACGGCATCCACCTGATTTATGAGGCGCTCAAGAAGACGAATGGCGACACCGACGGCACCAAGCTGGTCGAGGCCATGAAGGGCCAGAAGTGGGAGAGCCCGCGCGGCCCGATCTCGATCGACCCCGAGACCCGCGACATCGTCCAGAACATCTACATCCGCAAGGTCGAGAAGGTCGACGGCGAGCTCTACAACGTCGAGTTCGCGACCTTCGAGGCCGTCAAGGATCTCGGCAAGACCAAGAAGTGACCCGCGAAAGCGGGGCATCCCGGGGCGCGCATTAGCGCGAACCCGGGATATTATGCCCCTTGCTCCGCGTCATGCCCGGGCTTGCCCCGGGCATCCACGCGAAGCCAGGAAAACAAAGTCCGGACAAGAACCTGGATGGCCGGGACAAGCCCGGCCATGACGATAACTCTAAGCTGAGACGATGACCTCTATCCTCACCAACCTGTTCGATGGCGTTGCCTACGGCATGCTGCTGTTTGTGCTCGCGTGCGGGCTTGCGGTCACGCTTGGATTGATGAACTTCGTCAATCTCGCCCATGGCGCCTTCGCCATGGCCGGCGGCTATGTCTGCATGGTGCTGGTCAACCGGATGGGCTGGCCGTTCTTCGCAGCACTCCCGCTCGCTTTCGTCTCCTCTGCCGCGATCGGCATCGCGCTCGAACGGACGCTGTACCGCCACCTCTATACGCGCAGCCATCTCGATCAGGTGCTGTTCACCATCGGCCTGACCTTCATGTCGGTTGCCGCCGTCGACTATATCCAGGGCTCCTCGCGCGTCTTCATCAACCTGCCGGCGGCACTTCAGGGGCAGTTCGACCTGTTCGGCGTCGGCATCGGCCGCTACCGGCTGATGATCATCGTGATCTGCGGCCTGCTCACCATCGCGCTGCAGATGGTGCTGGCCAAGACCCGCTTCGGCAGCCGCCTGCGCGCCGCCGTCGATGACCCGCGCGCCGCAAGCGGCCTCGGCATCAACGTGCCGCAGGTGTTCGCCTTCACCTTTGCCTTTGGCTGCGGGCTTGCCGGCCTCGGCGGCGCACTGAGCGCTGAGATCCTCGGCCTCGATCCGTATTTCCCGCTGAAGTTCATGATCTACTTCCTGATCGTGGTCACCGTCGGCGGCTCGTCCTCGATCACCGGCCCGTTCCTCGCCTCGCTCCTGCTCGGTATCGGCGACGTCGCCGGCAAATATTACGTGCCGAAGATGGGCCCCTTCGTGATCTACACCATGATGATCGTGATCCTGATCTGGCGTCCGAACGGCCTGTTCGGCCGCACGGCCGCGCGTTGAGTTCGCCGATGAGTGCTTCCTCCGACGTCGGTCATCACGCCCAGCGCCACGCGCGATGGCACTACGGCGAAGTCGCCTTCTGGCTGATCGTGCTGGCCTGCGGCTTTGCATTTCCCACGCGCTATCTGATCATGACCGACATCCTGCGGCTGGCGCTGTTTGCGATGTCGCTCGATCTCATCCTCGGCTATGCCGGCATCGTCTCGCTCGGGCATGCTGCCTTCTTCGGCGTCGGCGCCTATGCCGCGGGGCTTCTCGCGCTTCATGGTATCGTGAACGAGCCCGTGCTGGCGCTGATCGTCGCTGGCCTGGCCGCCATGGTGCTCGGCTTTGCCACCAGTTTCCTGGTGATCCGCGGCGTCGATCTGACGCGCCTGATGGTGACACTCGGCATCGCGCTGCTGCTGGAAGCGCTCGCCGAGCGCTTCTCCAACATCACCGGCGGTACCGACGGCCTGCAGGGCATCGAGATGCAGCCGATCTTCGGCCAGATTCCCTTCGATATGTTCGGCAAGGCCGGTTTCTTCTATTCGCTGGCTGTCCTGTTCCTGCTCTTCCTGTTCGCCCGCCGCGTGGTGCATTCGCCGTTCGGCCTGTCGCTGCGCGCGATCAAGAACAATCCGCTGCGCGCCGCCGCGATCGGCATTCCCGTCAACCGCCGCCTGATCGCGATCTACACGCTCGCGGCGTTCTATGCCGGCGTCGCGGGCGCGCTGTTCACCCAGACCACGGCGATCGCCTCGCTCGACGTGTTTGCCTTCGAACGCTCCGCCGATCTGATGCTGGTGCTCGTCATCGGCGGCACCGGTTACCTCTACGGCGGACTGGTTGGCGCGGTGATCTTCCGCATGCTCCAGGAAGTGTTCTCCACCATCACCCCGCAGTACTGGCAATTCTGGATCGGTCTCGTGCTGGTCGTGATCGTGCTGGTCGGCCGTCAGCGCCTGCACCGCTGGGTGCTGTACGTACCCAATCTGGTCATCAGGCAGATTGCGGGACGCAAGGCCGTCGTCGCCGTGCCGGAGAGCGACGCATGACCATCGTGCTCGAAACCCAAAATCTCGAAAAGCAGTTCGGCGGCCTGCGCGTCACCCGCGACCTGTCCTTGAAGATCGAGCAGGGCGCTCGCCACGCGCTGATTGGCCCGAACGGCGCCGGCAAGACCACGGTCATCAACCAGCTCACCGGCGTGCTCAAGCCGAATTCGGGCCGCATCCTGCTCGAAGGCCAGGACATCACCGATCTTCCCGTGCACAAGCGTGTGCTGCGCGGCCTGTCGCGCACCTTCCAGATCAACCAGCTCTATCCTGACCTGACGCCGCTCGAGACCATTGGCCTTGCCGTTTCCGAGCGGCTCGGGCATGGCGGCGACTGGTGGCGGCGGATGGGCACGCGCAGCGACGTCAACGGCGAGATCGCCGATCTGCTCACGCGCTTCCACCTGCTCGACGTCATGAACGAACAGACCGTGACGCTGCCCTACGGCAAGCAGCGCCTGCTCGAGATCGCGGTCGCGATCGCCGCCAAGCCGCGTGTGCTGCTGCTCGATGAGCCCGCCGCCGGCGTGCCCGAGAGCGAGCGCCACGACATTCTCGCGGTCGTCGGCAGCCTGCCGCGCGACGTCACCGTGCTGTTGATCGAGCACGACATGGACCTCGTGTTCTCCTTCGCCGACCGCATCTCCGTGCTGGTTTCGGGCGCGCTGCTCACCGAGGGGCCGCCCGAGCAGGTCGCGCGCGATCCGCAGGTCAAGGCCGTCTATCTCGGCGAGGAGGCGGTCAATGTCTGACCTGCTCGCGATCGAGGCCCTGCGCGCCGGCTACGGCGAGGCGGTGGTGCTGCCCAACATGTCCCTGCGCCTCGCCGAGGGCCAGGTGCTGGCGCTGTTGGGCCGCAACGGCACCGGCAAGACCACGCTGATCAATTCGATCGTCGGCGTCACCCGCCGCTTCTCAGGCAGCGTGGCGCTCGCCGGCACCGATGTCACTTCGCTCCGGCCTGACCAGCGGGCGCGCGCCGGCATCGGCTGGGTGCCGCAGGAGCGCAACATCTTTCGCTCGCTCACTGTGGAAGAGAACATGACCGCGGTGGCGCAGCCCGGTCCCTGGTCGGTCGAGAAGGTCTACGAGATGTTCCCGCGGCTGAAGGAGCGGCGGAGCAATTTCGGCAACCAGCTCTCCGGCGGCGAGCAGCAGATGCTGGCGATCGGCCGCGCGCTCACCCTCAATCCGAAAGTGCTGTTGCTGGACGAGCCGACAGAGGGCCTTGCCCCCATCATTGTCGAGGAGCTCTTGAAGGCGATTGGCAGCATCACGCGGGCAGGCGGCATCTGCTCGATCATCGTCGAACAGAATGCCCAAAAGATTCTGGGGCTGGCCGACCGCGTTGTGATATTGGAGCGCGGGACGATCGTCCACGATGCTCCGAGCGCCGCGCTGAAAACCGACCCCTCGGTCCTGGAACGCCATCTCGGCGTCGCCGGGGCGGCGGCTCACTAAACTAAAATGTCCAGGGAGTAAGACATGCAGCGAACCAAAGCCCCCTTCCGCGCCGACGAGGTCGGCAGCCTCCTGCGTCCGGCCAAGATCAAGGAAGCCCGTAGCCGGCTCGAGAAGGGCGAGATCTCGGCCGACGATCTGCGCAAGATCGAGGACATGGAGATCGAGAAGGTCGTGCACAAGCAGGCCTCGATCGGGCTCAAGCTCGCGACCGACGGCGAGTTCCGCCGCTCATGGTGGCATTTCGACTTCCTGGCCAAGCTCACCGGCTGCGAGCTGTTTCATCCCGACACCGGCATCCAGTTCGCAGGCGTGCAGACCCGGCACGACGCGGTGCGGGTGATCGACAAGCTCGACTTTCCCGACGACCACCCGATGCTGGACCACTTCCGCTTCCTGAAGAAGGTCGCCGACCAGGCCCACGTCACCGCCAAGATGACGATACCTTCGCCGGCAGTGCTGCACTTCCGCGGCGGCCGCAAGTCGATTTCCAAGGACGTCTATCCCGATCTTGAGGCCTTCTACGAAGACCTCGGCAAGACCTACCGGAAAGCCGTCAAAGCGTTCTACGATGCCGGCTGCCGCTATCTCCAGTTCGACGACACCGTGTGGGCCTATCTCTGCTCGCAGGATGAACTGCAGAAGGCGCGCGAGCGCGGCGACAATCCGGACGGTCTCCAGCAGATCTATGCCCGCATCATCAACTACGCGCTGGCCGAGAAGCCCGCCGACATGGTGGTGACGACGCATGTCTGCCGTGGCAATTTCCGTTCGACCTGGATTTCTTCGGGCGGCTATGAGCCGGTTGCCGAGACCATGCTCGCCGGCACCAATTACGACGGCTATTTCCTCGAATATGACAGCGACCGCGCCGGCGGCTTCGAGCCGCTGCGCTTCCTGCCCAAGGGCAACAAGGTCGTCGTGGTCGGCGTCATCACCTCGAAGTTCGGAGAGCTCGAGAAGAAGGACGACATCAAGCGCCGTCTGGAAGAAGCCGCCAAGTTCGCCCCGCTGGAGCAACTAGCGCTGTCGCCGCAATGCGGCTTTGCCTCGACGGAAGAGGGCAACGTCCTCTCCGAGGAAGAGCAGTGGGCGAAGCTGAGCCTTGCGGTCGAGATCGCGAAGGAAGTGTGGGGCAACTGACGGGCAGCGCTCGCCTCGCTCCTGTCCCGGACGCGCTGCAACGCGCTTAGCGTTGCGGTGCAGAGCCGGGACCCAGAAAGCAACGAGCTGCCCCCGCGGGAAAATGGGCCCCGGTTCTGCAGCGCACCGCTGAACTGGACGATGCTACGCATCGCCAGGAAAGCGCTGCGCTGCGTCCGGGGCACGAGACCATCTCACTTCTCCGCCAGATAGACCTCGCCCAGCAGCGACGAGTTCGACCACGGCACCTGCTTGTTCTTGGTGCTCGAAACCACCTCCGCCCGCACCCGCGTCAGCATCTGCTGTACCTCCAACCCCGGGGTGCCGAGATGGCGAGACAACGCGGCAGAGAACGGCGAATTCGCGCCTTCGCCGTCGAGCGCGACCTGGCCCGGCGCGGTCGCGAATGCGATCAGCGTGCCGGCCCCTAACGTCGCGCCGCTGCCGAGGCTCGTCGGTGCAGCGAGACCCGAAGCGCCCTCGATGCCGCGACTGCTGCCGGCGGATGCGACCTGCTGCGCCATGGGATTGTTGCGGCAGGCATCGAAGATCAGGATGTTGGTGCGAACCTGGTCGTCGAGGCCGGCCATGATCGTGTCCATGTCGATCATCGCTTCTGTCATGCCCGTGCCCGGCTTGAGTTCGACGTCGACGGGAATGAGGTAGTTGCGGCCGTCGACCTGCACGCCATGGCCGGCATAATAGACCACCGCCACCTGCGCCCGTGCGGCCTCGCGCAGGAAGTCGCGCGTCATCTTCTGCATCGCGGCACGGTCGAGATCGACGCCCTCCGATACGGTGAAGCCGATCTCGCGCAGGCTCTTTGCGACCGCACGGGCATCGCTGGACGGGTTGGGTAGTGCCTTGACGTGTTGATAGGCGCCGTTGCCGATAATCAGCGCCATGCGCTTGCCGCGGCCGCTCGCGAGCGGAGATGGCGAGGGCGCCGGCGTCGCGGTCGCCTGCTGCTGTGACGGCGTGCCGGGCTGCTGCGCGATCGACATCGGCGCGTCGCGCGGGACCGGTGCGGGCGCTTCGGTGACGAGCGAGAGCCGCACCTTTGCGGTGGCCTGATTGGCCTTGCTGCCGGCGTCCGACGCCACGACCGCGAGCGCCGCCTTGTAGTCCTCGCGCGCGCTTGCGTAGTCACCCTTCGCTTCATAGGCCAGCGCGCGATGGGTGTAGCCGGAGATCAGCACGCTGTTCGGCGGCGTCATGATGTTGGCCGGCGGTTTGTCCCTGGCGAGCCGGATCGCCTCGCTGCCGTCGGCGATGGCGCGATCGAGATCGCCCTTGGCGCGCCAGATCGCGGTGCGGTTGATCAGCGGCTGCGGCAGCGAGGGGTCTAACCGGATCGCCTGGTTGATGTCGGCGAGCGCGTCGTCGAGATCGCCGAGCGCCTGTTTCGAGATGCCGCGGTTCTGGAACGAGAACGCCGATTTCGGATCGGCCTTGATCGACATGTCGTAATCGGCAATGGCCTTGGCATAGTCGTGCTTGCCGCGCCAGGCGTTGCCGCGATTGTGGAAGATGATGCCGCTGGGCGGTCCGAGTTTCAGCGCGTCGTCGAAATCGGCGATCGCGATGTCGTAGTCGCCCTTGTCGTAATAGGCCGAGCCCCTGAGATTATAGGCCGCCTGGCTCGGCTGGAGCCGGATCGCTTCGGTGGCGTCGGTGATGACTTTTGCGTAGTCGCCCTTCTTGTTCCAGCCCACCGCGCGCCAGAAATGGATCGTCGCAAGCTGCTCGCCTCGAAACACCTTCAAGGCGATGATCTTGTTGCAGGCGTCGATCATCTTGTCCGCTGGCGTCGTGTCGGTGGTGCAGAGCGGCCCAAGCTGGCTGCGCGCCTGCGCGAAGCTGGGTGCGGACCAGGGCAGGGCGGCAAGCAGAGCGGGGATCAGCAGCAGGCGGCGCACGCAGACCTCGGCGACAGGCGGATTTCGACGGTGGTTTCAGCCGTTTGGTCGCGCCGGCCTATGTCCCGGTTCACGCCCGGGCTTACCCAGGCAGCCGCAAGTCACTTCCTTGGCTGCCGGGTCCGGATCTCCATCGATCCACGCGCCATCTGCACCTCAAACCGCGACAGGAAGCTCATGCCGAGGAGGCCGTCGATGCCTGGCCCATAACTCTTGTCGTCGCTGCTCTGAACCGCGATCGGCACGTTGGTCGCCTCGAGCTTGCCCAGCGCGACCTTGTCGGCTTTGGTGAGCTTAGCCTTGATCTGCCCGTTGGCGGTGTTCAGCGTGATCTCGCTTGCGCCGCCGTCTGCAATCTTGGCCTTGCTCGCGAAGGACGACTTCACCGACACGTAGCTCGCACCGGTGTCGAGCACGAACAGCCCGCGCACGCCGTTGATCTCCGCCTTGGCGGTGACGACATCTCTCTGTCCCTGCAATGGGAAGCTCTCCTTGCGGAGCTCGTTCGATGAGACGCAATTACCCTGCCGCTCATAGTCGGCGATGATCTTCTGGGTCTTGCTGGTGTCGCGCGTGGCGGGATCGAACGCAACCCAACGGTTGATCGGCGCTGTCGCCTCGCAGAACTGCTTCAAGGCGGCGTAGGCGTTGGCCATGCGCAGGAACACGCTGCTGGACACCATCGTCTTGTCGCCGGCGAAAAGCTCAATCGTGTCGGAGTAATCGGTCAGCGCGCGGCGATAGTCGCCGGCACCATCCAGCGCCATGCCGCGCAGGTAGCGCGCGGTTTGGTCGGATGGGGCGCGCCTGACGTACTCGTCCGCCGCTTCGACGGCTTTCGGGTAGTCGGTCAGTCTTATGTAGATGCTGACTGCCTTGTTCAGTGCGGTCAGCGGCGCCCCGCAGTGCTTGACGAAATTGAAGAGTCCGTCAGCGGCCTGTCGCCGATAGCCGAGCTTGTCGAGCCACTGCGCAAGATCATCGATGCTCTTCTGGTCGCAGGGCTCGCGCTTGAGCTCTTCCAGCTTCAGCCAGACGGACGGGTCGCGCGTGGCGGCGACCGGGAGTGGCCCGATGCGCGCATAGACGGACTGGAAGACTTCGTCGGGATTGTCGGCCAGGTAGCCCGCGTGACCAGTACCTGAGAGTGCAGCGAGCAACACCACTGCAAGCCAAAACGACCTCAACATATCCAGCCCCGAACATCCCGTCCGCCATGTATACCGATAAGTGTAGGCACGGCCAGACGCACGACGGGAGTGTCCCCAATCGGCGTAGCACCGCCAATCGACAGCACGTGGAGCAATTCCAGGGTATTCCCTGAGTGGGCAGAATTTGTTAGAGAACAGTGCCCAACAGGTCTGCCCACCAAGTTCCCACCGATGAAAAACGACGAAATCCTGAGCCAGATCACGGAGTTCTGCCGCAAGGCGGACATGGCGGAATCGACGTTCGGCCGGCGGGCGGTGAACGATGGGAAGCTGGTGCATCGCCTGCGCGAGGGCAAGCGCATCACCATCGATACGCTGGACCGGATCCAGGCCTATATGGCGGCATCGATGGCCGGCGGCGTTCCGCCGCCGCGCGGGCTTCAGGTGCCGCCCGAAAAGCGCGATCCACGCGGCAATTTCCGTTTCTTCGAGAATCGCCAGAAGTACCTGCTGTTCGTCCACACCTGCAGCGAGAAGCGGGTGGTCGCCGACAGGGTCGCACTGGAGCTTTCCTCCATCCATCCGCGCCCACCGGCCTTGCGCGTGTTCGACGCCGGCGTGGGCGACGGCACGGTGCTGGCGCGGGTGCTGCGCGCGACGCATCAGCGCTACCCGCACATGCCGTTCTACGTCGCCGGCAAGGAGCTCAGCCTGGAAGACCTGCGCCTGACGCTGGAGAAGGTGCCGGACCGCATTTTCGAGCATCCCGCGTCGGTTTTCGTCTTCACCAACATGTTCTACTCGGAGGCGCCCTGGCTGACGCCGGCATCGCCGGCGGCGGCGGCTGCGACCGTCTGGCACGAGGTCCCGCTGCGGGGCGCCTCTTCAGGTGAGTTCGAGCAGCAGATCGCGGAGCTGAGACCGTTCCTGGAGCAGAACTGGCGCGCCGCGATCAGCCCACGCACGGCCATGCCGCTGTACGAACGGCCGGTCGTCCTGGTGCTCTATCGCGAGGACCACAGATTCCTGCTGGATTCGACCATTCCGCGGCCGGGCCAGACCGAGGCCAATTTCGACCTCGTCATCGCATCCCAGCCCTACCGCGCCCTGTCCTCGGTCAATTTCCGGGCAAAGCGGATCATCGCGCCTCTGGCGCGGGCGCTTCGGCCGGGAGGCCGGCTGATCGGAATCCACTCCCACGGCCAGGATCCGGGCATGGAAATGATCCAGGCGATCTGGCCAGGAGAAAATCCTTTCGCCGTGAGCCGTCATGAGCTATTGCGCGCCGTTAAGTATGAACTTGGCTCGTTGGGCCGCGACTTAAATTTTAATGCATATGCGGATAACCGCTCGATCTTCAGGTATGATATGGAAGCGCTGCCCAACGAGGTAACCGGGACGATCGGAACCTCGACAGCCTTTGCAGCGTGGAATGCGGCGGTGTATGTCGCTCAGATTGAGGACGACCGGTTGACAGAAATGACTCAAAACGGCCGCACTCTGGATGCCGCCAGGGACGTGCTGCGGAAGTACAATGGGCTCTGGTTTCTCGACGAATCCTACGTCATCTCGCGCCGGCGTGATTGACATCATCCACAGGTAAACATCGCAAACGCCCGCCGGTTTAGCGGCGGAACAAGGGGTTACTGATGCGCGCGTCCTATCTCTTCACCAGCGAGTCCGTGTCCGAGGGCCATCCGGACAAGGTGTGCGACCGGATCTCCGACGAGATCGTCGATCTGTTCTACCGCGAAGGGCCGAAGGCCGGCATCGACCCCTGGCAGATCCGCGCCGCCTGCGAGACCCTGGCGACCACCAACAAAGTGGTGATCGCCGGTGAGACCCGCGGTCCGAAGTCGGTGACCAACGAGCAGATCGAGGGCGTCGTCCGGGGTGCGATCAAGGACATCGGCTACGAGCAGGAAGGTTTCCACTGGAAGACCTGCGACATCGAGATTCTGCTGCATCCGCAGTCGGCCGACATCGCCCAGGGCGTTGATGCGCTTCAGCCGGGCGAGGTCAAAGAAGAGGGCGCGGGCGACCAGGGCATCATGTTCGGTTACGCCACCAACGAGACGCCAGATCTGATGCCGGCGCCGATCTTCTACGCCCACAAGATCCTTCGCCTGATCTCGGAAGCCCGTCACTCCGGCAAGGAGAAGGTGCTCGGTCCGGACTCCAAGAGCCAGGTCACCGTGCAGTACGAGAACGGCAAGCCCGTCGGCGTGCGCGAGATCGTGGTTTCGCATCAGCACCTGGTCGAGGACATCTCGTCCAAGCAGATTCGCGACATCGTCGAGCCCTATGTGCGCGAGGCGCTGCCGAAGGACTGGATCACGCCGAAGACGATCTGGCACATCAACCCGACCGGCAAGTTCTTCATCGGCGGTCCCGATGGTGACTCCGGCCTGACTGGCCGTAAGATCATCGTCGACACCTATGGTGGCGCGGCCCCGCATGGCGGCGGCGCGTTCTCCGGCAAGGATCCGACCAAGGTCGACCGCTCCGCGGCTTATGCTGCGCGCTACGTCGCCAAGAACATCGTTGCCGCCGGCCTTGCCGACCGCTGCACGCTCCAGCTCGCCTACGCCATCGGCGTGGCGCGGCCGCTGTCGATCTACATCGACACCCACGGCACCGGTAAGGTGCCGGAGGAGCAGCTCGAGAAGGCGGCGGCGCAGGCGATGGATCTGACGCCCCGTGGCATCCGCAGCCATCTCGACCTCAACCGCCCGATCTACGCGCGCACCTCGGCCTACGGCCATTTCGGCCGCACGCCCGACAACGAGGGCGGCTTCTCCTGGGAGAAGACCGACCTCGTCGAGCAGCTCAAGCGCGCGCTCTGATTCACTTGCGTCATTCCGGGGCGCCGCAACAGCGGCGAACCCGGAATCTCGAACTGCCTGATTCCGGGTTCGCTCGTTTCACGAGCGGGTCCGGAATGACGAGCCAAACAAACAGGAACCTCCAATGAACGCGAAGCCCGGCTTCACCGATTACATCGTCAAGGACATTTCGCTCGCCGATTTCGGCCGCAAGGAGCTCTCGCTCGCCGAGACCGAGATGCCCGGTCTGATGGCCACCCGCGAAGAGTACGGCCCGAAGCAGCCGCTGAAGGGCGCGCGCATCGCCGGCTCCTTGCACATGACGATCCAGACCGGCGTGCTGATCGAGACGCTGGCCGCCCTCGGCGCCGACATTCGCTGGGTCTCCTGCAACATCTATTCGACGCAGGACCACGCTGCGGCCGCGATCGCTGCCGCCGGCATTCCCGTCTTCGCCGTCAAGGGCGAGACGCTGACCGAGTACTGGGACTACACCGCAAAACTGTTCGACTGGCACGGCGGCGGTCACCCGAACATGATCCTCGACGACGGTGGTGACGCCACCATGTACGTCCATCTCGGTCTGCGCGCCGAGAACGGCGACGCTGCGTTCCTGGACAAGCCGGGTTCGGAAGAAGAGGAAGTCTTCTTCGCGCTGCTGAAGAAGCAGCTCAAGGAAAAGCCCAAGGGCTACTTCGCCGAGATCGCCAAGAGCATCAAGGGCGTGTCCGAAGAGACCACCACGGGCGTGCATCGTCTCTATGACATGCAGAAGGCCGGCACGCTGCTGTGGCCCGCCATCAACGTCAACGACAGCGTCACCAAGTCGAAGTTCGACAATCTCTATGGCTGCCGTGAATCGCTGGTCGACGGCATCCGCCGCGGCACCGACGTGATGATGTCGGGTAAGGTTGCGATGGTCGCCGGCTTCGGCGACGTCGGCAAGGGTTCGGCCGCCTCGCTGCGCCAGGCCGGCTGCCGCGTGATGGTGTCGGAAGTCGATCCGATCTGCGCGCTGCAGGCCGCGATGGAAGGCTACGAAGTCGTGACCATGGAAGACGCAGCTCCCCGCGCCGACATCTTTGTCACCGCGACCGGCAACAAGGACATCATCACCATCGAACACATGCGCGCGATGAAGGATCGCGCCATCGTCTGCAACATCGGTCACTTCGACAACGAGATCCAGATCGCGGGTCTGCGTAACCTGAAGTGGACCAACATCAAGCCGCAGGTCGACGAGATCGAATTTCCGGACAAGCACCGCATCATCATGCTGTCGGAAGGCCGCCTCGTGAACCTCGGCAACGCGATGGGCCATCCGTCCTTCGTGATGTCGGCCTCCTTCACCAACCAGACCCTGGCGCAGATCGAGCTGTTCGCCAATAACAAGGACGGCAAGTACAAGAAGGAAGTCTACGTGCTGCCGAAGTCGCTCGACGAGAAGGTCGCGCGCCTGCACCTCGCCAAGATCGGCGTCAAGCTCACCGAGCTGCGCAAGGACCAGGCCGACTATATCGGCGTGAAGCAGGAAGGCCCGTACAAGTCGGACCACTACCGCTACTGAGGCGCAGCGCGCGTCAAGAACGCACGAAGCCCCGGAGCAATCCGGGGCTTTTTTTCGGCCTCACGCTGTTGTCGGTCACGCGACCGGCGGACCTCCAGGCTTGCGCGCAAGGACCAGCATGGCCGAAGTCCTTGCGCCAAGCGTGCGACGAAGCAACTCAAAGCCTGTGATCGCCATCAACGGGAGGCGTGACTTCATCGGATTGAACCATTCCGCAAGCTTCGGCATCGGCAGGACCGTGTTGTAGCGCAAGCCATGGCGGAACGAGTGAAGCCAGAAGGAATGTCCGGTCTGGTAGAAAATGCCCGCTGGCTCCAGTCCGGCCTTCTCGACCGCCCGCCCGATGCTCTTGCTGTTAAAGAGGGTCCAATGCCGGGGAATATGAAGTCCGCCCCACCAGCCATTGGAGAAGAGCCGGCGATCGATCGAGTCGGTGTTCGGAGTCTCGAGCGCAAGGACTCCGCCAGGAGATAGCCACTCCGTTAACTTGCGCATCACGGCGATCGGATCTTCCACATGTTCGATCACGTGAAACATCGTGATGAGATCGATCGTGCCCGGTTCGATCTCGGTGCAGTCCTCGACGCGTCCCGCCCAAACCCTGAACCCGTCACTCTGAAGTTTGGGCAGCGCCGGCGAGGGCAAGTCCATGCCATAGATGCGGTCCCGCGACATCCCCCGTTCCGCGAACTGGTAGAGATAGCGGCCATCGCCGCAGCCGACGTCCAGATAGCTGGTCGGTTTTTTCTCCATCCGCTTGGTGATCCCGGCAAGCTTGATGCGATCGAGCATCGCCTTGCCTTTGAGAATGACGGCCGGCAGCTTTTCCGACATATCGTAGGCATAGTAGGTTGGCGGATAGATCGTGGACAGCTCACCGTTTGCCGGTCGCGGATCGATCCAGACCGCTTCACACTCGGTGCACTGGAAAAAGGTCCAAAGATTGCGGCACGTCTCGATTTCATAATCGAATCCGTGCGCATATTCGCGCCGATGATCGGACCCGCAAACGGGACAATGACTGACGCGCACCGTCTCGATCAGTGGTGCGTTCGTATCGTAGTTCGGCGGAAGACCAATGCCTCGCTCAAGCATGGGATTGCTCGGGCATGACAATTGCGGCGTTGCTCCGCCGCCAATTGGCATACGAGATCAGGTAGCCGACATACGATTTTCGCCACACAAGCCGCGTGTCGCCTTTCCTTGCGATCTCCGAGGTGCGTATCAGACGATCAGCCTCGGGCAGGTTGTAGTACGGGATGCTCGGCCAAAGATGGTGAGCCATATGATAGTTCATGTTGTGAGGGGCGAAGAACAGCTTCTCGAACCAATTGCTCTCGTAGGTGATCAATCGCATCGAGCTGTCTGCGTCTTCATCGGCGATCATCATCGAATGCTCGCAGAATACGCGCACGAGATCGGCGCGGTAGGCAAGGGCGTAGGTTGGCGCAAGCCAGAGGCACGGATAAGCCCAGGCTCCGATCGAATAGCTCAGGCCACCAATCAGAGCGAGTTGCCAGGCGGCCAGAAGAAGGATGTCTCGGAGCCGATAGGGCTCGGAGGGTTCGACGGGACTAGCGACGGAGTGGGGCGATCGCTTGAAAAACACATTCCTGACGGCCGTCACAAGCGGGCTGACGCCACTTAGGAATGCCATGAAGGGGATGACCACATCCTTGCCCTCGTGCACATATTTGAAACGATCGGGGTCGTCCGCGAGGCACGTTGAATGATGGTGCGTCATGTGGTTGCGACGATTGATCCGCGTGATTGCGCCGATCGAGGCGGTCATCGTCAGGTCATTCCAGAGATCATTGAGGGTAACCGATCGAAAGAGTCTGCGATGGAGCCCATCATGCATAATGATGTAGAGGCCATAGAAATTCACACCGACGACGAAGAAGGCGAGGACGGCTGTGGCAAAGTTCGGCCACAGCGCGACCATCGTCCAGGCCGCTACGATCAATGTCCAGTGGACCACCGTCGCCAAGACGGGAACCCACGGTCTTATCTCGTTGAGCCGTCTGAGGTCTGACGGCGTGATCAGATTAGCGCGAAACGGCGAATAGGCCTGGACCGACATTTCACGGTGCTCCCAGCGCAGGTCGTTCAAGCGGTCGAAGTACTACCCGCAATGGAAGGGAATATAAAGTAGTTCTACTAGCAAAAGGCCGACTCGATCGCCGGATTAGTCTGTCGTTTGCCGTGGATACACGTTCCAGCCGCTCCGCGGTTGGAGCCGGTTCCGAGCGAGCCAATGCCTTGGAGCCGTGCGCGGGGCGACGTCGTTGGCGCGCGCTGGGAATGCGCGTAGACCAACAAGAAGACCAAAAAGGTCGCGAAGACGCCGAAGTTCGATTTCTGGCGCTTTCAGGACGGGAAGGCGGTGAATTCCACGAGGATTTCGACACCACCTGGGTCTACAGTGTGACCATCTCCTGACGGTTGCAATTCGGCGCGGCGCTGCCCATGCTGTGCCCAGGGAGAGCGCCATGGCCGAAGCCGCAGAACATCTCGACGTCATCATCGTCGGTGCCGGCCTGTCAGGCATCGGCGCGGGCTATCATCTTCAGACCAAGTGTCCCACCAAGAGCTACCTCATCCTGGAGGGGCGCGACTGCATCGGCGGCACCTGGGATCTGTTCCGCTATCCCGGCATCCGCTCCGACAGCGACATGTTCACGCTCGGCTATTCGTTCAAGCCGTGGACCGATCCGAAGGCGATCGCGGATGGGCCGCAGATCCTGAACTATGTGCGCGAGACCGCGGCCGAGAACGGCATCGAGAAGCACATCCGCTTCCGCCATCGCGTCAAACGGGCTTCGTGGTCGACGCCGGACGCACGCTGGACCATTGAGGCCGAGCGCATCTCGGGCGACGGCGCGACCGAGCTGGTGTGCTTCACCTGCAATTTCTTATTTCTGTGCTCGGGCTATTACAAATACGAGGCGGGCTACACGCCGGAGTTCAAGGGCGCCGCTGATTTCGCCGGCCGGATCGTCCATCCGCAGAAATGGACCGAGGACATCGACTACGCGGGCAAGCGCGTCGTGGTGATCGGCTCGGGCGCGACCGCGGTGACGCTGGTGCCGGAGCTCGCCAAGAAGGCGGCGCAGGTCACCATGCTGCAGCGCTCGCCGACCTACGTGGTGTCGCGCCCTGCGCAGGATCCCGTCGCCAACAAGATCCGCCGTAATCTGCCGACGCGGCTTGCCTATCATGTCATCCGCTGGCGCAACGTGATGTGGGGGATGTTCTTCTTCCAGCTCAGCCGGCGGCGGCCTGCGAAGGTCAAGGAGCTCGTCCTCAAGGGCGTGCAGATGGCGCTTGGCCCGGACTACGACGTCGCCACCCATTTCACGCCGCGCTACAATCCCTGGGACCAGCGGCTCTGCCTGGTGCCTGACGGCGACCTGTTCAAGGCGATCCGCGAGCAGCGCGCCTCCGTCGTCACCAGCGAGATCGACACGTTCACGCGGGACGGGATTCGCCTGAAGGATGGCAGCGAGCTTGCCGCCGACATCATCGTGACGGCGACCGGGCTGGTGCTCCAGGTCGTCGGCGGTCTCGACGTCAGTGTCGACGGCCGTGCCGTGGATTTCGCCAATACGCTGACCTACAAGGGCATGATGTATGCCGACGTGCCCAACATGGCCTCGGCCTTCGGCTACACCAATGCGTCCTGGACGCTGAAATGCGATCTCACCTGCGAATATGTCTGCCGTCTCATCAATTACATGGACCGGCACAATTTCCGCCAGTGCATGCCGCATAACGACGATCCCGAAATCACCGCGCAGCCGTCGCTGGACTTCACCTCGGGATATGTGCAGCGCTCGGTCGCCAAGATGCCGAAGCAGGGCTCGAAGCAGCCGTGGCGGCTGTACCAGAACTACGCGCTCGACATCGTCTCCCTGCGCTTCGGCCGGATCGACGACGGCGTGATGCGATATTCCTGAACGCATCGCCGCCTGGAGTTATGCCTTGCGTGTGGCAAGTGCCAGTGCAAGGTCGATCGCGAGCGCCAGCCCCACCGCGCCGCCGCCGAGTGCGAACAGCACCAGATAATCGCCGCCGGTCTGCGCGTAGATCCAGGAGAAGCCGTAAGCGGCCGCGGCCTGGAACAGTGCAAAGCTGGTGGTGGCATGGCTCCAGGTCGCGCGCTGCTGCTCGGCAGAGTGCGGCACGAGTTCATGGATACGTCCGAGTACCAGTGGCACGATGCCGGGCGTGAAGCCGCCGACCACGAGGCTCGATACGATCAGGGAAAGAGGTGCGGTGCTGACGGTCGGCAGCAGCACCGCGGCCGCCTCGATCAGAAAGGCCGCGCGCAACGCCGGACCGAACCCGGCGCGGTCACCGAGATGGCCGGTGACGAGCGGGCCGACGATGGCGCCGAGACCGTACAGCACCCAATAGCGCGATCCCGCGGCAATGCCCTGGCCGAGGCCGCGCGCCACGAAATCGACGATGAAGACCATGTGCGGTACCAACGCCACCGCGTTGAGGCCGTACTGGATCAGCAGCGTGCCGGCGATGGCCGAGGTTTGACGGGGCTTGGTTTGAGAAAGCGGAGTGTCGCTCTTCGCTTCGGCGGGCCAGTTCCACCAGCTCGCGAGCGTGAGCAGGGCGGAGAGCACGCCGAGCCCATACCAGCTCTGCTGCAGGCCCTGTTGCAGCAGCAGCGGCACCAGCGTGCCCGATGCGGCGACGCCGAGGCCGACGCCGGCAAAGATCACGCCGCCGACGATGCCACGCCTTGCGGCTAAGGTGTGCGGCAGAATGACGGAGGCCGCCAGCACCATGATGATTCCGCCGGTGAGGCCGGAGAGGAAGCGCCAGGCGAAGAACCACGTGAACGACACCGGCGATGAGCTGGCGAAAAAGGAGAGGGTGGCAAGCAGCATCATCGCCCGCAACGCGCGAACCGCGCCGATGCGGCTGGCGACACTCCGTGCCGCGAGCGCGCCCGCGAGATAACCGGCGAGGTTCGCAGCGCCGAGATAGACGACATCCGATGCGCTGAACCATTTTGCCGCGATCAGGGCCGGGATCAGCGGCGTGTAGGAAAAGCGGGCGAGGCCGAGTCCGACCAGCGAAGCGGACAATCCCGCCGCCGCATATCGCCAGGTCCGCTGCGAAGAGTGCTGCTTTGACGAGGTCTCTCGTGAGGCCGATACTGGCCTCGGATGTGGCCGAGCCCCGGCGTGTGGTTTCAGATCTGCGTTGGTCATGTCACCCTCGTGCGCGCGCGATCGCGCGCGGATCATCCTGTCTGGGCGGCGCGGCGCCGCCGGAACTCCGGCACGGGCAGGCCGCCCCAGCCCCAATTGTCGGTGTCGACTTCCTCGATCACGACGAAGGTGGAATCGAACGGCTTGCCGAGCACGTCGAGCAGCAGCTGGCTCGACCCCTTGATCAGTGCGGCTTTCTCCTCCGCGGTGAGCGACGCCGCCCCTGGCGTCGTTCCTTCGCGGGTCACTTGAATGGTGACGATGGGCATTGTGGATCTCCTCCCACGCTCAGTGGCCGGCGCTCTGGCCGCCGTCGACATGCAGGATCTCGCCCGTGACGAAGGAGGCGCCCTCGAGGTAAAGGACGGCACCGACGATGTCGGACATCTCGCCCATGTGACCGACCGGGTGCAGCGCGCTGAGCTGGGCATGGGTCGCGGCCGGGTGCATCGGCGACTTGATGATCCCTGGCGAGACAGCGTTCACGCGAATGCCGCGCCTGGCATATTCGATCGCGAGCGACTTGGTCGCGGCGTTGAGGCCGCCCTTGCTCAGCGAGGCCAGCACCGAGGGGACGTTCGAATTGGCCTGATCGGTCAGCGTGGTCGTGATCTGGACGACGTGACCCGAACCCTGCTTCTCCATCTCGGCGATGGCGAGCTGCGTGATGTGGAAGAAGCCCGCGACGTTGGTGCCCATCACCGCCGCGTAATCCTCGGCCGTGTACTGCGTGAACGGCTTTGCGACGAAGATGCCGGCATTATTGACCAGCGTGTCGACGCGCCCGAAGCGGGCGACGGCCTGCGAAACCACACGCTCGGCGGTGCTCCGGTCGGCGATGTCGCCGGCCACGGCGAGGACGTCGTCGTCGCCTGACGGCTTGATGGAGCGTGCGGTTGCGACGACGCGGTAGTTGCGGTCCCGAAAACCCTGGACCAGGGCGGCGCCGATGCCCTGCGAAGCACCGGTGATGATGGCGACTTTCTGCTCGATACCCATAACGGGCTCCTGTTGTTGGCCTTGAGAACCTGCGCCAGCACTCGGCCGGCTTGGGTGGTGAGTTACGCCGGGGCAGCCCGGCTGCGAATACACGCCGTCCGGCAGACACTCTTTCGCGGCGCGAACGAATGCCGGGTCGGCGCCTGCCGACGGTTGTCGCCGCGGAGGGGAACGCCTAGCCTGCGGCCGGAATCTGAGGGGCGGCGGGGAAGGCATGGATCGTCTGGATGCGATGAAAGTGTTCGTCCTTGCGGTGGACGAAGGCAGCCTGGCTGCCGCCGGCCGCAAGCTCGGCCGCTCGCCGGCGGCGGTGAGCCGCGCCATCGCCTTTCTCGAGGAACGGGTCGGCGCCGAGCTGCTGCATCGGACGACGCGCTCGATCAAGCTCAGTGAGGAGGGCGAGCGCTATGTCGCGATCTGCCGCCGCGTGCTCACCGAGCTGGAGGAGGCCGACGACATCGCGGCCGGACCGCGGTCGGCGCCGCGCGGCCTGCTCACGATCACCGCTCCCGTGGTGTCGGGCGAGATGGTGCTGCGGCCGATCCTGGACGCGTTTCTCGATGCCTGTCCGACGGTGTCGGCCAAGCTGCTGCTGTTCGATCGCGCGGTCAATCTGATCGAGGAGGGCATCGACATCGCGCTTCGCATCGGCCCCCTCGCGGATTCGGCGATGGTGGCAATGCGGGTCGGCGAGATCAGCCGCGTGGTCGTGGCAGCCCCGCGCTATCTGAAGCAGCATCCCCGCATCACCGAGCCCGGCGATCTCGCCAAGCATCAGATCGTGGCGATGGCCCATCTGCCCAATTCCTGGACCTTCGCGTCGCAGGCCGGTGGGTCGGTGCCGCGTACGGTCCAGTTCACGCCGCGTTTCATCGTCAACAGCACTTACGCGGCCGTAGCCTCCGCCGTTGCCGGCCGCGGCGTCGCGCGGATGTATTCGTACCAGGTGGCCGAGCAGGTTGCGCGCGGCGAGCTCGAGATCGTGCTGGCCGCCGAGAAGGATCCGGAGATGCCTGCGCACCTGATCTGCCCGCAGGGCCGGCTCTCGGTGCCGAAGGTGCGGGCCTTCACCGACTTTGCCGTGCCGCGGCTGAAAAAGCACTTTGCGCAGCTCAAGAAGAGCGTCGATGCACCCTGAGCATCGCTGCCGCCAATGCGTTGTTTTGCGTATTCGGTCGTCGGCGTGAATCGGCCACTCTGTCCAAACGGTTAACGCCGGATTAACCGCGGACTCCTAGCCTGTCTCGGCCGGGGTTACTCGCAAGGCCGAGGTGAGCCTAATGGAAGCCCAGAAGATCGCGGTCGACGCCGTCGTCGCGCTGACCAATTGCGACCGCAACGCTGTCGTAGCCTTCATCCGCCAGCTCTATCTCGCCGGGGTGACCGACCCCAAACGCCTGACCTTCAAGGGTCTGCAGGCGCTGACGCGGGCGTAGCCGGCTGGTTTCGGCGTAGCGGCGCTGATCCTCGGCCTCATCGTGTTTTCGGTACTACGTCAAGCGTGGCACGATGCGTTGGCGGATTACGCTACGCTAATCCGCCCTACGACTTCTGCGGTAATCCCGAGCGCGTCTAGTGATGGTGTTTGCGCCCTGCGGAGCTATCAGGATGCTGATAGCCTCGCAGCTCGGCGTATCTTTGCATTTGGCTCTGATTGAGCAAGGCCGCGGTCGACAGGTGATATTTGAGGTGGCTCTCGCGGAGCCGGCCCTGCGTTTCCGAAATGGCGACGATGGTCGCCTTAAGCGACTCCGGCGTCACGGCACGGGCAGAGAACAGGTTGTCCAATTCCCTCTCTTGCTCCACGAGCTTGTTGCCCAGCGGGACCGTCTCTTGCTTCATCGAATCGAAGAGGTGCTGAATTTCGGCGCGCTGATCGCCGGTCAGCTCGAGCCGATCCCCGAGCTCGAGAACGTGACTGGGGCCGGGATATCCATTCAGTTCAGCGGCAAGCGCCAGACCCATACCGCGTCCGCTCTGGAGATCGTCGACCTGCTGGTGCGACAGCGCCTTGATGGGACGCTGCTCGAGGCCGGCATAGGGCTTGCTGGACTGCGCGCTGGCAGCGTTGCAGGTGACGACAAGCGTGGCCGCAAGCAGGAGAAGGCGTCTCATGAGTCTGGCTCCATGAAATCAGGCCGGCCGGTCGATCTCCGCCGGGGTGCTCTCGAAGTCCATATCTTGCTGGAAGGTCTGTCCCATGGCAACAAAGCTTGCCGTGATCGAGGTAGCCGAAGATGGAGCAGGTGATGGCCCTCTTGCCGACCGCCGACAGCGCGACGAAGCAGTTCTTCCTGGCGTGGCTGGACACCTTCGCGGGCTACGTCCGCGAGGTCGACTACGCCGCGGCGCGGCCGCTCTTCCATCCAGATGTGCTTGCCTTCGGCACGCATAACGACGTCATCCCCGGCCTCGATCAGTGGGTCACGACGCAATGGGACAACGTCTGGCCGAAGACGACCGACTTTCGTTTCGTGCTCGATCAGACCTCGGTCCTGGCATCCCGCGACGGCACGATGGCGACGGTGATCGCGCCGTGGACGAGCACGGGATATCATCCCGACGGCAGCGCGTTTGCGCGCCCCGGCCGGGCGACGATGGTGTTCACGTGGAACGGTGACGGGTGGCTGTGCGTGCATTCGCACATGTCGCTCAATCGCGGTGTGCCGCAGGTGAGCCACGCCAATCGGCCGGTGAAGGCCTGGTAGAAAACGCGAAAGGCCCCGGATGCGACCGGGGCCTTGATTTTGGATACCTAGGGCGCATTAGCGAAGCGTAATCCGCCGTTCAGCAATAACAGCAATCAACTGGTGATGGCCGCGCGAAGGTGACGGATTACGCTTTCGCTAATCCGTCCTACGCATCGGGCCTATTCCGGCTGGCCGATGCTCACCTTCAGCGTGCCGACGCCGTCGACGCCGCATTCGAGCTTGTCGCCGGGCTGGAGCTGCGACACGCCGGCGGGGGTGCCCGTCATGATGATGTCGCCGGCGGCGAGCTTCACCTGCTGCGAGAGCTGCCAGATGATCTCGGGCACGTTCCAGATCAGCTCGGTCAGGTCGCCCTTCTGAGCCTCCTTGCCGTTGACCGTCAGCCAGATCTTGCCCTTGGCGGGATGGCCGATCTTGGAGGCCGGCTGAATGGCGGAGCACGGCGCGGAGCCGTCGAACGACTTGCCGATCTCCCAGGGGCGCTCCTTCTTGCGCGAGGCGATCTGGAGGTCGCGGCGGGTGAGATCGATGCCGACGGCGTAACCATAGACGTGATCCAGCGCCTTGTCGGCGGGAATGTTCAGGCCGCCGCTCTTCATCGCGACGATCAGCTCGACCTCGTGATGCAAATCCTTGGTCAGCGGCGGATAAGGAATGGTGGCGCCGTCGGGCACCAGCATGTCGGCGTGCTTGGCGAAGAAGAACGGCGGGGCGCGCTCGTCATTGCCCATCTCGCGGATGTGCTCGAGATAGTTGCGGCCGACGCACCAGATGCGGCGCACCGGATAACGGCCGCTTTCGCCGACGACGGGAAGCGAAGCCTGGGGCGGAAGCGGGATGACGTAGGAGGCGGCGTTCATGCGGGTCTCGCTGCTCTTGAGGTAAAGTGGAACTCTATGCGGTTGCGCTGATCGGCGCCAGAGCGCCGGCATCGTAGTGTTGCAGGCGGAAGAACGAGGCATAGCGGCCGCCGCGGCGGAGCAACTCGTCATGCCGCCCCTGCTCGACGATCTCGCCGCCCTCGATCACCAGGATCGCGTCGGCATGCATGATGGTGTGCAGGCGATGCGCGATCACGATGGTGGTGCGGTTCTGGCAGAGATGCTCGATCGCCTCCTGCACCTGCCGCTCGGATTCGGAATCGAGCGCGGCGGTGGCTTCGTCCAGCAGGATGATCGGTGCGTTCTTGATCAGCGCGCGCGCCACGGCGATGCGCTGACGCTGGCCGCCTGAAAGCTGCGTGCCGTGCTCGCCGACCGGTGTGTCGTAGCCAAGCGGGAAGCCCATGATGAAATCATGCGCGCAAGCCGCTTTCGCTGCCTCGGTGATCTCGTCCTCGCTCGCGCCGGGCCGGCCGAAAGCGATGTTGTTGCGGATGGTGTCGCGGAACAGATAGACGTCCTGCCCGACATAGGCAGTCTGCGCCCGCAGCGATTTGCGAGAGATTGCGCCGATCGACTGGCCGTCGATCACGATCTCGCCTTGCGTCACCTCATAGAAGCGCAGCAGCAGCGCCAGCACGGTCGACTTGCCGCCGCCGGAGGGTCCGACCAGCGCGGTGACCTTGCCGGGCTCGGCCACGAAGCTCATGCGGTTGAGCACGGTCTCATTGGCGCGATAGGAGAAGCTGACATCGCGCAGCTCGATCCGGGCGTCGGAGAGCTTCAGCGCCGGCTTGTCGTCGTCGGAATGCTCGCTCGCCGGGCTGTCGACCACTTCGAGCAGCATGCGCGCGCCGACGAGCTGGCTGTTCAAGTCGATGTTGAGCCGCGCCAGCCGCTTGGCCGGTTCGGTCGCCATCAGGAACGCAGTCATGAAGGAGAAGAACGCGCCGGGCGTGGCGTTGAGCGCGACCACGCTGTAGCCGCCATAGAGCAGGCAGCCGGCGACCGCGAAGCCGCCGAGCATTTCCATCAGCGGGTTGGAGCGGTTGGCGACGCGCGCCATCTTGTTGGCGTTGCGCTCGACGATGGCGATGTTCTCGTCGATGCGGCTCTGCATTGTGTCTTCGAGCGTGAACGCCTTCACCGTGCGGATGCCTTGCAGCGATTCCTGCATGGTCTCCATGATGTCGGCGGTGCCGGTGAACTGGTTGTAGGCGAGGCCCTTGATACGCTTGACCAGCTTGCGCAGCACCAGCATCGCGGGCGGCACCACGACGAGGCCAATGAACGACATCACCGGGTCCTGCCACACCATCACGCCGATCATGGCGAGCAGCATCAACAGGTCGCGCCCGACGGCGTTGACCAGCATGTTGAGCACGTCGGTGATCGACTTGGCGCCGGCCGTCAGCCGCGCCAGGAATTCTGACGAATGCCGCTCGGAGAAGAAGCCGACGCTTTCGCGCATCAGTTTTGCGAACAGCTGGCGCTGGTTGGTGGCGAGGATGGCGTTACTGATCTTGGTCAGGATCACCATGTGGCCGTAGGTCGCCACGCCCTTGATGAACAGCAGGATCACCGTGATCCCGGAAAACATCGCGATGCCCGGGATGTTCTTGTCGACATAGGCCTGGTTGATGACCTGGCCGAGAACATAGGTCGCGCCTGCCGTCGCGCCTGCGGCAACCGCCATCAGCGCGAAGGCGACGAGGTAGCGCCGCCAATAGACGACGCCCTGTTCCGTGACCAGGCGGCGAATCAGGACCGCTGCCGCATAGGGATCGTCGGTGATTTTCTTTGGAAACTGGGCCATCCGGTGTCCATTGACGGCGCAGGACAACGCCTGCCCGCACGTCAGGGATCGAAGGGCCTCTGTGCCCGCTCAAGCGGGGTTTTTCAAGCCCAATTAAGGGCTTGCGCTCAGATGGAATCTAGGCCGAGGCGGCGTGGCGAAGCTCGCCATGGCGCTCGTGGAACAGCTTGTCCTCCCACGCCAAAGCGTGGGCCGCGATGGTCTCGAGGTCGTCGTATTGCGGCTTCCAGTCGAGCAGGCCGCGGATCCGGCTGGTGTCGGCGACCATGGTCATGATGTCGCCCGGCCGGCGCGGAGCGTACTGCACGGCGAAGCTGCGGCCCGAGACCCGGCGCACCGCGTCGATTGTCTCCAGCACCGAATAGCCGCGGCCATAGCCGCAATTGAGCGTCGTCGAGGCGCCGCCATTGCGCAGGTACGCGAGCGCCGAGCGATGCGCCTGCGAGAGGTCCGTGACGTGGATGAAGTCGCGAATGCAGCTGCCGTCGGGGGTCGGATAGTCGGTGCCGAACACGTCGATCTTGGCGCGCTGGCCGGTCGCGGCCTCGACCGCGATCTTGAGCAGATGCGTGGCGCCGACGGTGGCAAGCCCGATGCGCGCCTGCGGATCGGCGCCGGCGACGTTGAAATAGCGCAGGGTGACGTACTGCATGCCGTAGGCGGCGGCGACGTCGTGCAGCATGATCTCGGTCATCAGCTTGGACGAGCCATAGGGCGATAGCGGCCGCGTCGGCGCATGCTCGGGCACCGGCACCTGGTCCGGATTGCCGTAGACGGCGGCGGTCGAGGAGAAGATGAAACGGCCGATGCCGCGCTTGACGGCGACATTGAGCAGGTTGCGCGCCGTCGTGAAATTGTTGCGGTAGTAGCCGAGCGGATCGCGCATCGAATCCGGTACGACGACGGAGCCGGCGAAATGAATGATGCTCTCGATGTTGTGCTGCGCGATCACGCCTTCGAGCAGGTTCTCGTCGCCGGCATCGCCGATGAACAGCGGCACGCCCTCGGGCAGATAGGCGGAGAAACCGGTCGAGAGATCGTCGATCACGACGACGTCCTCGCCGGCTTCCGCCAGCGCGAGGACCGTGTGACTTCCGATATAGCCGGCGCCGCCGGTGACTAGCACAGTCATGATCTCACCCGTCTTCGATCAACGCGCCAAGTTAACGTTTGCGCGGTGAAGAGGGGGTTTCGGCGCGGCTGAACTGGTCACTATGCTTAATGTTGCGTATAGGGACTTTGCGAAACGGAGCATGACGTGGCCAATTCCCCCGGCGATCTCGAAGTGATCGTGCCAAATCTGCACAGGCGCTATTCCGGGGTCACCGCGACCAACCGGATGGTGGCGCCGCGGCTGGCGAAACTGTACCGCTCCGCCTGGTTCGGCTCGCACGCGCCGGCTGGGATTGCGCGGCTGAGCGTTGCCGATTTTCTGAAGCTATGGCGCCGCAAGGCGCCGCTGATCTGGCACGCGCGGCGCAACAACGAGATGATCGCGGGCGTCGCGCTACGCGCGTTCGGCTGGCCGTTGAAACTCGTGTTCACCTCGGCGGCGCAGCGGCACCATAGTTGGATCACGCGCTGGCTGATCCGGCGCATGGATGCGATCATCGCGACGTCAGATCTCTCGGCCTCGTTCCTGAAGGTGAAGGCGACGGTGATCCCGCATGGCGTCGACACCGACGTCTATGCGCCGCCGGTCGACCGCGCTGCTGCGTTCGCGGAGTCCGCGCTGCCGGGCCGCTACGCCATCGGCTGCTTCGGACGCGTGCGCGCGCAGAAGGGCACCGATTTGTTCGTCGACGCGATGTGCCGCCTGTTGCCGCGCTATCCCGATTTCACCGCCGTGATTGTCGGGCAGGTCACGGCCGAGCAGACGTCCTTTGCGAACGAGCTGAAAAAGCAGATCGAAGTGGCCGGCCTGCAATCGCGCATCGTCATCACTGGCGAGCTGCCGATCGAAGCGGTGCAGCGCTGGTATCAGCGGCTGACGATCTACGCCTTCACCTCGCGCAACGAGGGTTTTGGGCTGACGCTGATCGAGGCGATGGCGGCCGGCAGCGCGCTCGTCGCCGCACGCGCCGGCGCGGCCGAGCTGGTGGTCGAGGATGGCGTGAGCGGCGTGCTGGTCCCGACCGGCGATGCCGATGCGTTGGCTGCGGCACTGGAGCCGCTGATGCGCGATGTCGATGTCGCGACGGCGATGGGTGAGAGGGGCCGAACGCGGGTGCTCGCAAAGTTCAGCCTCGATGCGGAAGCGGCGCGGATCGGCGAGGTCTATCGGCCACTGCTTTGAGCGGCCGGTGTCGCGCCGGCAAACAAAAACCGCGAAAACAACCCCATGCACAGTAGCCGCGGCCAGCAAAATCAACGGCTTGGCGGCTGACGCGATACGTTGCGGATTTCACGAAGCGCGTTTGACGCGTCGGGCAAAACACCGGCGCTTATCATCGGCGGCGCAGGCGTTGCCGACGCTCACGTCTCCGTCCGCGCCCCGGCCTCACCCAGCACCCGCTGCGCGATCGCCACCACCTCGCGCGCTGCGATATCGCGCATGCAACGGTGGTCGTTCATTTTGCAGACCGTGCTCTGGCAGGGCTGGCAGGACAGATCTTCCTTGTCCTGCACCACGGTCGCCGCAAGGCCGTTGAGGGGGGCCCAGAGATAGGGGCTGGTCGGGCCGAAGATGCCCATGGTGGGCGTGCCCAGCGCGGCTGCGATGTGCATCAGGCCGGAATCGTTGGAGATGGCGACGCCGGCCGCGGCCATGGCCAGCACGCCGTTGCGCAGATCGTTGCCGGTGAGGTCCCTGACCCCCGGGCCGCCGGCCGCGACGATCTCCTGAGCCAGCCCCTTTTCCGCGGGGCCGCCGACCACCCAGACCTCGAGGCCGCGCTCGACCAGCAGCCGGGCGGCCTCCGGATAGTAGGTCCAGCGCTTTGAGACGCCGACCGAGCCAGGGGCGAGCGCCACTGCGGCGCCCGCGCTGAGGCCGTTGGCCTGCCGCCAGCGGACGATGTCCTCAGCCGGGACCCGCAATTGCGGCACCGGCCATTCCGCCGGCAGCGGGGCTCCGTCGGGCTGGGCCAGGGCGGCATTCTTGTCGATGAAGCGCGGCAGCTTCTTCTCGCCCCAGCGCCAGCGGTTGAGCAGGCCGAACCGGAACTCGCCGACGAAGCCGACCCGTTCAGGAATACCGGCCAGGGCGGGCGCGATGGCCGCCTTCCAGGTCCGGGGCAGCACCAGGGCCGTGCCGTAGTTCCGCTCGCGCAGGAGCTTCCCCAGGGCGAACTGGCGGGCGACGGCGAGGCGGCTGCGCGGCAGGTCCCAGACGATCCCCTGGCGCACGCCGGGCATGTAATCGACCAGCGGGGCGCACAGGGATGTGGTGAGGAGATCGACCGGCCGGTCGGGCCAGCGCTCCTTCAGAACCCGGACGACGGTGTGATTCCGAACGAAATCGCCGATCCACATGTAGGGAATGATCAGAATCGGGCGGGTGTCGCTCCGATCTGCATCTCCGCTAAGTGTCGAATCTTGGTTCATTCGTTAATGGAGCCGAGGCGATCTGATTGTGGCGGTTCGGTAGCCGCTCCGGGCCGGCAGGTAAAGCCGGCAGACCGCTCAATCCCAAAACCGCTTACACTTTGGCAGCTCATGCGCTACGGCAGGACCGGGCCGCAAAGATCGGGCAGGGATTTCGGAATGTTGCTGGTGACCGGCGGGGCCGGTTTTATCGGGTCGAATGTCGTGGCCGCGCTCAATGACGCGGGCCGCAGCGACGTCGTGGTCTGCGATTTCCTGGGTAACGAGGGCAAGTGGCGGAACCTCGCCAAGCGCCAGCTTGTGGATATCGTCCCGCCGGCCGAACTGATGGACTGGCTGAAGGGTCGCAAGCTCGATGCCGTGATCCATCTCGGGGCGATTTCCGCGACCACTGCGACCGACGGCGACCTCGTGTTCGAGACCAATTTCCGCCTGTCGACGCGCCTGCTCGACTGGTGCACGGCGGGCGCGGTGCCGTTCATCTACGCCTCCTCGGCGGCGACCTATGGCGACGGTGAGACGGGATTTGACGACGACGCCTCGCTGCCGGCACTGAAGAAACTGCGGCCGATGAATCTCTACGGCTGGAGCAAGCACATGTTCGATCTCGCGGTCGCCGGGCGGGTCGCGAACGGCGATCCGCTCCCGCCGCAATGGGCGGGCCTGAAATTCTTCAACGTGTTCGGCCCCAACGAATATCACAAGGGCTCGATGATGAGCGTGCTGGCGCGCCGTTTCGACGACGTCAAGGCCGGCCGCGTGGTGCAGCTGTTCAAGTCGCATCGCGAGGGCATCGCCGACGGCGATCAGCGCCGCGATTTCATCTATGTCGACGACGTCGTGCGTGTCGTGATGTGGCTGCTGGCGACGCCGTCGGTGTCCGGCCTCTTCAACGTCGGAACCGGCAAGGCGCGCAGCTTCAGGGATCTGATGTTGGCAGCCTATGCGGCGCTCGGCACCAGGCCCAACATCGAATATATCGACATGCCCGAGCAGATCCGCGGGGCTTACCAGTATTTCACCCAGAGCGAGGTCGATCGCCTCCACCGCGCCGGCTATAACGGCGGCTTCACGACGCTCGAGGATGCGGTGAAGGCCTATGTCGGGGATTACCTCGACCGGCCCGACCGCTTCCGCTGAGGCCATTTGAACATGCCGACGCCCATTCTCGATTTCGACGCCCTCGCGAAGGCCATCTCAGGCCGCACGGTGCTGTGCATCGGCGATATCATGTTGGACGAGTTCGTCTATGGTGAGGTGTCGCGGATCTCGCCGGAAGCGCCGGCGCCTGTCATCGCGGCCCAGCGCAGCGAGATCCATATCGGCGGCGCCGGCAATGTCGCGCGCAATGTCGCCTCGCTGGGCGCGCGCTGCATCTTCGTCGGCCTCGTCGGCGAGGACGATGCCGGTGCACGGCTCAAGGCGGCGCTGGACGAGCACGCCGGCATCGAAAGCGTGCTGGTGTGCGATCCCTCGCGCCCGACCACGCGAAAAGTCCGCTTCGTCTCCGAGCATTTTTCCACGCACATGCTGCGCGCGGACTGGGAGCAGGCGGCGCCTGCTTCCGATGACATCGAGACGAAGCTGATCGAGGCGATCCTGCCGCAGATCGCGCGCGCCGACATCGTGCTGCTCTCGGACTACGCCAAGGGCGTGCTGACGGCGCGCGTCATCCGCCACACCATCGACGCCGCGCGAAAGCTCGGCAAGCCCGTGATCGTCGATCCCAAGAGCCTGAACTGGGCGATCTATCGCGGCGCCACGCTGCTGACGCCCAATCGCAAGGAGTTCTCTGAAGCGACCCGAAGCCGCGCCGAGACGGTGCAGAGCATCGTCGAGGCCAGCGAGGACGTGATGCGGCTCGCCGATTGCGAGGCGATCCTGGTCACCCAGGGCGAGCACGGCATGACGCTGGTGCCGCGCAATGGCGCGGCGGTTCACGTTCCGGCTTTTCCGGTGAAGGTGCGCGACGTCTCCGGCGCCGGTGACACCGTCGCCGCCGCGCTCGCGGTGTCGCTTGCTACAGGCGCGGACTGGGACACGGCGCTGCGCATGGCCAATGCCGCTGCCGCCGTCGCCGTCGGCAAGCAAGGCACCGCCAGTGTGAGCGCGGCCGAGCTGCGCCGAAAGATCCTGCCGCATGCCACTCTGGCGGCCGAGGAGAAGATCGTGCTCGAGCCGGCCGCACTCGATGCGCAGCTCGCCGAATGGAGAACGCAAGGCCAGCGCGTCGGCTTCACCAATGGCTGCTTCGACATCCTGCATCCCGGCCACGTCAAGGTGCTGACCGCGGCGCGCGCCGCCTGCGACCGCCTGATCGTGGGGCTCAACAGCGACGCCTCGGTGCGGCGGCTCAAGGGCGCCGAGCGGCCGGTCCAGGACGAGCGCGCGCGTGCCGAGGTGCTCGCGGCGCTCGAAGCCGTCGATCTCGTCGTCATCTTCGATGAGGACACGCCGATCGACCTGATCACCCGGATCAAGCCCGGCGTGCTGGTGAAGGGCGGCGACTACACCCGCGAGCAGGTAGTCGGCCACGAGGTCGTCGAGGAAGCGGGCGGCAACGTCGTGCTGGTCGACATCCTCCAGGGCTTCAGCACGACGGCGCTGGTCCATCGCGCCCGGGGAGGGGGCAAGTGACGACACTGGCACGCGAGACGACCGGCGGGATGTTGCTTCGCCGCCTGCGCAGCCCGGCGGCCTGGCGCGAGACCGTCGATATATTTGCGGTCCTGACCGCGGCCTCGCTGCCGTGGTCGACCTCGCTGGCGGGGATCTTCAACGCGCTGATGCTGCTCTGCATGGTGCCGTTTCTCGACGTCCGCGCGTTCCTGCAATCCTTGAAGCGTCCGATCTGCGCGGCCCCGATCGCGCTGGTCCTGCTCGCGCTGGTGGGGACGCTGTGGTCGGACGCGAGCTGGGGCGCCCGCTTCTATGCGGTCAATCCGACCATCAAGCTGCTGGTGCTGCCGGTCCTGCTCTATCATTTCGAGCGCTCGCCGCGCGGCCGCTGGATCTTCATCGCCTTCCTGGTGTCCTGCGCCCTATTGTCGGTGATGTCCTGGCTGGTCGCCTTCTACCCGAACCTCGCGCTCAAGACCGATCCGGCCGAGCGCGGCATCTTCGTCAAGAATTACATCGACCAGAGCCAGGAATTCGCGCTTTGCGCGGTCGCGCTCGCCTATCCGATCGTGATGCTGCTGCGTGAGAAGCGATACTGGTTCGCCGGGCTGCTGACGGCGCTGGCACTGAGCTTCTTCGTCAACATGACCTTCGTCGTGGTGTCGCGCACCGCGCTCGTCACCGTTCCAATCATGTTCGGCGTGTTCGCGCTGCTTCACCTCAAATGGCGCAGCATCGCGCTCATCTCCGCCACGTTGCTCGTCGCCGCTATTCTCGCCTGGCAGGCCTCGCCATATTTGCGCCATACCGCCGAGAGGTTTTCCGACGACTACACGCGTTACGTGGAAAAGGGCGAGCCGACCTCGGCGGGTCTGCGGCTCGAATTCTGGCGGAAGTCGCTCGGCTTCTTCGCCGAGGCGCCGATCAAGGGGCACGGCACCGGCTCGACGCGCGGATTGTTCGAACGCGTCGCGACGCCCGCCGGTCAGTACCAGGCGTCCGCCGAGGTGATCGGCAACCCGCATAACCAGACGCTGAACGTTGCCGTGCAATGGGGCGTGATCGGCATCGCCGTTCTCTATGCGATCTGGATATTGCATCTGCGCTTGTTTCGCGGCGACGGCCTTGCCAACTGGATCGGGCTCCTGGTGGTGGTGCAGAACGTCTTCACCTCGCTGTTCAACTCCCATCTGTTCGACTTCCACGAGGGCTGGATGTACGTCATCGGCGTCGGCGTTGCCGGCGGCATGGTGATCCGGGGGCAACAGGCCGAGGCGAAGACGGGGGAAGCCGGTTCCTGAAAGCCCGCGCGGCTGGCAAGTCTGGTCCAGATGGGCTATCAGCGCGGTCAGGTTGCATCTAACTGGGTTTTCATCGGTCGGCGGATGACGCGTCTTTCGCATCTCACCTTGCGCAATTTCCTGATCGCGCTCCACGACCTGCTGGCGACCGCGGCGGCGCTTTTTGCCGCCTTCTATCTGCGATTCGAGGGTGGCGACGGCTTCTTCGACCGCCTGCCGCTGCTGTTCCAGATCCTGCCCTACTTCCTCGCCTTCAGCGTGGTCGTGTTCTTCATCTTCAACCTGACTACGACGAAATGGCGCTTCATCTCGCTGCCTGACGCGTTGAACATCATCCGCGTCGCGACCGTGCTGACGGTCGCCCTGCTCGTGCTCGACTACATCTTCGTCGCCCCCAACGTCCGCGGCGCCTTCTTTCTCGGCAAGGTGACGATCGTCCTCTACTGGTTCCTCGAGATCTCCTTCCTCAGCGCGCTGCGCATGACCTACCGCTACTTCCGCTATACGCGGGTACGGCGTCATGCCAGGGGCGAGGAGGCCGCGCCGACGCTGCTGATCGGCCGCGCCGCGGATGCCGAGGTGCTCCTGCGCGGCATCGAGAGCGGGGCGATCAAGCGCATCTGGCCGGTCGGCGTGCTGTCGCCGTCGAGCTCGGATAGGGGCCAGTTCATCCGCAGCGTGCCGGTGCTGGGTGGCATCGACGACGTCGAGGACGTCGTCGCCGATTTCGCCAAGCGCAACAAGCCGATCGCGCGCCTCGTCATGACGCCCTCGGCATTCGAGCCGGAAGCGCGTCCGGAATCGATCCTGATGCGGGCGCGCAAGCTGGGTGTGATCGTCAACCGGATGCCTTCGCTCGAGAGCGGCGATACGCCGCGGCTCACGGCCGTCGCGGTCGAGGACCTCCTGCTGCGGCCGAGCGAGACGATCGACTATGCGCGCCTGGAGGCGCTGATCAACGGCAAGGCGGTGATCGTCACCGGCGGCGGCGGCTCGATCGGGTCGGAGATCTGCGAGCGTGTCGTGGCCTTCGGCGCCGCGCGGCTCCTGATCGTGGAAAACTCCGAACCCGCGCTTTATGCCATCACGGAAGCGCTCGCCGCGCGAGGCGCGGCCGCCGAGATCGAAGGGCGGATCGCCGACATCCGCGACCGCGAGCGCATCGTGCGCTTGATGGCGGGGTTCAAGCCGGACATCGTGTTCCACGCCGCCGCGCTCAAGCACGTGCCCATCCTCGAACGCGACTGGAGCGAGGGCGTCAAGACCAACATCTTCGGCTCGATCAACGTTGCGGATGCCGCCGTTGCCGCCGGCGCCGAAGCCATGGTGATGATCTCGACCGACAAGGCGATCGAGCCGGTGTCGATGCTCGGCCTGACCAAGCGCTTTGCGGAGATGTACTGCCAGGCGCTGGATCACGACCTCGCAGCCGGGGCGCACGGCGCCAAGCCGCCGATGCGGCTGATCTCGGTCCGGTTCGGCAACGTCCTGGCTTCGAACGGCTCGGTGGTTCCGAAATTCAAGGCCCAGATCGAGGCCGGCGGCCCGGTGACGGTGACGCATCCCGACATGGTCCGCTACTTCATGACCATCCGCGAGGCCTGCGATCTCGTCATCACCGCGGCCACGCATGCGCTCGGAACGCACCGTCCCGACGTCTCGGTCTACGTGCTCAACATGGGCCAGCCGGTGAAGATCGTCGATCTCGCCGAGCGCATGATCCGCCTTTCCGGGCTGCAGCCGGGCTACGATATCGAGATCGTGTTCACGGGTATGCGGCCGGGCGAGCGCCTGCACGAGATCCTGTTCGCCACCGAGGAGCCGACCCGCGAGATCGGCGTTGCCGGCATCATGGCCGCGCAGCCGAACGAGCCGCCGATGCAGACGTTGCGCAAATGGATTGCGGCGCTGGAGCAGGCGATCGCGCGCGACGATCGCGCCACCATCAGGACTATCCTGAAGGATGCGGTGCCCGAATTCGGGTCGACCGCGGCCTGACCATGCAGCCTCGGGGCAAGATCGTCGTCGCGAGCCAGCATTATCCGCCGGATACGAGCACGACGGCGGCGATCATGGCCGAGATCGCATGCCGTCTCGCCGCCGAGCACGAGGTCGTCGTGCTCTCGGGCTGGCCGGGCGCGTTGCCGGACTTGCAGACCGGTCCGGGCAAGCCGCGCGTCATCGCAATCAAGAACCGCATGGCGGGCAAGGCGGCGCTGGTGCGGCGCGGGGTCTCGGAGCTGCTGTTCGCGGCGCGCACGTTCTTCGCCTTGCTGCACGAGCTCAAGGCAGGCGACGTCGTGCTCACGGTCACCGCCCCGTTCATGCTGCCTTACGCGGTGGCGGCGGCAGCCAGGCTCAAGGGCGCACGCTCGGCGCTGATCATGCACGACCTCTTTCCCGACGTGCTGGTGATGGCGGGCCTGCTGAAGCCGGGCTCGTTCGTGACGCGGACGATGCGCGCCGCCAACGGCCTGATGTTCCGCGCGCTCAATGCCGTCATCACCATCGGCCGCGACGCGGAGCGGCCGCTGCTGAGCTATGCCGGAATGACGCGGAACAAGATCCGCTTCATCCCGAACTGGGCGACGCTCGTGCCCGCGCCGCGGCCGGTCGATTCGGACAACCCGTTCCGCAAGGCGCTTTCCGCGCGCTTCATCGTCGGCCTGTCGGGCAATCTCGGTTTCACCCACGATCCGGAGATCGTGTTCGAGGCGGCGCGGCTTCTGAAGGACGAGGCCGACATTCACTTCCTGCTGTCCGGCTGGGGCATCGGCTTCGAACGGCTGAAGCAGTTGCAGGCAGCGGCGAACCTGCCCAATGTCTCCTTTGTCGGGCGGGTCGAGGATGCCGAGCTCGAGGCGTTCCTGGCGTCCGCCGACCTCTGGATCATTCCATACAGGAAGGACGTTGCAGGGGTGTCGGTGCCGAGCCGGTTCTACAATCTGCTGGCGGTCGGCCGTCCCGTGGTGCTGGTGTCCGAGCCGGAGTCCGAGGCTGCCTTGACGGTGGTGGAGAACGGGCTCGGCTGGGTCGTGACGCCGGGCCGCCCGGACCGGCTCGCCGCGGCGATCCGCGCGGCGTCCCGTTCCAACGACGATGCGATGACGGAGCGCGCGGTGAGGACGGCATTGCGATTCGACCGGACGACGGCGATGAACGCCTATGCCCGTGTGATCGACGAATTGTTGCACACCGCGAACCTTTCGGAGCAACGATGAGCGAGAAGAAACCAGTCGTGCTGGTGACGGGAGCGAGCGGCTTCGTCGGCCGTCATGTCGTGCCGGCGCTCCAGCGCGAGGGATGGTCGGTCCGCCGCGCGGTCCGTCGCGCGGAAGGTGCCGACGACGAGGTGGTGATCGAGACGATCGGTCCCGAGACCGATTGGCAAGCCGCGCTGGAAGGCGTCGACGCCGTCGTCCATCTCGCCGCGCGCGTGCATCACAAGCACGAGGAGCATGCGGTCCAGCTCTACCGCAACGTCAACATCGCCGGCACGCTGCATCTGGCGCGCTGCGCGGCGACGGCCGGCGTGCGCCAGTTCGTCTTCATCAGCACCGTGCTGGTGCACGGCCGCAGTAACGAGGGCCGCGCCCCATTCAGCGAGAGCGATATCCTGACGCCGCGCGGCCTCTACGGCATGTCCAAGGCTGCGGCCGAAGCGGGCTTGAGGACGCTGGCGCGCGACAACGACATGAAGATCTCGGTGATCCGGCCGCCGCTGGTCTATGGCGCGGGCGCCAAGGGCAATTTTGCGCTGCTGACGCGCGCGGTCCAGCTCGGGTTGCCGCTGCCCGTTGCCGCGATCCGCAACCAGCGCGCCTTCCTTGCCGTGCAGAACCTGTCGTCGTTCATCCTGCGCCGGCTCGGCCATCCCGATCCCGCCAGCAATTTCGAGATATTCCTCGTCGCCGATAGGGAGCAGGTCTCGACACCCGAATTCATCACCCGTCTGGCCGAAGCGTCCGGCAAGAGCCTGCGGCTGTTCGGCATGCCGCCGGGCCTGCTCAGCACGCTGCTCAGCGTCATGGGCCGGCAGGATACGCATGACAGCCTGATCGGCTCGCTCGAGCTCAACATCTCCAAGGCGCTCGCGACCGGCTGGCAGCCGCAGGTGTCCCTCGACGAGGGGTTGCGGCTGGCGCTGTCGGCTCAGGATGCCTGAGGGCGGGAGAAGCGCCGCAGCACGAAGGCGACCGCGACCGCGCCCGCGAACAGGGTGACGATCGCGACCGGCATCGAGCCGGCGCGAACGCTGACGATGGCAAGCAGTGCCAGCACGAGATTGAGCGCGAACACCTCGCCGATCACCTGCTTGACCTTAAAGCCGTTGTCGGTGGCGCGCTGATAGAAGTGCGTGCGGTGTGCCGACCAGAATGGTTCGCGCCTGATGATGCGGCGAAACAGCGTGATGGTGGAATCCGCAAGGTAATAGGCCGGCAGCAGCAGCGCCGCAGCGGGCTGTCCGTGCCAGGCGAGCTCCAGCAGGCACCAGCCGAGCAAGAGGCCGATCGGCAGGCTGCCGACATCGCCCAGGAAGACCTTTGCGGCTGGGCGGTTGAACGGCGCAAAGCCAAGCATGGCCCCGCACAGCGCCGTGGCGAGCAGCGCCGCGGATGGCGAGAGGTCGCCATACCATCCGAGCAATCCGAGCGCGGCCGTGACAGGCACCACCTCCGCCACGGTCATGAGGTCGAGCCCGTCCATGAAATTGACGAGGTTCACGAACCAGATGCCGGCGAGCAGGATGAGGCCGCGCTCGAGCGCGAGCGGCAGCGCCGGCACGATGCGCGCGGTCTCCGGTGTCGTGAATACGACGGCGGCCACGGCTCCAGCCTGAAGCACGAGGCGGAGCAGCACGGGCAGGGGCCTGATGTCATCGACAAGTCCGACCATCGCGATCACGACGGCGGAGCCGATCAGAGGCAAGGGAATCGCGCCGTACGTCCAGGCCGCCCAGGACGCAGCCACCAGCAGCGTGGCTGCGACAACCGCGATGCCCGCACCTTGCGGGGTCGGTATCTTGTGCGACGAGCGTGCGTTCGGACGCGCCAGTGCATAACGCTGCAGCAGCGGCATGCTGCACCAGATGATGCAGGCGGAGATCAGTGCAGCCAGCACGGCCGGCGCAAGCGCAAACAGCACCAGCCCGGCCGCATGGTCCGGACCCGCGACGAGGGTTGTCACTCCGGCACTCCGATCGGCGCCGACCCCTGCGCGGCTTTCTCCGCGCTGAGGATCCAGACCAGGCCGCCGAACGCGCCGACGATGAAGGACACGGCGCCGAACAGCAGCGAGACGTTGACGCCCTCGTTGGCGGCCAGGCCGGCGAAGCCGAACGCCAGGCTCATCGTGGCTTCACGCACGCCCCAGCCGGCGATCGAGATCGGCATCATCGTGATCAGCATCACGGGTGGCACCAGCAGGAACACGTCGCTGAAGCGAACCGGGGCCGCAATCGACTGCACGACGCACCAGGCGATGACGACGGCGAGCACGTGAACGAGCACCGACAGGATTGCGATGATCGGTCCGCGGCTGCGGCTGAAGATCACGCGGTTCGCGATCACGGCACAGGCGTGAATGTGATGCGTGGCCCACCAGGTCTTCAGCCAGCGCCATTTCAGCGCGCCGAAAACCAGGAAGCCGAGGCCGCCGGCGAGCGCCAGGAAATCGATGAGCAGCAGCGCCGAGCGCCCGTGCGGATCGGTGATGAGGGTGTAGCTCCAGGGCAGGCTCGCGACGATCAGAATCGCGAGCGCGATCAAGCCGATCGCGCGGTCGACGAAGATCGAGTAGGTCGCCGCACGCCAGCCGGCACCGGCGCGCGCGACCAGCCAGAGCCGGACCGCGTCGCCGCCGATCGCCGACGGCAGGGTCTGGTTGAAGAAGGAGCCGATCACGTTGTAGCGCATGGCGCGGCCGAGCTCGAGCGGCGCGCCGCAGACGGCGCTGATCTCGCGCCAGCGCAGCACGCCGACGAAGATCTGCAGGAAGGTGACCGTGATCGCGGCGCCGATCCAGAACAGGCTGGTCACGGTGAAGCGCGAAAACAATTCGGACAGATCGACCTTGCGCAGCGCCAGATAGAGCAGCGCCGCGGAAATCAGGATTTTGGCCGTCGACAGCAGGATTCGGCGCATCTCGCCCGCATGAACAGGGTTTGCGAAGATTTGAGGCAACCCGACGCGAGCGCCGAATTCGGCCGCTTTGGTATGGTTTTGGCGCCGATCTTGCAATAGCTCTCGTGGGCTCTCGTGGAGGGGCATTATGGAGCGCATGAGCCGCGGCGGGCCTATTGCGATCACCTTGAGGTGACGGCTAAACGGGATCGGGCTAGGGATCCCCGGGGAACAGGATGACGGATCAGGCGATTTTGGTCACCGGGGCCGCCGGCTTTATCGGCTTTCACGTCGCCCGGCAGCTCCTGGGCGAAGGCCGCACCGTCGTCGGGCTCGACAATCTCAACAGCTATTACGATCCGGCACTGAAGCGGGCGCGCCTGGCGCTGTTGCAGAGCGACCGCCGCTTCTCCTTCGTCGAGGCCGATCTTGCCGACCGCGAGACGATGGCGGCGCTGTTTGCGCAACATCGTTTTACGGAGGTCGTGCATCTCGCGGCGCAGGCCGGCGTGCGCTACTCGATCGAGCAGCCGCACGCCTACGCCGATTCCAATCTGGTGGGCTTTCTCAACGTCCTCGAGGGTTGCCGCAACAGCGGTTGTCGTCATCTCGTCTACGCCTCGTCATCCTCCGTTTACGGCGCCAACACAAAATTGCCATTTGCGGTTGCGGACCGCACCGACCATCCCGTGAGCTTCTACGCCGCGACCAAGAAGGCGAACGAGGTGATGGCGCAGTCCTACAGCCATCTCTATCGCCTGCCGGTCACGGGCCTGCGCTTCTTTACCATTTACGGGCCATGGGGACGGCCCGACATGGCCATGTTTCTGTTCGTAAACGCCATCATGGCGGGCAAGCCGATCCGGCTGTTTAACCATGGCCGAATGCGTCGCGACTTCACCTATGTTGATGATGTCACACGTGTAGTATCCAAGCTGATCAATCTTGTGCCTGCGGACGATCCGGCTGCCGCAAATGCGCCGTTTAAGCTCTACAATGTCGGCAATCACCATCCGGAGGAACTGATGCACGTCGTCGGGCTTCTGGAGCGGGAGCTGGGCCGGACGGCGATCAAAGAATTGCTGCCGATGCAGCCGGGAGATGTGCTGGAAACGTTCGCGGATGTCGAGGACCTGATGCGCGACACCGGCTTTGCACCGTCAACGCCGATCGAGCATGGGGTCCATAATTTTGTCACCTGGTATCGGGACTACTTCAAGGTTTGAGATGACGATGGACAAACGCATTATCCCCCTGATCATGTGCGGCGGCGCCGGCACGCGGCTGTGGCCGGCTTCGCGCGAGGTGCGGCCAAAACAGTTCCTGCCGCTGTTCGGCACCCGCTCGACCTTCCAGGACACGCTGCTGCGCGTTTCCGATCCCTCCCTGTTCGACCGGCCGATCGTCATCACCAATGCGTCCTATCGCTTCATGGTGCTGGAGCAGCTCGCCGAGATCGGCATCGAGGCCGACGTGATCCTCGAGCCGATGCGTCGCGATTCCGGACCTGCGATCGCGGCCGGCGCGGTGTTCGCGCAGAACCGCGCCAGTGAAGCCATCGTGCTTGCGCTCGCCGCCGACCACGTCGTGCAGGACAATTCCGCTTTCGTTGCCGCCTGCCGCGAGGGCCGTAACGCCGCGAGCACCGGGCGCATCGTCACCTTCGGCGTCAAGCCGGAGCGGCCGGCGACCGAATACGGCTACATCAACCCGGGCGAGGTGATCTCCGGTGAGGTGCATGCGGTCGCGCGCTTCGTCGAGAAGCCGGACGCGGTGAAGGCATCCGACTACGTCAATTCGGGCTATCTCTGGAACAGCGGCAATTTCATGTTCCCGGCCAGCGTGCTGCTCGACGAATATCGCAGGGTCGATGCAGGAAGCGTCGAGGCCGTCACCAACGCGGTCAACAATGCCGGCCGCGATCTCGGCTTCGTCACGCTGGAGCCCGAGGCGTTCGGCGCGGCCAAGGCGATCTCGATCGACTATGCCGTGATGGAGAAGACCTCGCGCGCCGCGGTCGTGCCGGTGTCGTGCGGCTGGTCCGACGTCGGCTCCTGGCACGCGGTGTGGGAGCTCTCCGACAAGGACGCACAAGGTAATGCGTCGCACGGCGCTGCGGTGTTCGAGGATTCCCGCAACTGCAACGTCACCACCGATTCCGCGCTGGTCGCGCTCGAAGGCGTCGACGATCTCGTCGTGGTCGCGACTGCTGATGCGGTTCTGGTCTCGCGCCAGAAGGATTCCAACGGCCTGAAACGTCTCGTCACGAAGCTGAAGTCGGTCGCGCCGAAGGTCACCGAGGAGCATCTCAAGGTGCACCGGCCCTGGGGCAGCTATCAGTCGGTCGACAATGGCGAGCGCCACCAGGTCAAGCGCATCGTGGTGAAGCCGGGCGGGCGGCTGTCGCTGCAGAAGCACCATCATCGCGCCGAGCACTGGATCGTGGTCCGCGGCGCCGCCCGCGTCACCGTCAACGAGGCCGTGAAGACGGTGCACGAGAACGAGTCGATCTACATCCCGATGGGCGCCGTGCACCGGATGGAGAACCCCGGTAAAATCATGCTGGAACTGATCGAGGTCCAGACTGGAAGCTATCTCGGGGAAGACGACATCATCCGGATTGAAGACGACTATCAAAGGTCGTAACCAGCAAACTCCGAATCACGGGACCCGGGCCAAAGAGGCGATATTTTTCGGCTTAAGGCCCGGGGAACGTGTAACTTTTTGAATCAAATCGTGTCCGGGCCGCCAAGGCGGCATTCGCCACAAATGTGGCGTCCGTGCTAGAAGCGCGCCGGGGATTTGCGTTGAATCGGGGTTTGCTCAAATGAGTTCCAAAGGATCTGCACCGGCAAAGGCCGGCTTGCGCGTTGGCGTCATTGGCGCCGGCGTGATGGGCAGCAACCATGCGCGCGTGCTTGCGGGTCTTCCCGGCGTCAGCCTCGTCGGCGTCGTCGATCCTTCGCCGGCACATCGCACACGCGCGACGGAACTTGCCAATTGCGCGAGTTTCGAGACGCTCGACCAGCTCTTCGCCGAAGGCATCGACGCCGTCACCATCGCAGCTCCCACCCACCTGCATCACGAGGTCGCGCTCGCCTGCATCGCCAAGAACATTCATGTTCTGGTCGAGAAGCCGATCGCATCCACGGTGGAGGAGGGCCGCGAGATCGTCGCTGCCGCGCAAAAGGCCGGCGTCACGCTGATGGTCGGCCATGTCGAGCGCTTCAATCCGGCGGTTGCCGCCGTCAAGCAGGCGATCGCGGGCGAAGACATTCTTTCCATCGCGATCACGCGCGTCGGCCCGTTCCCGCCGCGCATGTCCAATGTCGGCGTCGTCATCGACCTCGCCGTGCACGACATCGACCTGATCCGCTGGTTCACCGAATCCGACATCGTCGAGGTGCAGCCGCAGCTGTCGAGCGCGGTCGCCGAGCGCGAGGACATCGCGCTCCTGCAGTTCCGCACCGAGAGCGGCGTGCTCGCTCACATCAACACCAACTGGCTGACGCCGTTCAAGGCGCGCAGCGTCACGGTCGCGACCCGCGGCAAATACGTGATGGGCGATCTGCTCACGCGCCAGGTCACCGAGTGCTTCGGCTTCAAGCCTGACGGCAGCTATTCGATGCGGCATCTGCCGGTCGGGCATGACGAGCCGCTCCGCGCCGAACTGATCGCGTTCCTCAAGGCGGTGCGCAACGGCGAGACGCCGGCGGTCACCGGCGACGAAGGCGTCGCCAGCCTCGAGATCGCCACGCAATGCCTGGAGACGCCGTCACGGCCCGCGGCCAAATCGCCCGCCCTCAAGGGCCCGCGCCGCGTCGCCGGCTGAACCCTTCATCCATGTCGACCCTTCAAGAAGGCGCCAAGAGCCAGGTCATGAACCAGCATCTGCGTTCCGAACCCATTCCCTTCATCGACGTCGCCTCGCAGCGCCGCCGGCTCGGCGCTTCGCTGGATGCCGCGGTCAAGCGCGTTCTCGACCACTGCCAGTTCGTCAACGGCCCCGAAGTCGTCGAGCTCGAGAAGCAGCTTGCGGCCTACAGCGGTGCCAAGCATGTCATCGGCTGCGCCAGCGGCACCGACGCGCTTCTCATGGTGCTGATGGCAAAGAACGTCGGGCCCGGCGATGCCGTGCTGTGTCCGTCCTTCACCTTCATCGCGACCGCGTCGCCGGCCGCACGGATGGGCGCGACCCCTGTCTACGTCGATGTCGACGAGACGACCTTCAACATGAGCCCGGAGTCCCTGAAGCGCGGCATCGCGACCGCTCGCAAGGCGGGCCTGAGGCCGGTTGCGGTCATTCCGGTCGATCTGTTCGGTCAGCCCGCCGATCACGATGCGATCGCCGAGATCGCCAGGGCCGAAGGCCTGTTCGTGATCGACGACGCCGCGCAAGGGTTCGGTGCAAGCTATAAGGGCCGCAAGCTCGGCACCTTCGGGCTCGCCACCACGACCAGCTTCTTCCCGGCAAAGCCGCTCGGCTGCTTCGGCGACGGCGGCGCGATCTTCACCGATGACGACGAGCTCGCGGCCACCTTGCGCAGCATCCGCGTGCACGGGCAGGGCGTCGACAAATACGACAACGTCCGCCTCGGCCTGACCGGCCGGCTCGACACCATGCAGGCCGCGATTCTGATCGAGAAGCTGAAGATCTTCGACGACGAGATCGCAGCCCGCAACAAGGTCGCGGAGCGCTACGCGCGTGGGCTGTCCAACGTGGTCACCGTGCCGCGTCTCAGCCCGGGCAATACCTCGGTCTGGGCGCAATACACCATCCGCCTGCCTGAGGGCACCGACCGCGACGGCTTCGCTGCCGCGCTGAAAGCCCAGGGCGTGCCGACCGCGATCTATTACGGCAAGTCGATGCATCAACAGACCGCCTACAAGCAATATCCGGTCGCCGAGGGCGGCCTGCCCGGTTGCGAGAGCCTGTCGCAGGACGTCATCAGCCTGCCGATGCATGCCTATCTGACCGAAGCCGATCAGGAGCGAATCATCGCCGCCGTCCGCGGCGCGCTGGGGGGGTGATCTTGCGCTTTTCTTCCCTCTCCCCTTGTGGGAGAGGGTGGCTCGTCGCGAAGCGGCGAGACGGGTGAGGGGTCTCTCGCCGCACTGAATGCAAGGAGAGAAACCCCTCACCCGATTGAGTTTATATCTACTTGCGGCGCTGCCCTCTCCCACAAGGGGAGAGGGCACAGCAATGCGCATCGCAGGCCGAGCGGCCGTCTTTTTTCATCACGTCAAACTTCAAAGCCTTATCGTTAGACTGATTAGTCTCTAAAACAGACACATGCTCGGACGCATCTTCACGGTCGGTGGTTACACGCTGCTCTCGCGGCTGACGGGGTTTGCCCGCGACATCATGCTCGCGGCGATCCTCGGCGCCGGCCCCGTGGCCGATGCCTTTTTCGTCGCGCTGCGGCTGCCCAATCATTTTCGCGCGATCTTCGCCGAGGGCGCCTTCAACGCCGCCTGGGTGCCGGCCTATGCGCATGTCCATGGCGAGAAGGGGGAGGGGGCGGCAAAGCTGTTCGCCGACCGCATTTTCACGCTGCTGTTGGCCTCGCAGGTGGTGCTGCTGATCGTCGCCTGGCTGTTCATGCCGCAGGCCATGAGCATTTTGGCGCCGGGCTTCAGTGACGACGCCGAGCAGCGCAAGCTCGCGATCGAGCTGACCCGGATCACCTTTCCCTATCTGCTGCTGATCACGCTGGTGACGCTCTATGGCGGCATGCTCAACGTGATGCAGCGCTTTGCCAGCGCCGCGGCCGCCTCGATCTTCCTGAACGTCTCGATGATGATGACGCTGGCGGTCGCCGTCTGGTTTCCGAGCGCGGGCCACGCCGCGGCCTGGGGCGTCCTGATCTCCGGTTTCCTGCAATATTTCCTGCTCGCCGGCGATCTCGCCCGCCATGGCGGCCTGCCGCGGTTTGCGCCGCTCAAGCTCGACGAAGACGTCCGCGGCTTCTTCAAGGCACTCGGCCCCGCGACGCTGGGCTCGATGGGCACGCAGGTGGCGCTGTTCGCCGATACCATCATCGCGACCTTCCTGCCGGCCGGCGCGCTGTCGGCGCTTTATTATGCCGACCGGCTCAACCAGCTCCCGATCGGCGTGATCGGCATCGCCATCGGCACCGTGCTGCTGCCAGAGATGTCGCGCCGGATCACGGCCAACGATCATGACGGCGCGATGAAGGCGCAGCGCCGCGCCTTCGACTTTACGCTGCTGTTCTCAATCCCGTTCGTCGCGGCCTTTCTCACCGTGCCCGACGCGATCATGCGCGCGCTGTTCGCCCGCGGCGCGTTCTCCAAGGCCGACGCGGTTGCCGCCGGCGGCACGCTTGCGGCCTATGCCATCGGCCTGATTCCCTTCGTGCTGATCCGTAGCGCGGTTGCGACCTTCTATGCGCGCAAGGACACCGCAACGCCGGTGCGGGCATCGCTGACCGGCATCGCGGTCAACGTGGCGCTGAAGGTCGCCTTGATGGGATCGCTGGCCCAGGTCGGCCTTGCACTCGCAACCGCCGTCGGCGTCTGGACCAATCTCTTGCTGGTGCTGTTCTTCGCCGTGCGGCGCGGCTTTCTCGTGCTCGACCGTGCCTGGCTGATGTCGCTCGGCAAATTCCTGCTGACCGGGATCATCCTCGCCGCAGCGTTCTGGCTGATCGCGCGCCTCAGCACTTCAGCTCTCGCCTCGATGCGCTTCCAAGACGAGTTGACGCTGGTTCTGCTCGCGGTCGGGGGCACGATCGTCTACGCGCTTGCGATCCTCATCCTGTTCGGCCGCAGCTGGCTGGTTTCGCTGGTGCGCGGCTAGGCGCGTGCCGAAAGCCAACACGCCTAGCCCGCCGTCACCGCGCCGAAGAATCGCTTTGAACGCGGACAACGCCGTGAGCGGATGGACCGTTTGTTGGGCCTCGGAGGCACCAGGGGTCTCCAGCGCGTCATGCCCGCCGGGCGGCCTTCATGCGGTTCGCCAATCGTGATACGATCTCGACATTCAGGTGCCGTCCTCAGGCAGCAACGCGATGAGGCAGTGACCATGTCATTTCGCTCTTCCTGGTCCACATCTCGGATCGACCAGTTCGCCACCGGCAATGCCGACCTGTTGATCCTGATCGGCCGCATCCTGCTTGCATGGGTGTTTGTTGGAAGCGGGTATGGAGCACTCGGCAACTTCAGTGGCTCAGTGGGTTATTTTCGCTCGCTCAACCTTCCAGCGCCGCAGCTGTTCACGACGATCACCGTCATCCTGGAAATACTGATATCGGTTGGTTTGATACTCGGCGTTGGTACGCGCTACTGCGCAATTTTGATGTTTCTATTTGTATTGTCGGCTACTGCAATCGCTCATCGTTACTGGGAATATCCCGCCGGTCCGCAACAGATCGGGCAGTACAACAATTTCCTGAAGAACATCTCGATATCAGGAGGCGCTCTGTTGATCCTGGTCACCGGAGGGGGCCGGTTCTCCCTCGATCGGAGGCTGGCAGGCTAGCAGCGTTGTTCGTTTCAGCCGCTTCTTCGGCCTGATAGCCGATAACTTGCTTCGAGTGAGCATCGTCGGCCCCGGCAGAGTTGCGACAGGTTGCAGCCGCACGATGTGCCGTTTGGTCCGTTCGTCTGACGCCATCAACGCGACACGCAGTTCTGCCAGCTCGGCAGCTGCCAAGCCGTGCCTTTGCGGCCGTTTACTGCGTCACTTCGCCTTGTGCCTGAAAGCAACCTCGAGCAGATGGCTGACGAGATTCGAGAGCGGCTTCAGGCGCTCGCTTATTATCCTGAAGGAAAGCATCAGCCACGTCGCGAGCGCGGCACACCACAACAAGGTTTCCAATGTTTCGGGCATGAGGACACCCATGAAAGCGATTACTGGAAATCCGAGCAGTGTTGCCGATCTGAACCCACGCGACAAGTCCTCCTAAAAGTGGCAACATGCTGAAACACTCGGAAGAACCGTAGCTCGCCATGACAATCGCCTCAGCACGGCGTCTGAGTGTACGCCGGGAAGCTGGACCATTTTGCTGCTGGTGCTCTTCTTTGCCGCGCGGCGCGGCTTTCTCGTGCTGGACCGTGCCTGGCTGATGTCGCTCGGCAAATTCCTGCTGACCGTGATCATAGCCGCAGCGTTCTGGCTATCGCGCGCTTCGGCGGTTCAGCTTTCGCCTCGATGCATTTCCATGACGAGTTGACGCTCGTCCTGCTCGCCGTCCGCGGCACGATTGTCCATGCTCTCGCGATCTCATCCTGTTCGGCCGCAGCTGGCTTGTCTCGCTCGTGCGCGGCTAGGCAAGCAGGTGCTCGCCCCCAGGGTGCAACGGACATCGGCACATCTCTTGATTTTGCGCGATTGGCGTGCTACACGCGCTGCATGATTAAATGCTCGCGCACCGTCAACCGCAACCACATGACCCGCTTCGGCTGGGCCGTGGAAGGAGTCGTGCGCTAGGAATTCGACGACGACATCTTTTCCACCAGGCCCCGCCGGCATCGGACGGGGCCTTTTGTTTGGCCACGCTCCCTGCCGGCTCAACAGCAGGAGCGTGCGATGCCACCCCAACAGACGAACATCTCACCCGAAATTGAGGTCGATGCCGCAAGGCGTGGCCTCGACCTTTCCATCGTCCTGAGCCTGCTCAGGCGCTACTGGCGTGCGTTTCAGGAGTGGCGGCCGCGCGCAGGGGTCACCTTGCAGGACCTCAGTGACAGGGAGCTGATGGACATCGGTCTGACGCGCGGCGATATCGATTGCATTGCGCCTGAACGCGCCATCGAGAGATTGAGAGACAGCACGATGACTCTGTGGGGCCGCGGTGGGATGTGACGGACACAATTCCTGCCGTTCTTCACTGCGACAAGGAGAGGAGGCGAACATGATATCGCATGCTGCGGGTGCTCAGGCGGACGTGGAAATCCGGCGATTGAATGTCGATGATCTCGATCTTTTTCGCGACATTCGCGCGGAGGCGCTTCAGATGCACCCTCAAACGTTTGGGTCTCCTGAAGAGGACGAGGGCGGGGAGCCGATGATGGCGGCTTATCGCCGTTGGCTGGATGGAATGATCCTCGGCGCATTTCGATGCGGGAGCTTGATGGGCGTCGCGGGCTTCTATGTATCGCCAGATCGGCGATCGCAGCACAGGGGCAACATCTTCACGGTTTACGTGAGGGAGGAGGGCCGAGGTAAAGGGGTCGGAGATCGGCTCATCAAGGAGCTTCTTGCCCATGCCGAGGCACGCGTCGAGCAGGTGCATCTCGCCGTCCTGCTCGAATCGACCGCTGCAATCAACACCTACAAGCGTAACGGCTTTGAAATCTACGGTACCGATCCCGCTGCCGTCCGCATAGGAGAGGCCACCTACGACAAGTACTTTATGGTCAGGAAATTCAGCCGCTAAGGCCGTCCCGCACGGCTGTCCGGCCTGGTCGCGCCAGAACCGTCGGGGGTGGCTTCGAATCATCGGCCTCAATGGGGGAACGGCCCGCCTAAACCCGTTTGCCTTGCCAGTTTTTCCACGGCAATATGCCGGCAAAACAACCATGAGAACGGGAAGATAAAATGGCGGCTCCCATCAAGTTCGGCGTTGGCCAAAGCGTGCTGCGCAAGGAGGATGACGCGCTCATCCGCGGCAAGGGCCGCTATACCGACGATTACGCGCCGCAGGCTGCGCTGCGCTGCCTGATGCTGCGCTCGCCGCACGCGCATGCCAAATACACCATCGATGTGAGCCGCGCCCGCGGGCTGCCCGGCGTCGCGCTGATCCTGACCGCCGACGACGTCAAGGATCTCGGCAATCTGCCCTGCCTGTTCAACCTCGAGACCGATCCGTTCACCGGCCCGCCATACCCGATCCTGGCCAAGGACGAGGTACGCCATGTCGGCGATGCCGTCGCCTTCGTCGTCGCCGAGACCATCGACCAGGCGCGCGACGCGATCGAGGCGATCGACGTCAAATGGTCGCCCCTGCCGGCGGTGACCGGCGTCGTCAATGCCGTGAAGAAGGGCGCGCCGCAGGTCTGGCCCGACAAGGCCGGCAACGTGCTGTTCGACGTCTCGATCGGCGACAAGGCCGCGACGGAAGCTGCCTTTGCCAAGGCGCATGCAGTCGCCGAAATCTCGATCGTCAACCCGCGTGTGGTCGCGAGCTTCCTGGAGACGCGTGCGGCGGTCTGCGAGTACGATTCCAAGCGCGACCATCTGACGCTGACGGTCGGCAGCCAGGGCAGCCACCGCCTGCGCGACATCCTGTGCCAGAACGTGCTCAACATCCCGACTGACAAGATGCGGGTGATCTGCCCCGACGTCGGCGGCGGCTTCGGCACGAAGCTGTTTCCGTATCGGGAATACGCCCTGATGGCGGTTGCCGCGCGCAAGCTGAAGAAGGCGGTGAAGTGGGCGGCCGACCGCTCCGAGCATTTCCTGGGCGATGCGCAGGGCCGCGACAACGTCACCACCGCGAAGATGGCGCTGGCCGAGGACGGCAAATTCCTCGCGATGGACTGCGACCTGATGGGTGACATGGGCGCGTATCTGTCGACCTTCGGCCCCTACATCCCGCATGGCGGCGCCGGCATGCTGCCGGGCCTCTACGACATCCAGGCCTTCCACTGCCGGGTGCGCACCATCTTCACGCACAGCGTGCCGGTCGATGCCTATCGCGGCGCCGGGCGGCCTGAAGCTGCCTATGTCATCGAGCGCCTCGTGGACGCCTGCGCACGAAAACTCGACACGACGCCGGACGCGATCCGCCGCAAGAACTTCATCCCGCCGAAGGCGCTGCCGTACAAGACGGCCACGGGCAAGGTCTATGATTCCGGCGATTTCGCCGCGCATCTCAAGCGCGCGATGGAGATCGGGGAATGGAAGGAGTTTGCAAAGCGCGCCAAGGCGGCCAAGAAGGAGGGCCTGATCCGCGGCATCGGCCTTGCGAGCTATGTCGAGATTTGCGGCGTGATGGGTGAGGAGACGGCCAATGTCCGCCTCGATCCGAGTGGCGACGTCACCGTGCTGATCGGCACGCAATCGAGCGGGCAGGGCCATCAGACCGCCTACGCGCAGATCGTCGCCGAGCAATTCGGCCTGCCGCCGGAGCGCGTGCATATCCGCCAGGGCGACACCGAGGAGATCGCGACCGGCCTCGGCACCGGCGGCTCGGCCTCGATTCCCACCGGCGGCGTCTGCGTGCAGCGTGCTGCGGGCGATCTCGGCAAGAAGCTGAAGGAGTTCGCCGCGCAAGCGCTGGAAGCGAGCGCGGGCGACCTCGAGATCACCGACGGCATGATCCGGATCGCCGGCACCGACCGCTCGATCTCCTTTGCCGACCTCGCCAAGCGACCCGGCGCCGACCCCACGAAGCTGAACGGCAGCGCGACCTTCGCCAGTGCCGACGGCACCTATCCCAACGGCACGCATCTGGCGGAGGTCGAGATCGATCCGGCCACCGGCATCATCAAGATCGTCAACTACGTGATCGTCGATGATTTCGGCAAGACGCTCAATCCGCTGCTTTTGGCCGGCCAGGTGCATGGCGGCGCCATGCAGGGCATCGGCCAGGCGCTGATGGAGCAGGTGGTCTATGGCGCGGGCGACGGCCAGCTCATTACCGCGACCTTCATGGACTACGCGCTGCCGCGCGCAGCGGACGGGCCGGCCTTCGTGTTCGAGACTGCCAACGTTCCCTGCAAGACCAATCCGCTGGGGGTGAAGGGCGCGGGCGAGGCCGGCGCGATCGGCTCCTGTCCGGCCGTCGTTAATGCCATCGTCGATGCGCTCTGGCGCGAATACAAGATCGACCATATCGACATGCCGGCAACGCCTGAGCGGGTCTGGATCGCCATCAACGAGCACCATCGCCGTCACAGCCTCTAGGCGGCGATTCTTCCGCGGCGGGAATAAACGCTCGCTGCGGGGTTTCTATCCTTGAATGGGCCCATCCTCACCTCTGCGAGCCGGAGACATTTTCAATGAAACGAACGATGATTGTCGCGGGGACCATCCTGCTGGGTGCGGGCGCCGTGATGGCGCAGCAGGAGATCGCCGTTCAGCAGGACAATCTGATGCGCGCGATCGCCAAGAACCAGTATGGCGTGATCCAGAAGATGACCAAGGGCGACATCCCCTTCGACAAGAAAGCTGCCGATCAGGCCATCGCCAGCATCGAGGCCGATGTTGCCAAGATCGCCAAGACCTTCGAGGTCAATCCCAAGCAGGATGTCGTCGACGCGACCTATGGCGCCTCGCAAAAGGTCTGGCAGAACAAGGCCGATTTCGACTCCAAGATCCCGCCGGTGCAGAAGGCGATCGCCGATGTCAAGGGCAAGATCAAGGATGTCGCCAGCCTGAAGGCGGCCTATACCGCAATCAATGACCGCTGCAGCGATTGCCACGAGACGTATCGGGTCAAGCTGAAGTAGCGAGGCGCAATTCTCGCTCCATCCGGGCTACGGCGCCGATAAGGAATCGAAAAGGCGGTTGCGAAAGCAGCCGCTTTTTTGCGCCGGCGCGAAGCGCGGCAGGAATTTATGTCCGCAAGGCCTGACGGATCGCTGTGAGAGCAGCTATCTTGGCTGCAGTCGCCGCGGAATTGACGTGAGCTGTTGGAAATTGGCGCATCTCGCTCCCGACGGCCTCATCAGGAGTTCCATGGCGCGGCTTCAAGCAGAACAGCGAGACAGGCCATGGCAAAACCGTTTCCGTCGAAGACCCACATCGGCAACCATATGCTGCATCCCGAAACCTTGATGCTGACCTATGGCTATGATCCGCAATTGTCGGAAGGCGCCATCAAGCCGCCGGTCTTCCTGACCTCCACCTTCGTGTTCAGGACCGCCGATGACGGGCAGGACTTTTTCGATTTCGTCTCCGGCCGGCGCGAGCCGCCGGAAGGCATGGGCGCGGGCCTGGTCTATTCGCGCTTCAATCATCCCAACAGCGAGATCGTCGAGGACAGGCTCTCGATCTACGAGCGCACCGAGAGCTGCGCGCTGTTCTCGTCCGGCATGGCGGCGATCGCCACCACGATCCTGGCTTTCGTTCGCCCGGGCGACGTCATCCTGCATTCCCAGCCGCTCTACGGCGGGACGGAAACGCTGCTGACGAACACGCTGGCCCGCCTGTCGATCGGCGCCGTCGGCTTCGCCGATGGGATCGACGAAGCCGCGGTCAAGCAGGCCTCGGAGGAGGCCATGGGCAAGGGTCGCGTTTCGATGATCCTGATCGAAACCCCGGCCAATCCGACCAACGGCCTGGTCGATGTCGCCATGATCCGCCGCATGGCCGATTCCATCGGAAAGGCCCAGGGACACACGCCGATCATCGCCTGCGACAACACGCTGCTCGGCCCGGTGTTTCAGCGGCCGATCGAGCACGGCGCCGACATTTCCCTATACTCGCTCACGAAATATGTCGGCGGTCATTCGGACCTGATCGCGGGCGCCGCGCTCGGCTCGAAGGCGCTGATGAAAGGCATCAAGGCGCTCCGGGGCGCCATCGGGACCCAGCTCGATCCGCATTCCTGCTGGATGATCAATCGCTCGCTCGAGACGCTGAGCCTGCGCATGGAAAAAGCCGATGCCAATGCGCGCCTCGTGGCGGATTATTTGCGCGACCACCCCAAGGTCGCCAAGGTCCACTACCTCGGTCATCACGAGGAGGACTCGCCGGCCGGGCGTGTGTTCGCGCGGCAATGCCTGGGGGCGGGATCCACCTTCTCGTTCGACATCGTCGGCGGCAAGGATGCTGCGGTCAAATTCCTCAACGCGCTGCAGATCCTCAAGCTGGCGGTGAGCCTCGGCGGCACGGAGTCGCTCGCGAGCCTGCCCGCGACCATGACCCATTCCGGCGTTCCCGCCGACATCCGCCGGAAAATCGGCGTGCTCGATTCCACGATCCGGCTGTCCATCGGCATCGAGAATCCCTCCGACCTGATTGCCGACCTCACGCAGGCGCTGAACGCGGCTTAAAGCATGATCCGGAAAAGTGCGCAGCGGTTTTCCGAAAAGATCATGCTTGAACAACAACCTAGAGCGCGATGACGATTCATCCTGATCGCATCGCGCTTTAAGCGCGGCCGGAATCGAAAAGGCCGGACGCCCCTCCTGCGCCCGGTCTTCACGCAACGAAGCAGCGTCGCGGCTTACTTCGTCACCTGACCGCGGATCTCGCCGCCCGGGTTGGCCGCGGTGTGGATGTTGACGTAGAGCTTGCCGCCGAGCAGATCGGCAGCCTGCGCGTCGGTCAGCGTCGCTTCGCCCTTCACGGGGCTGGCGGTCGCATTCGGGATCGCGAGCGCGACGCCGGCGTTCTTGCCGGCCTCCGCGGGGCCGTGGAAATGGGCGGCGGTAGCAGGGCCGGACAGCCCGGAATAGGTGACCGTCCACGAAAGCTTCTTGCTGGCGGCATCATAGTCCAGATCGGCGGTTCCGGTGGCGCTGCTGGTCGTTGCCGGCACCTCGGACTTGCCGTCGAGCGTTGCTTTCAGCTTTTCGGCGCTGGCCGGAGCTGCAAAAGCAACGGCACCGAGTGCTAAGGCGGCAATGACGGTCTTGTTCATGACATTCTCCCTGCTGAACCCGTTCGGGCTGCCAAACTTTCAACAGCCGGCATTTCAGTTTATTCCCGTTTCCGGCCAAGGCGGGCTAAATTCTTCGTGGCTGGAGCCGCGGCGACATTGGTCTTAGGTTCGCCGTGTCGAGTGAATGGATACCCATGTTGCAACGAACAATTCTCGGGGGGCTGCTCGCCGCGGTCGCCGCCGGCGTCGTCTATTGGTGGCTCAGCGCGCCGGTGGTGGCGGCTGTGGGCAACGCGCCGGCGCATGTGGCAAACCTCGCCAACGGCGAGGCCATGTTCAACGCCGGGGGCTGCGCCTCGTGCCACGCCACGCCCGACCAGCCCGACCGTGTCAGGCTCGGTGGCGGCCTCGCGATCAAGTCGCCGTTCGGAACGTTCTACGCGCCGAACATCTCCCCCGATCCGAACGACGGCATCGGCAAATGGACCGACGCCGACTTCGTCAACGCGGTTATGCACGGGGTTTCGCCAGGCGGGCAGCATTATTTTCCCGCCTTCCCCTATACGTCCTATCAGCACGCAAGGCGCGAGGACGTGCTCGATCTCTTCGCCTATCTGAAGACGCTGCCGCCCGTTGCAGGCAAAGTGCGAGACCACGACGTCGGCTTTCCGTTCAACATCCGCCGCAACATCGGCGTCTGGAAATTCCTGTTTCTGCACGACAAGCCTTTTGTCGCCGACGGCACCAAGTCGCCGCAATGGAGTCGCGGCGCCTATCTCGTCAATAGTTTTGGCCATTGCGCCGAATGCCACAGCCCGCGCAACGCGCTTGGCGGCATCATCCAGGGCCAGCGCTTTGCCGGCGGGCCCAATCCGGAAGGCGAGGGCTGGGTGCCGAATATCACGCAGAAGCGCCTCGGCGAGTGGAGCGCGAAGGATCTTGCCTACTTCCTCAAGACCGGCGACTTGCCCGACGGCGACAGCGCCGGCGGCGCGATGAAGCGAGTGATCAAGAACACCTCGCAGTTGTCCGAGGCGGATATTGCGGCGATGGCGGACTATCTCAAATCGCTGCCGCCGGTCGACGGTCCGCCGCGGCCCAAGCGCAAGGAAGCTGGTTAGCTCAGCTGGCGCCGAACGCCTTGAAGGTGATGATGGTGAGGGTGTCCTGGATGCCCGGCAGCACCTGCACCTTCTCGTTGACGAAATGGCCGATGTCGGTGTCCTTGTCGACGTAGAACTTCACCAGGAGGTCGTATTGGCCGGCCGTGGAGTAGATCTCGGAAGCGATCTCGGCTTCGGCAAGCGCATTGGCGACCGTATAGGACTGGCCGAGCTTGCATTTGATCTGGACGAAGAAAGGAACCATCGCGGGCACTCCGAAAGCGTATCTGGCGGCTAATAGGCCAAACCCGGCACCATTTAGCAAGCGGACTTGCCGGCCACCAGATGTCGGTCCGGCGCCTAGGAGGTCACCACGGCCGCGGCGAATGCGTCTCTGAGCCGCTGGGCAAGCTCGACCTTGCGATAGGGCTTGGTCAGCACGATCGCCTGCGCATGCGCGTGGCCCTGCTCGACCAGGGTCTCCAGCGCGTAGCCCGAGGTGAACAGGACCGGCAGGCCGGGGCGAATCCGCCGCGCCTGATCGGCAAGCTCCCAGCCGCTCATGCCGCCGGGCATCACGATGTCGGTGAACAGGATGTCGATACCGGGCTCGGTGCGCAGCTGCTGCAGGGCCTCCTTGCCGTTGACCGCGGCAACCACGCGATATCCGAGAGCTTCCACCCTGCGAATGGCGGAGGAGCGAACGAACGGATCGTCCTCGGCGATCAGGATCGTCTCGTATCCTCGGGGCGCCGCGTCCTCGCCATCGGAAAGCTCGGCGTGCGATGATCCGATGTCCGCGCGCGGCAAATAGATCCGGACCGTCGTCCCAAGGCCCGGCTCGCTGTAGATCGAGACGTGGCCATTGGATTGCTTGGCGAAGCCATAGACCATGCTGAGCCCGAGGCCCGAGCCCTTGCCGACCTCCTTGGTGGTGAAGAACGGCTCGAAGGCGCGCCGGGTGACCTCGGGCATCATGCCTTCGCCGTCGTCGGTGATCGAGATCAACACGTAGCTGCCGGATGCGACTTCGGGGTGAAGGGCGCGATAGTCGTCGTCGAGTGTCGTCAACTCCGTGCTCAGGGTCAGGTGGCCACCGGCCGGCATGGCATCCTGCGCATTGAGCGCAAGGTTGAGCACGGCGGATTCGAGCTGGGCCCGATCCGCGAAGGCCACGATCGTGCCGGGCCTGGAGGCCGTCCTGATCTCGATGTCCTCGCGCAAGGTGCGCTTGAGCAGCTTGAACATGGACTCGAGCAGGCCGCGGCAATCGATCGTCTGGGGCTGCAGCAACTGGCGGCGACTGAATGCGAGCAGGCGCTGCGTCAGCTCGGCACCCCGTTCGCCCGATTGGCAGATGTCCTCGGAAAAGCGGCGCAGGTCGGGCCTCGCCTTGAGCTGCTCGCTCAGGTGCTCGGCGTTGCCGATGATGACGGTGAGCAGGTTGTTGAAGTCGTGGGCGATGCCGCCGGAGAGCTGACCGACCGTCTCCATCTTCTGCGCCTGCTGGAGCTGCTGCTCAGTCAGCTTGCGCGCGGTCAGGTCGTGGACGATGCCGACGAAGATCAATTCGCCGTCCTGCCGGGTCCGGCCGACCGACACGTCCATCGAAAAGGTCGATCCGTCCTTGCGCAGGCCGATGGCCTCGCCGGCGGTCGCGAAATGCCTTGCGTGGCTGTCGGGCGGGGTGCCCGCCTCGGGCATCAGCATCCTGACGTTCCGGCCCATGACCTCGTCGGCAGAGTAGCCGAACAAGCGCTCGCAGGCCGGATTGAACAGCAGAATATGGTCCTGCGCGTCGAGCAGGATGACCCCGTCGACCGCGGTCTCGACGATCGCGGTGAGGCGCGCCACGCTCTCGCGCATGGCGCGCTGGGCGTCGCTGACCTGCTGGAGCAGGAGCGTCGCGTCCCGGCTCTTGATTTCCTCCTCCTCGAGCGCGGCCTGGACCTGCCGCAGCTCGAACGGCGAGGGGATCGTCAGGATCTTCGGCAGCAGCGGCCAGAGCGCGCCCGCCGTGACCACGGATGCCACCGCGGTCGCCGCCTTGACCATGCCCTCGATGCCATAGACCGGGACCCAGAGCGTGTAGATCGACAATACGTGGGTCAGGCCGCACGCCATGATGAAGATCGCGAAGGCCCAATAGACCCAGCCGAACTTGAGGTCGCGCCGCTTGGTGACCAGAATCGCAAGGGCAAACGGAATCGAAAAATAGGCGGCGGCGATGCAGGCGTCGGAAACGACGTGAAGCCAGATCAGCTCAGGCTCCCACAACAGGCAGATGCCGTGCGGCGACAGCATGGACGAGTCGAGGAGACGTTCAAAAAAGGCCCACATCATTCCACCCCAAGATTCCGTTCCAGGCGGCTTGCGGGCCGGGAGCCCGCAACATGGGTGTCGCTGGACAGTTCCACTCTCACCTCGCGCTCCGGCGAAGCAGGTAAGGTTCGAGACTATACCAAGGGTCCGGCGCGGTTGCATTTTCAAGTCCGCACGATTGCGGGGCGTGCCGGCCCGCTGCTTGCCTGATTCGCAGGGAATACACGGCGTCGCGAATCACTGTCGAACACGGCTCGGCGCGCTTGCCGGTGTTCCACGGCCGCGCTAGGACAGGCCATGGCGGTGTCCTTATCCAGCAAAGGTGCCCGGCGATGACGACCCCGGTCGCACTCACCATCGCCGGCTCCGATTCGAGCGGCGGTGCCGGCATCCAGGCCGACCTGAAGACCTTTGCCGCGCTCGGCGTCTATGGTGCCTCCGCCATCACGGCGCTGACGGCGCAGAACACGCGTGGCGTTACCGGCATTCATCCGGTCCCGGCCGAATTCGTCACCGCGCAGATCGATGCGGTGTTCTCCGATCTCGACATTGGCGCGGTGAAGATCGGCATGGTGGCTGAGGTCGCCGGCATCGATGCGGTCGCGGCCGCGCTGTCGCGCTGGTCGCCGCGGCATGTCGTGCTCGATCCCGTGATGGTGGCAACCTCCGGCGACCGTCTGCTGGCATCCGAGGCCGTCGACGCGCTCCGCACAAAACTGATATCGCTGGCGTCGGTGATCACGCCCAATCTGCCGGAAGCCGCGGCTCTGCTCGACGAGCCGGTCGCGGCAAGCGAGGCCGAGATCGAACGCCAGGGGCGTCGCCTGCTGGCACTCGGCTGCCGTGCGGTCCTGATCAAGGGCGGACACGGCGAGGGCGCCGAGAGCATCGATTATCTCGTCGATGCCCAAAACACGATCGCGCTCGCCGCGCCGCGCGTTGCGACCCGCAACACCCATGGCACCGGCTGCTCGCTGTCCTCGGCGGTCGCGGCTGGACTGGCCAAGGGCGAAGATCTGGAGCTTGCCGTGCGCAACGCCAAGTCCTGGATCAGCGCGGCCATCGCAGCCGCCGACCGCTTCAGCGTCGGGCACGGCCACGGCCCGGTCCATCATTTCCACAGGTTCTACTGAGGCGGGCCGTCCGCGGAAGCGCGGCCATCGATCCGTTGAGCGCTGGCTTCATCGTCCCCAATGCCTTGTGGCGACATCGAGCAAGCGCCTCTCCTTCGAGACGACCGCTTCGCGGTCTCCTCAGGATGAGGCCGAACTGCGTCGGTCCGCTTTGAATTTGCAGCCGCGCACTCCGCCCTCATCCTGAGGGCCTGCCAACGGCGGGCGTCTCGAAGGTTGTGCCGCGGGGGAGCTGGCCTCAGGGAAGAGTAGGGTCCCGGCGCCTCCTGCGGCGCCATGTCGCCTGATTGTCGCATGCGGCTGATATTCGCAGGCAGGCGAGGCAAGGCGTGATTCGTATCTGAGGGTGCCTCAAAAGTTCAATTGGTCATCCCCCTGTCACGGGACATTGTTACAGGCTGGCGCATGGGAAGTTACGATGTGAGTGACGAGAGCCCGGAGCGGCGCTTTCGCACGTTGTTCATCTCCGACGTTCATCTCGGAGCCCGCGGTTCTCAAGCCGATCTTCTGCTCGACTTCCTACGCTACCATGATGCCGACACGATCTATCTCGTCGGCGACATCGTCGACGGCTGGGCGCTGAAATCGAGCTGGAACTGGCCGCAATCCCACAACGACCTCGTGCAGAAGCTGCTGCGCAAGGCGCGCAAGGGCGCCAAGGTCGTCTACATCCCCGGCAATCACGACGAGTTCCTGCGCAACTATTACGGCACGCATTTCGGCGGCATCGACGTCGTCGAGAACACGGTCCACACCGGCGTGGACGGCAAGCGTTATCTCGTCATCCATGGCGACATCTTCGACCTCGTGGTGCAAAACGCGCGCTGGCTCGCCCATCTCGGCGACAAGGCCTACGACTTCGCGATCCAGATGAATCGCTTCGTCAACTTCTTCCGCCGCTTGTTCAAGGTGCCCTATTGGTCGCTGTCGCAATGGGCCAAGCAGAAGGTCAAGAACGCCGTCAATTACATCGGCGCGTTCGAGCAGGCGCTCGCCGCCGAGGCGCGGCGCCACGACGCCGACGGCGTGATCTGCGGCCACATCCATTACGCCGTGATCCGCGACGAGGGCGGCATTCGCTACATGAATTGCGGCGACTGGGTCGAGAGCTGCACGGCGCTGGTCGAGCACGACGACGGTCATTTCGAGATCATCACCTGGGCGGATCATTTGCAGAAGCCGGCAGCCGTCCCGCAGGTTGCAGCCAGAGCTGCGTAGAAGAGGCCGCGTGATGCGCATCCTGGTCGCAACCGACGCCTGGCACCCGCAAGTCAACGGTGTGGTTCGGACGCTGACCAAGCTCGCCGACGCCGGCAAAAGCCTCGGCGTCGAATTCACGTTCCTGACGCCGCAATCCTTCCGCACCTTTGCAATGCCGAGCTATCGCGACGTGCGGCTGGCGATGCCCCGCCCCGCACGGATCGCGAAGCTGATCGAGGGGGCGCGGCCCGAAAGCATCCACATCGCGACCGAAGGGCCGATCGGCCTGATGGTCCGCCGCTATTGCCGCCAGCGCAAGCTGCCGTTCACGACCAGCTTCCACACCCGCTTTCCCGAATATGTCCGCGCCCGCGTGCCGGTGCCGGGCTCGCTGATCTGGCGGGCGCTGCGCCGCTTCCACGCGCCCAGCCGCGCCGTGATGGCGGCAACGCCTGCGCTCGCCCGCGAGCTGACCGAGCGTGGTTTCGACAATGTCGTGCTGTGGCCGCGCGGCGTCGACACCCATCTGTTCCACCCCCGCGCCATCGACCTTTGCCTGCCGGGACCGGTGTTCCTGTCGGTCGGCCGCGTCGCGGTGGAGAAGAATCTCGAGGCCTTCCTCGATCTCGAGCTGCCCGGGACCAAGGTCATCGTTGGTGACGGCCCCGCGCGCGCCTCGCTCGAAGAGGCCTATCCCGACGCGATCTTCCTCGGCGAGAAGCACGGCGAGGAACTGGCGGATATCTATGCGGCCGCCGACGTCTTCGTGTTTCCGAGCAAGACCGACACGTTCGGCCTGGTCCTGCTGGAAGCGCTCGCAAGCGGCCTGCCGGTGGCCGCCTTCCCGGTGAAGGGCCCCCGCGACGTCATCGGCGATGCCCCGGTCGGCGCACTCGATCACGACCTGCGCAGCGCCTGCTTCGCGGCGCTGGACATCTCCCGGCAGGACTGCGTCGCGTTCGCCGCCAATTACACCTGGGAAGCCTCGGCGAGGGCCTTTGTGGCCAGCATTGAGGCGGTCGGCGCGGTGCTGCCTGGCCGGAACGCCGCGGAACAGCCGCGCTTCGTCGCCTGAAGAGAAAAATCCTCGCGCGGAGGTGTCTTGCCCGCGCTGCGGTGGCCGCGATAAGGTCTGATATGACCGAACAGCTCCTCCCGATCGGCCCTGCCGATATCGACGCCGCAGCGCGCGTGATCGCGCCCTACGCCATCCGCACCCCGCTGTTGTCCTTTCCCGTGCTCAACGAGCGCGTCGGCGCCAAGGTCTTCCTGAAGCCGGAGATGCTCCAGCGCACCGGCTCGTTCAAGTTCCGCGGCGCCTTCAACAAGGTGTTCTCGATCCCGCAGGACAAGCGCGCCGGCGGTGTCGTCGCGTTCTCCTCCGGCAACCACGCCCAGGGCGTGGCGGCGGCGGCAAAGATTCTCGACATGCAGGCGACCATCGTGATGCCGGCGGATGCGCCGCTGTCGAAGCGCGAGCGCACAAAATCCTACGGCGCCGAGGTCGTGCTCTATGATCGCGACAAGGACGACCGTGAGGCAATCTCGCGCGGCATCGCCGAGAAGCGCGGCGCGACGCTGGTCAGGCCTTACGACGATCCGTTCGTGATCGCAGGGCAGGGCACTGCCGGCCGCGAGATCGCGGAGGACATGGCAACGCTCGGTCTCAGCCCCGACATCGTGGTGGCGCCGGCGTCCGGCGGCGGCCTGATCGCGGGCGTCGCAACCGCCGTGAAGGCGCGCTATCCGCTAGCCGAAATCGTGGTGGCCGAGCCCGAGGCGTTCGACGATCACGGCATTTCGCTGAGCGCAGGCCATCGCGAGCCGCATCCGCCGGCGGGCCGCACCATCTGCGATGCGCTGATGGCGCTGATTCCCGGCGAGATGACGTTTGCGATCAACAGCAAGCTGCTGGCGCGCGGCGTTACCGCGTCGGACAAGGAAGTCGGCGCCGCCGTTGCCTTCGCCTATCGCGAGCTGAAGCTCGTGGTGGAGCCGGGCGGTGCGGTGGGTCTTGCGGCGCTGCTGGCGGGGCGTCTCGATGTGGCCGGCAAGAACGTCGTGATCGTGCTCTCCGGCGGCAATGTCGATGCGGATTTGTTTGCGGAGTTGGTCGCCTAGCCGCCATTCCGGGGCTCGCGAAGCAAGAACCCGGAATCCACTTCTCCGCCGTCTCTGCCGCACAATGGATTCCGGGCCTGCGCCTCACGGCGCATCCCGGAATGACGATCGTCGAGGGTCGACATGAAGAAGGGGCAGAGCGTTTCCGCTCTGCCCCTTCTTCGTTGTGTGGCTCGCTGCGATCAGCGCATGAAGCCGCGGTGGTTATTGCCGCCGCCCGTGCTCGGGGCCTGGTTCATCGACTGGCGGAAGTTGTTGCCGCCGTTGTTGACGTTGCGGTTCGTGGCGTTGAACTGCGGACGGTTGTTGTTCTGGACCTGCACCTTGTTCACCGGGTTGTTGTTGGGCTTCACGATGCCGGTGTTACCGTTGTTGACGCGGATCGGGTTGTTCTGCGTCTGGACGTTGACCGGCTTCGTCTCGATCTTCGGGCCGCCCTTGCCGACATTCACCGGCACGCTGACGATCTTGCCGGGGGTGCCGTTGCCGGCGTCCGGCTTGTTGTTGGTCGCGGGCAGGGTCACGATCTTGCCGATGCCGCCATTGCTGGTGGTCGTGTTGGTCGGCGCAGGCAGGGTGACGATCTTGCCCGGGGTCTGCGACGGCGTGCCGTTCGGCTGGTTGTTGCTTGAGGGCAGATTGCCGATCTGGCCGCCATTGCCGAGCTTGCCGATCACGTTACCGTCGACCGGCTTCTGCACGATCGGCAGATTGCCGTTGATCTGGTTGCCATTACCCTGCTGCAGCGGCATGTATTTGGGCTGGCCGAGATTGCCGATCTTGAAGGTCGGAGCAATGTTCTGCGGAGCCAGGAACTTGGTCGCCTGCATCAAGGGGATCTGCTTCGGCTGCGTCTGCAGCTTCAGCGCCATTTGCGCATAAGGGCTGTTGCCGTAGCTGTCGTAGAAGCTCTTGTAGGCAACCGGCGAATTCACCAGCACCGCCTTGTGCCAAGCCTGCGAGAGCAGGATGTTGTTGAGCAGCCAACGGACGTGGTCGCACAGCGGGTCGTGCGGATACATCTGGATGAACTCCTGATAATATTCCGGCCGGCCCTCGGACACGACGTAGTCATAGGCCTGACGCGTCGAGCGGCTCGGCAGGTTGGAGGCCATCTGCACCACCGGCGCCCTGACGGGCGCGCGGTTGGCGGCAACCGCGGTGTCGCCGAAGAAGGTGAAGTCCGAGGTCAGCGAGGAGCTCTCCCACGGGATCTGCGCGCCGCTGGTGGACTGGTTCACCTGCAGGCGGACGCGCTTGAACAACTGCTCGATCGGCACGTTGGGTTCGCGCGCGACGTTCAGGAACGCCTGCGTGTAAGGGCTGTGACCGCCGGTGCCGTCGAGCGCTTCGGCGCCCGGTGCGGTCGAGTAACCGACGATCGAGCCGTTCGGCGCATCGACGATGGCGAGGCCGCGGCCGGCGTCGTTGACATCAGGGAACGGATTGTTGCGGCATGCATCGAGGATGACGATGCGCATGCGGCTCGGGATCGTCTCCAGCGTCGACATCACGTCGACCAGCCGCACCGAATTATTGACGAGCTCGGTCTGGCTCGACACCTTGGCGTCGACGGGAACGAGATAGTTCTCGCCGGCGAGTTGCACGCCGTGACCGGCGTAATAGACCATCGCCACCGTGTTCGGACCGCGCGCGGACACCTTGGCGGAGAAGTCCTGGACCACACGGAGCATGTCGTTCTGGGTCAGGTCGGTCGCGGCAACCACCTCGAACCCCGCCGAGTTCAGGAACTTCGCCATCGACTCGGCGTCATTGTCGGGATTGGCGAGTTGCGGCGCGTTCTTATAGTTCGAATTGCCGATCACCAGCGCCACCCGCTGCTCCGGGCCCTGCAGCGCGGTGGGGGCCGGCTCGACCGGGGCAACTTGCGCGGAAACGGGGCCGCAGGCGAAGCCGAACAGGCTTCCCACAAGGCTGGCTGTCATCAGGAAAGGCTTTAGGCGGAACATGGCGTGCTCCTTTGGCACTGATCTCGATGCGAGATTGGTTGCCGGGGAGCCTCGCCGCGTTCGAGCTTGAGGTCCGTGATCCCCCTCACCATGGTGGCCTTGCGTGATCTGAATCACGCTCGGAACCTGCTATGGTGAGCGATCGATAAGGGGAACTGCCGTCACATGCTGAAATCGATCGATCCGATCCTGACGCCCGACCTGCTCTGGCTGCTGGCCTCCATGGGCCACGGCGACGATCTCGTGGTCGTCGACGCCAACCACCCGGCCACGCACATCGCCCGCAGCACCTCGTCGCAGCGCCTGATCCAGCTGCCGGGCATGACGATGGAGACGGCCGTCCGAGCCATCATGACGCTCTATCCGCTCGACGATTTCGATCCCGACCCGGTGCGCGTGATGGCGCCGGTCGACGATCCCGACCGCGTGCCCGACGTGCAGCGCGCCGTGCTGGCCGAGATCGAGCGTGCGGTCGGACGCGCCGTTGCTCCCGGCAAGCTCTCGCGTCCGGATTTTTACCGCGCGGCGGCGGCGGGGTTTGGTGTCGTGCAGGTGGGGGACAGCAGGGGTTACGGCTGCTTCCTGATCAGGAAGGGCGTGATCGGCTAGCCGGATTGGCGCATCAGCTCCGACGGCCAGCCAACCCGGACGAGAAGGCCGTCGGGGCCGTTGATGCCGACTTCATACATGCCCCATTCGCGGTGGCGCAGCACGCCGCCGGGCCGGATGATGAGATCGTCCACGCGCGCGGCAATGGCCTCGACCTCGGGCGTGCGAATGAAAATGCCAAAGGGATTGTGCTCCGGCACGCGCCACGGGCCATCGCCGGCTTGCGTGAGATGCACCTCGCATCCCCAGCCGCTCATGATGACATAGCCGGCATCGCCGCCGATGCGCGCAAAGCCGAGCCGTTCCCAGAACGGAATTGCGGCGGGAAGATCGTTGCTGGGAACGATCGCAAAGGCGCCGACGCGCGGGCTCTCAGGCATTCGGTCACTCCGGCACATGCAAGCGGTCCGCGCCGCGTTCACGCTGCGCGTTGCGAGCTTATCGAGAGCGGCCGCTCGGCAGAAGCGGCGAAACGTCCCGCACTCGAATTTGAATGGCGCGGCGGGAACTGACTGTCTATGGTTTCTCCATGTCCCGCTTTGTGTGTCTATTCGTTGCCATCATCCTATCGCTGCTGCCGACTGTGGCGTCCGCTGAGCCCGTTCAAAAGCGTCCCAAGCCCGTCTGGAAGGGCTACGGCTTCCTGCCGGGCTATCGTCAGCCGCTGAGCAACAGCATTCCGCTCTACAAGCAAAAGGAAGCGATGCGCCGAATGTCGCGCGCCGACCGGCGCCATTGGTACATCGACCCGGTGCCGCAATATTACCGCTGGGACGGCGAGTGGCACTATTTCGGCCGCCCCGGCTTCAACGGCGGCCGCTACAATGGCGGCAGTTTTGGTCCGTGCTGGACGCGCACGCCGATTGGGGCGGTGTGGAATTGCGGGTGACCAGCTGATCGCGTCGTCGCTGCGCTCGCAATGACGATGCGGAGAAAGTGTGCGCGCCTTCTCGCTTACTCGTGCCCCGGACGCAGCGCAGCGCTTCTTCAGCGGTGCGCTGCTGAGCCGGGGCCCATGTGGCAGCGGAGAGCATAGCCTCTGGGTCCCGGCTCTGCGCTGCAACGCTGGCGCGTTGCAGCTTGTCCGGGACACGATGCTCCCCCTTACGAGAAGAACGCGATCTTCTCGGCCTGGGTCATGCGGCGGATCGGGGCGAGGGGATCGTTGGCCGGCGCGCGGGGCTTTTGCAGGATGCCGCTGGCGAGGATGGTAGCGCCGAGCGAGGTCTCGGGCAAGGAAGCAGACAAGGGCGTGGGCGTGGGCAGCGACGTTGTCGGCGCTGCGGCGAAATTCGCCGTCGCGGCCATGGCCGGGGCCTGCTGCTCCATCACCTCGGCGGCGGCCTCCGCAATGGCGTCGGTGAGGCGCGCGAGCGAATCCATTGCGATCGGCGCGTGGGCGGCGGGCTCCTCCGCCACCGCTGCGACGACCGGCTCTTCCGCGATCGGTTCGGAAAGCTCCGCGGCATCGGGCGCTGCGGCCTCCGCCACCATCAACTCCGCAATGGCCGCTTCCATCTCGACCGGCGCGATGATCTCGTCGAAATCAGGATCGGGCGCGGCCATCTCGAGCGCGATGGCCTCGAGCACGGCGTCGTCCTCGGCTTGCGCGGCTGCATCGAGCGCGAACGCGTCAGCGACTTCCGCGAAGCCGACGGGTTCAGGGGCCGGCTCTTCGAACGAGACGGCTTCGTGCGCGACGTCTTCAGGCGCGGCTTGGTCGAGCGCGGTGCTCTCGACAGCCATCTGGCTCTCGGCCGCAATCGCCGGCGTAACAGCCGCGTCCATTGCCTGTTCCGCCTCGGCGAACCCTTCGGTGGCGACGGTCGCGTCAGCGGCTGCTTCGGGCTCGGCAGCCTCGGCGAGATCCTGCGGTGGCTCCGTAAAGGCCACGGGTGCTTCGCTCGCCATCGCAGCGGGCGCGGTCTCGGCAGGCGGAGCTTCGGCGGCGAATGACGGCGCCTCCTGCACCGGAGCGGACGCGGGAGCCGCCGCCTGCGGCGTTGCGTCGCCGTCGGTCTGCTCGACCCGATCCCTGAGCAGATCGAATGCGGCTTTGAGCTCGACGCGGGGGTCGATGGTCGAAATCTGTCCGCAGGCGGCTTCGATCGAGGCGAGCTGCGAATCAATGAGGTCGCAGATTCGCCCGTCGGCACCGATCTCGCGCCAGCGCCAGGAGATCTCCTTGATGATGCGCACGCCGCGCGGAATCGCGGCGAGGCTCGTCTCGATCGCGGCGGGATCGAAGGCGGCGATGGCGATCGTCTCGGCCTCGCGGATCGCGCGGCGAATCTCGATCAGGGCTTCGGGCAGGCGGTCCTCGACGACGGGTTGCCGCTGTGCCGCAAGGGTTTCTTCGATTTTCGCGACCGCGTCGAGCACCATGCTCGTGTCGGCGTTGCGGTTGCGCTTGGCGTATTCGCCGAGGAACCAGCGGCCGCGCGCCGTCTCCATGAAGGCTTCGCGGATCGCGTCGTAATCCTGCTCGTTCGGCTCGGCCGCGCGGGCAGACATGGGCGAAAGGGCGAATGCTTCGTTGGCCATTGCGATCTCGTCGCGCAAATCACCGCGCGTTACAGTAACGATCACCACGATATCGACCGAATCGCAATTGGTTTGATGGCACCCGAATCACAAATCCCCACGCCAGCATCGGCGAAACGGCGATTCGCCGTCAGCCTCGCCCTGTTCTATTCGGCCGTCTTCGCGGTCTCGGGCACGCATCTGCCGTTCTTTCCGGTGTGGCTGAAGGCGATCGGCATCGACGCGGCCTGGATAGGCCTCATCAATGCGCTGCCGGCGATCACGCGCTTCACCACGCTGCCGCAAGTGACGTCCTTCGCCGAAAAGCGACATGCCATTCGCGCCGGCATGATGGTGTCGGTGCTGGCGACCGCGATCGGTTTTACGGCGGTCGGCCTGCAGCAGCAGCCGCTGGCGCTGTTCCTGATCTACGCGCTGACCTGCATGATGTGGACGCCGACGATGCCGCTGACCGATGCCTATGCGTTGCGCGGCGTCGCTCGTTACGGGCTCGATTACGGACCCTTGCGGCTGTGGGGCTCGGCGGCCTTCGCCGCCGGCTCGCTCGCCTGCGGCTATCTCGTAGACCACATCGCCGCGCGCGACCTGATCTGGGTCATCGTCGCATGGGCCGTCGTTGCGGTCGCCGCCGGCCTGCTGCTTCAGCCGCTGGACGATGTCAGGCGCAAAACCACGGAGAGGCATGCCGGCAAGGCGCTGCTGCGCGATGCCGGCTTCTGGGCCGTCATCGTCTCGGCCGCGCTGATTCAGGGCAGCCACGTCGCGTACTACACCTTCTCCGCCATCAACTGGCAGCTCCATGGGATCAGTGGGCTGACGATCGCGGGCCTGTGGACGTTGGGCGTGATCGCGGAGATCGTGGTGTTCGCGCTGTCGCCGCGCTTCTCGCTGCATCCGTCCACCATGATCGCGATCGGGGGTCTCAGCGCCGTGCTGCGCTGGATCGTCACTGCCAATGAGCCGCCGCTCGCGCTGTTGGCGATCGTCCAGCTCGGCCACGGCCTCAGCTTCGGCATGACCATCGTCGGCACGATGAATCTCCTGGTGCAGCGCGTGCCCTCGCATCAGATCGCGCGGGGGCAGGGCTATTACGCCGCGTGCAACGGACTGCTCGGCGCCGCGACCTCGATCGCGTCAGGTGCGATCTACGCCCGCATCGGCGATGGATTGTATTACGTGATGGCTGCGATGGCGGCGGCCGGCGCGCTTCTGATCTGGTCGGCGCGGCACCGGCTCAAGCCTCAGCCCCAGAGCGAAACGTCCGGCGGATAGACGAGGCTGTCATCGTAACGCAGGCCGTGATCGCGGTCGCGCGCCAGCAGCAAGGGGCCGTCGAGATCGACGAAGCGCGCCTGTGGCGTCACCAGCATCGCGGGGGCCATCGACAGCGAGGTTGCGACCATGCAGCCGATCATGATCTCGAAGCCGAGCGCCTGCGCGGCGTCCGCCATCGCGAGGGCCTCGGTGAGGCCGCCGGTCTTGTCGAGCTTGATGTTCACGGCGTCGTAGCGGTCGCGCAAGGGGACCAGCGAGGAGCGGTCATGCACGCTCTCGTCGGCGCAGACCGCGAGCGGGCGCTTGATCCGTGCCAGCGCCTCGTCCCGGCCGGCCGGCAGCGGCTGCTCCACCAGGGTGACGCCGGCGGCATCGCAGGCGGCGAGATTGTGCGCCAGATTGGCCTCGGTCCAGGCCTCGTTGGCATCGACGATCAGCTCGGATTCGGGAGCCGCCTTGCGCACCGCGGCGATCCGCTCGGGATCGCCGTCGCCGCCGAGCTTGATCTTGAGCAGCGGCCGGTGCGCCGCCTTGGCGGTGGCGGCCGCCATGGCCTCGGGGGTCCCTAACGAGATCGTGTACGCCGTGGTGCGCTCGCCCGGCACCGGGCGGTCGAGCAGGTTCCAGGCCCGCAGGCCCCCCGCCTTGGCCTCCAGGTCGATCAGGGCGCAGTCCAGGGCATTGCGGGCCGCACCGGGCGCCATGGCGGCCTGCAGGGCTTGCCGCGTCAGCCCGTCCGCGACGGCCTGCTGCATGGCCTGGATGGCCGCCAGCGTCGCCTCGGGCGTCTCGCCATAGCGGGGATAGGGCACGCACTCGCCGCGGCCGGTCAGCCCGTCCCGGGTTACCTCCGCTACGATAGTCACGGCCTCAGTCTTGGCGCCCCGGCTGATGGTAAAGCTGCCCGCGATCGGGAAGCGCTCGATTCGCGCCGCCAGGGCAGCAAATTTCATGGAAGTCATTTTGAACTCTGGCGAAATCTGAACCTGCTAGTTACCTCTAGCAACTAACATTAACCACTTGGGGATACCTTCTCTGGGTAAGGGCGCGTGCGCAACTATCTGATTTTCTCCGCCCCGGCACGGGAGCGGACATCTTGAATAGCGATCCGAAGCTGGAACGGATTGCCAAGGGCAACGCGCTGGCACTCTGCGCCACCGGGACGTGGACGGCCAGCTTCGCGCCGGTCCTGGAGCGGATGGTGGCCGACGCCGAGAAGCTCGCCGGCGGCCAGCAAAGCATCTTCATCGACGTCTCCGAAGTCGCCAAGCTCGACACGTTCGGCGCCTGGCTGATCGAGCGGCTGCGCCGCAGCCTGACCCAAGGCGCCGTCGAGGCGCAGATCGCGGGTCTCTCGGCCAATTATTCCAGCCTCGTGGACGAGGTGCGGCGGGTCAGGGCGACGGCCGTGGTCGACGGCGGCACCGTGACCATCACCGGCATGCTGGAGCAGATCGGCCGGGCCGTGGCCGGCGTGGGCGGCACGGTCGCGGGTCTCGTCGACATGCTCGGCGCCGTGCTCGCGGCAGGATTTCGCGTCCTGATCCATCCGCGCTCGTTTCGCCTGACCTCGACCGTGCATCACATGGAGCAGGTCTGCTGGCGCGCGGTGCCGATCATCGTGCTGATCACCTTCCTGATCGGCTGCATCATCGCCCAACAGGGCATCTTTCATTTCCGCCGCTTCGGCGCCGACATCTTCGTGGTCGACATGCTGGGCGTGCTGGTGCTGCGCGAGATCGGCGTGCTGCTGGTCGCGATCATGGTCGCGGGCCGCTCGGGCAGCGCCTACACCGCCGAACTCGGCTCGATGAAGATGCGCGAGGAGATCGACGCGTTGCGCACCATGGGCTTCGACCCGATCGAGGTGCTGGTGCTGCCGCGCATGATGGCGCTGGTGCTGGCGTTGCCGATCCTGGCCTTCCTCGGCGCGATGGCCGCGCTCTATGGCGGCGGTCTCGTCGCCTGGCTCTATGGCGGGGTCGAGCCCGAGGCCTTCCTGCTTCGTTTGCGCGACGCCATCTCGATCGACCATTTCATCGTCGGCATCGTCAAGGCGCCGGTCATGGCGGCCGTGATCGGCATCGTCGCCTGTGTCGAGGGCCTCGCCGTGCAGGGCAGCGCGGAATCGCTGGGCCAGCACACCACGGCCTCGGTGGTGAAGGGCATCTTCTTCGTCATCGTCATGGATGGCGTGTTCGCCATCTTCTTCGCCTCGATCGGGATGTGACGATGGCTCCCGAGATCCAAAATCCGATCATCCGCGTGCGCGACATCACCGTGCAGTTCGGCTCCACGCGCGTGCTCGACGGCCTCAACCTCGACGTCAGGCGCGGCGAGATCTTGGGCTTCGTCGGCCCTTCCGGTGCGGGCAAGTCGGTGCTGACGCGCACCATCATCGGTCTCGTGCCGAAGGTCGCGGGCTCCATCGAGGTGTTCGGCGTCGACCTGGATTCCTCCAACACGTCGCAGCGCCGCAACGTGGAGCGGCGCTGGGGCGTCTTGTTTCAGCAGGGGGCGCTGTTCTCCTCGCTGACCGTGCGGCAGAACATCCAGTTTCCGATGCGCGAATATCTTCGGGTCTCGCAGCGGCTGATGGACGAGATCACCATGGCCAAGCTCACCATGGTCGGCCTCAGGCCCGAGGTTGCCGAGCGCTTCCCGTCCGAGCTCTCCGGCGGCATGATCAAGCGCGTCGCGCTGGCGCGCGCGTTGTCGCTCGATCCGGACCTCGTCTTCCTGGACGAGCCGACCTCGGGCCTCGATCCGATCGGCGCTGGCGACTTCGACGAGCTGGTCAGGACGCTCCAGCGCACTTTGGGGCTCACCGTTTTCATGGTAACCCACGACCTCGACAGCCTTTACACAGCGTGTGACCGCATCGCCGTTTTAGGGAACGGTAAGATCATAGCGGCAGGGTCGATCGCCGACATGCAGGCCTCGCAGCATCCCTGGCTGAGGCAATACTTCCATGGCAAGCGCGCCCGCGCGGTCATGGGTTGAGTGGCGGGGTTGAGTAGCTGTGATGAGTAGCCGGAGCACCTGATGGAAACGCGGGCAAACTACGTCTTGATCGGGTCGTTTACGCTGGCGGTGATCGCCGCGGCGATCGGCTTCGTGCTCTGGTTCCAGTCGCTGCACACCACCAAGCAGCGCAGCCCCCTGCGCGTCGTGTTCGAGGGCCCGGCGGCGGGCCTGCGCAACGGGGGTAGCGTCAACTTCAACGGTATCCGGGTGGGCGAGGTGGTCTCGGTGAAGCTCGACAACCCGCGGCGGGTTGTCGCACTCGCCATGATCGAGAACAACGCCCCGATCCGCAAGGACACCCTGGTCGGCCTCGAATTCCAGGGCCTCACCGGCGTCGCCGCCATCTCGCTGAAGGGCGGAGACGAGGCCGCGGCGCCGCCGCCGCTCGACCAGGACGGCATCCCGACGCTGACGGCCGACCCCAACAAGCTCCAGGACGTCACCGAGGCGATCCGCGGCACGCTGCAGAACATCAACAAGATCGTCGCCGACAATCAGGAATCGGTGAAGAACTCGCTGAAGAATCTGGAGACCTTCACCAACTCGCTCGCGCGCAATTCCGAGAAGATCGACGGCGTCATGGCCAAGGTCGACGGCGTCATGCTCAAGGCCGACAACCTCATGCTCGGCCTCAACACGCTCGCCGGCGGCAAGGACGGCGGCGAGCTGTTCCAGGCGGTGAAGTCGATCCGCGAGCTGGCCGACGATTTCGACAAGCGCTCCGGCGCGTTGATGAGCGACGGCCGCCGCACCCTCGGCGACATCAGCCGCGCCGTGAACAATTTCGACCGCAACCCCACCCGCGTGCTGTTCGGCGCCAGCAACAGCAGCGCCCCACCGCCTCCGCCGCCCGAGCCGCCGAGGCCGGCCGCGCCGGAGCGCAGGCGGTAGCAGCGCGTCGTCCACGGACCTCTCCACTCGTCATTGCGAGCCAACGGGTTCGCGTAGCGCGGACCGATGACAGGCTCCGCGAAGCAATCCGGACTGTCTCTGCGGGACGATCTGGATTGCTTCGTCGCTTCGCTCCTCGCAACGACGATTGGCGTGTCCGCCCCGTTATCGATTCCGTCATCCCTCAATAAGGGTGACGGGTTAGACCTCTCTTCGCAATGACAGGGCCGATACGAAAGTATGGGGGTCTGGCCGAGCCAAGGTAGGGGGAGGGGCTGGCCGTCATTGTCCGCTATATCGCGCTCAAGTCGCGCTCACGAAAAAGCGCGTCGACTTCACACACAGGGGAGGAGAGCGCGTGGTACGCCTGTTGCTGTTGTTGCCGTTCATCGGCCTGATGATCGTGCCGTTCTACAATATCGGGGAGCCGCATCTGTTCGGCTTTCCCTTCTTCTACTGGTATCAGCTCGCCTGGGTGCCGCTGACCTCGCTCCTCACCTACATCGTTTACAGGAGCGCGCGCCGTGCTGACTAATGTCGATAGCGCGGCATTCGCCGTATTCCTCGCACTGTTCGTCCTCGTCACCGGCATGGGCTTCGTCGCCTCGCGCTGGCGCAAGCCGGAGACGCTCGCCCATCTCGACGAGTGGGGCCTCGGCGGCCGCAAGTTCGGGACCTGGATCACCTGGTTCCTGGTCGGCGGCGACTTCTACACCGCCTACACCGTGATCGCCGTTCCCGCGCTGGTCTACGCGGTCGGCGCCTACGGCTTCTTCGCGCTTCCCTACACCATCATCGTCTATCCCTTCGTGTTCGCGGTGATGCCGGTGCTGTGGAAGGTCGCCAAGGAGCGCGGCTACGTCACAGCCGGCGACGTGGTGCGCGGCGCCTACGGATCGCGTGGGCTCGAGCTTGCCGTTGCCGCCACCGGCGTGCTGGCGACGATGCCCTACATCGCGCTCCAGCTCATCGGCATGGAGGTGGCGATCAAGGCGCTGGGCCTGCACGGCGAAGTGCCGCTCGTTCTCGCCTTCCTGGTGCTGGCGCTCTACACCTATTCGTCGGGCCTGCGCGCGCCGGCGCTGATCGCCTTCGTCAAGGATATCATGATCTACATCGTGGTGATCGCCGCGATCGCGATCGTGCCGTCCAAGCTCGGCGGCTACGGTGCGATCTTCACCGCGGCGGATGCGGCCTTCGCCAAGAAGGGTTCGGGCGGCATCCTGCTGTCGCCGGCGCAGATCGTGCCCTATGCCTCGCTGGCGCTGGGCTCGGCGCTCGCCGCCTTCATGTACCCGCACACGCTGACCGGCATCTTCGCGTCGTCCGGCGGCAACACGATCCGCAAGAATGCGATGTTGTTGCCGGCCTACACGCTGCTGCTCGGCCTGCTCGCGGTGCTGGGCTACATGGGCCATGCTGCGGGCCTCAAGCTCGCCAGCAACAACGACGTCGTGCCCGAGCTGTTCAAGATGCTGTTCCCGAGCTGGTTCGCGGGCTTTGCCTTCGCCGCGATTGCGATCGGCGCACTGGTGCCGGCCGCGGTCATGAGCATCGGCGCGGCCAATCTGTTCACCCGCAACTTCTGGAAGGTGTGGGTCGATCCGAAGGTGACGCCGGCAGGTGAGGCGAAGGTCGCCAAGATCACCTCCATGCTGGTGAAGGTCGGCGCGCTGCTCGCCATCCTCCTGATGCCGACGCAGTTCGCGCTCGACCTGCAGCTGCTCGGAGGCCTCTGGATCCTGCAGACGCTGCCGGCGCTGGTGTTCGGTCTCTATCTGAACTGGTTCTCGAGCACGGCGCTGCTGGCCGGCTGGGCGGCCGGCCTTGCAGGCGGATCCTGGCTGGCATGGTCGGACGGCTTGAAGCCGCTGCACAGCATTGACCTCGGTGCTGGCCCGGTTGCGATCTACACCGGTCTGCTGGCGCTCGCGCTCAACATCGTGGTGGCCGTCGCGGTCAATTTGGTGCTCAAGCGCACGCCGCAGGAGCGGCTCTCCCGCGAGGCGGCCTGAGGTGACCTGCGAGCGGCGGCCGGCGATCCTCCGGCCGCCGCTCTCGCCGGAATGAATAGTCTTTCATGCGATTGAAAACGTTTTAGTATCTGCCCTTGCTCCGACCCCGCTCGTCGCGGGCGGATCTGACGGTCTCGGGTGAGGATGTCTTGCAGGCGTGGTTCGTTCTTGCGGTCGCTGCCGGCTATGTGACCACGCTGTTCCTGGTGGCCTGGTGGGGCGACCGGCGGAGCGCCGGTGGGCCGCTGGTCTTGCCAAACTCCTGGACGGCCGCGATCAGCTATTGTCTGACGCTTGCGGTCTATAACACCTCGTGGAGCTTTTACGGATCGGTCGGGCGTGCCGCCACCAGCGGGCTGGACTTCGCCACGATCTATATCGGCCCGACGCTGGTGCTGCTGTTCGGCCAGAGGCTCCTGTCCAAGGTGATCGCGATCGCCAAGGCGCAGAACGTCACCTCGATCTCGGACTTCATCGCCGCGCGCTACGGCAAGAGCCAGGTGCTGGCGGCCTTCGTGACGCTCGCATCGGTGCTTGGCGTGCTTCCCTATATCGCGCTCCAGCTCAAGGCCGTCGGCAAGAGCTTCGACTATCTGATCCTCCAGCCTGAGCGCGCAGGCGGCGAGGCCCTGCGGTTCTGGCAGGATTCGGCGTTCGGCGTGGCGGCGTCGATGGCGTTGTTTGCGATCGTGTTCGGCGTCCGGCACGTCCATGCCAGCGAGCATCATCGCGGCCTGATGCTCGCGATCGCCTTTGAGAGCGTCGTCAAGCTGCTCGCCTTCCTGATCGTCGCGCTGTTCGTGCTGTTCGGACTATCGGGCGGGCCGGCCGCACTGCTGTCGCAATTTCAATCCGAGCCGCAACTGGCGGGGATTCTGAGCTTCGATCCGACGCAGCCGGTGTGGCCAGCGACGATCATCATCTCAGGCATCGCCTTTCTGTGCCTGCCGCAGGCGTTTCATGTCGCCGTCGTCGAGAACGAGAGCCCGAGCCACACGCGCACCGCAGCGTGGCTTTATCCGGCCTATCTCGCGCTGTTCAGCCTGCTGATCCTGCCGATCGCTGCGACCGGGCTGACCCGGTTCGGCGCAATGATGGACCCCGACACCTACGTCATCTCGCTGCCGATCGCTGCGGATGCGAGCACCGTCAGCCTGATCGCCTTCCTCGGCGGGCTGTCGGCCGCAACCGGCATGGTGATCATGACATCCGTCGCGCTCAGCACCATGCTCTGCAACGACGTCATCATGCCGCTGCTGCTGCGCTCGCGCGTCTTCGGCCTGCGCGCGCGGAGCCGGCCGATGACCTCGGTCCTGGTCGCGGTGCGCCGGTTCTCGATCCTCGGCATCCTGCTGCTCGCCTATCTGATGCATCGTCTGGTCAACCAGTCCTATCCGCTCACCGTGATCGGTCTGCTGTCGTTCGTCGCGGTCGCGCAATTCGGCCCGGCATTCGTCGGAGGGCTGTTCTGGCCGCGGGCCAACAAGGCCGGCGCCTCGCTCGGGATCGCGGCGGGTTTCTGCATCTGGGCCTATACGCTGCTGCTGCCCTCGGCCGCGCCGCTCTGGCCTGGGATCGCGGAGATCGTTCGCAACGGCCCCTGGCAACTCGGCTGGCTCAAGCCGAACGCGCTGTTCGGTCTCGAAGGTATCGATCCGATCTCGCACGCCACGCTCTGGAGTCTCGGTGCCAATCTCGTCTGCTTCCTAGTGTTTTCGGCGTTCGGACGGCAATCGACCGTCGAGCGCAACCAGGCTGCCGCGTTCGCCGACGGTGTTGTTCGCGAAACGATCCCGAAGCTGTCCTCGCGCGTGCTGGTCCGTCTCGACGATCTCCGGGCGCTGGCGCTGCGTTTTGTCGGCGCCGAGCGCGGTGCGGCGTCCTTTGACGGCTATCTTGCCGCTCGTGTCTCCGGCACCGGGCCGCGCCTCGATCCGTCGGGGCTCGTCGATCTCGACTCGATCCGGTTCACCGAAAACCTGCTCGCCGGCGCGATCGGTGCGGCATCCGCGCGGGTGGTGATCGCGGCGTCGCTCGAAGGGCACTCGCTGTCGCGGCGGGAGGCGATGGCGATGCTCGACGAAGCCTCGGAGGCACTGCGTTTCAACCGCAGCCTCTTGCAGAGCACGCTCGAGAGCGTGCCGCAGGGCATTTGCGCGTTCGACGCCGATTTCAACATCACGGCCTGGAACGGCCGTTTCATCGCGCTCTTGGACCTGCCGCCGGATTTCGTGCGCGTGGGGCTTCCGCTGGCGGAGCTGATCGCCTTCAACGTCGAGCGGGGGGAGTATGCCGCCTCCGAATTCGCAGCGCTCCTGGTCAACCGTGACGTCGCCACGCAGATCTGGCCCTATCTCTACGAGCGCAAGCGGCCGGACGGCACGGTGCTCGAAATCGTCTATGACCGCACCGCCGAGGGCGGCTATGTCTCGACCTATACCGACGTGACCGAGCGCCACCGGGCCGCCGAAGCCCTGCGACGCGCCAATGAGGGGCTCGAGCTGCGCGTCCGCGAGCGGACCGAGGCGCTCGAACAGGCCAAGGCAGAGGCCGAGCAGGCCAATCTCGGCAAGACCCGTTTCCTGGCCGCGGCCAGCCACGATCTGCTGCAGCCGCTGAACGCGGCCCGTCTGTTCCTGTCAGCGCTCGACGAGAGCCTGAGTGTTTCGTCGCGCACGGCTGACGCCGACAAGGAGCGCGCCCTGGCGAGCAGCGCGGTCACGGCGCTGCGCTCCACCGAGCATGTGCTCGACAGGCTGCTCGACATCTCCTCCTACGATGCCGGTGCCGTTCGCGCCGAGGTCCTCGACTTCCCGATTGCCGACCTCTTCGTGCAGTTGAACGTCGAGTTCTCGGCGATGGCACGGGAACGCGGGCTCGTCCTTCGCGTCGTCGATTGCGGCCTCGCCGTGCGCAGCGATCCGCATCTGTTGCGCCGGATCTTGCAGAACCTGCTGTCCAATGCGCTTCGCTACACGCCGAGGGGGCGCATCCTGCTCGGCTGCCGGAGGCGGGGCAGCGCGCTGCGCATCGAGATCTGGGACACCGGTGTCGGGATCGCGGCGGAGGACCAGAAGCGCATCTTCGAGGAGTTCCAGCGCCTCGCGCCCGGATCGGAGAAGGGATTGGGCCTCGGGCTCGCCATCGTCGATCGCGTGTCGCGGCTGCTGGGCCATGCGGTCGATGTCCGTTCGCGTCCGGGACATGGCTCGTGCTTTGCCGTCACGGTGCCGCTTGCGCGCGGACCGGGCCAGCCGCTTCAGCGCGGTCCGGCAATTGCCGCGCCGGTGGCGGCGGAGCGGCCTCTGACGATCCTGTGCCTGGACAATGACGCGACCATCCTCGACGGCCTCACGGCGCTGCTCGGTGATTGGGGACATCGCGTGCTGGTCGCACCAGACGCCGCCGGGGCGATGGAAGCGGCGGCGGCCGACGTGCCGGACGTCGTGCTGCTCGATTACCATCTCGATGGCGGCCGCAGCGGCTTGGACTTTCTCGACGAACTCAGGCAGAAGGCGGGCCGCGAGGTTCGCGCCCTGGTCGTCACCGGTGATCGCAGCGAAGCGGTCCGCAAGGAGGCGAGGGCGCGCGGCTGCGAGATCCTGTCAAAGCCGGTCAAGCCGGCGGCGCTGCGGCGCTTCCTCGGCAGCGAAGCCTTGAGCCGGCAGCTCGGGACGAAACAGAGGACTTCCTGACGATGCGCATCCTGATCGGCGATGATCATCCGCTGGTGCAGGCCGCCTTGCGCAGCGCGCTGTCGGCCGTGCTGCCCGATCTCGACGTCATTGCCTGCCAGTCACTGGACGAGGCGATCGGCGTGCTGACGGCCCAGTCGGGTGAGATCGACCTGATCCTCTGGGATCTGACCATGCCGGGCATCCAGGGATTTGCCGCGCTGTTCATCCTGTCGGCGCAATTCCCGACTGTGCCGGTGGCGATCATCTCGGCCCGGCAGGACGCCACCACGATCCGCCGCGCCATCGCCTATGGCGCCTCAGGCTACATCCCGAAATCGCTCGGCCTGCCCGAGATGGCCGAGGCGATCACCAGGATTCTCACCGGCGAGATCTGGATGCCGCCCAATGTCGGCGGCCGCGGCTCGATCCAGAGCGCCGATGTCGAACTCGCCGCGCGCATGGCCTCGCTGTCGGCGCAGCAGCTGCGCATTCTCGCGATGATCGTGGAGGGCAAGCTCAACAAGCAGATCGCGGGCGAGCTCGACATCGCCGAGCAGACCGTGAAGGGCCACGTCTCGACGATCCTGCGCAAGCTCGGTGTCGGCTCGCGCACCCAGGCCGCCGTCCTCGCCGAGCGGCTGTCGTTCGGCCAGCCCAACGCGACCTGAGCTCTTCCCGCAAAACAAAACGGAGGCCGCGAGGCCTCCGTTTTTCGTCGTGCGATTGGCGAGCCTTGTCGCTTACCCCAGCCGTCCCGCCGCATGCGCCAGCAGCGTGTAGACCAGTCCCGTCTCCGAGGTCAGGTGGCTGCGCAGTTCCTGCGGGCCGCGGCCGTCGCGGGCGACTTCGTCGAGCAGGCGCTCGAACTCGGCGACGTAGCGGTCAACGGTGCCCTTGAAGTTGCGGTCGGCGCGGTACTTGCGGGCGACCTCGTCGAAGGCCTTCTGGCCGGCGGGCGTGTAGAGGCGTTTGGTGAAGGCCTTGTTCTCGCCGCGCTGGTAGCGGTCCCACATTTCGGCGGCGAGGTTGCGGTCCATCAGCCGGCCGATGTCGAGCGACAGCGATTCCAGCGGATTGCCGCTTGCCTGCGGCGCCTGCGGCTGCGGCGCGGGTGCGGCGCGGCCACGCGGAGCCTCACGGCCGGTCGGGGCGCCCTGATTGGCGTCCGTGCGGTTGAGGAGGTCCGACAGCCAGCCGTCACGGCCCTGGTCGTTACCGGCGGGCGCGACCGGCGGTGCGTCGGTGCGGCGCGCGGCCGGCATGCCGAGGTCCGGCGGCGGCAGCGTGGAAGCGCTGCCGGTGTCGCGCATGCGGGTCTCGGCGCTACGTCCGCCCGCAGCTGCCATGATCGGCTCCTCCTGGCGCTGGACGGCGACGGACGCGCGGCCCGTCGTGGTGACGTCGAGGCCACGGCCGTGCTGGGCCACGATGCGGTTGAGCTCGGCGAGGGCCTCGATCTGGTCGACGATCACCTTGCGCATCTGCGCAGTGCTCTCGGCGGCCTCCTGCGGCATCTCGAGCACGCCGCGGCGCAGCTCGTTGCGGGTGGCTTCGAGCTCGTTGTGCATCTCGAAGGCCATCTGCTTCATGCTGGAGACGAGGTTGGTGAACTTCTCGGTCGACTGCTTGAACATCGTGTCCGCCTCATCCGTGGTCTGGCGGTAGATGTCGTGCATGGCCTCGATGGTCTGCCGGTGCTCTTCCTCGGATGCGACGCGCACCGCCTCGAACTGGCGGGTGATCGCCGCGGAGCCTGCGCCGGCGGTCTCGGCGACGACGCGGGCGATGTCGCGGGCGCGCTCTTCGGCGGCCGCCAGCGATTCATCGAGCAGGCCGGTGAAGCGCGACAGGCGCTGGTCGAGATCGGCCGTGCGCAGGTCGATCGTGGTGACGAGCGATTCCAGCGCCTGCTTGCGCTCGGCGAGCGAGGCGGTGGTGTTCTTGTTGCTCTGCTCGACGACCTGCGCGGCATCGACCAGGGCCTTGCCGTGCGCGTCGAACTGGGTCGACAGCTCGCCGAGATCCTGCAGCGCCTTCGTGGTCTTGCTGTTGAAGACGTTGAGCTGCTCTTCCAGGTTCTGCGTCGCCGCGCCGTTGCGCGAGGTGACGTCGTTCATCGCCGAGACGAAGTCGGCGACGCGCGTCACCAGCGCCCGCTCGAGCGAGTTGAGGTTGTCGTGCGCACCGGTCAGCACCTCCTGAAGCAGGATGTTGCCTTCGCGCAGACGCTCGAACAGCGCCACCGTGTCGGTTCGCAGGATCTTGCTGGTCTCCTGCATCTCGGTGACGGCCGCGATCGAGACCTGGCGCGACTGGTCGATCGCCGCGCGCGAGGCCTGCTCGAGGTCCTTGAGCGACTTGCCGACCGCGCCGGTGGCGATCTCGCTCGCCGCGTTGATGGTGCGCGCGACTTCCGAGCCGTTGCCCATCATGGTCTGCGAGAAGGCCTGGCCGCGCGTCTCGATCGACTTGAGCGCGTCCGAGGTGACGCGGTCGATGTCGAGCGTGAGCTGGCTGGTCTTGGAGCCGATCGCGTCGACCAGGGCGCCGCGCTTGGCGTCGATCATGTTCGACAGGCGGTCGGCCTGCTGCTGCACGTAGGTGACGATCTCGTCGGTCTTGCCGGTCATGGCCTGGCCGAAGCTGGAGCTGGCGGCGAGCACCGAACGCTCGACGTCGGACGAGCTCGACTTGACCCGCGAGCTCGCCTCGTTGGAGGCCGAGATCAGCGCGTTCTGGGCGTTGAGCGCGCTGGTCTGGATGTCGTTGGTCGCGTTCGCGGTGGCCGCGCTCAGCGTCCGTTCGATCTCGGTCGAGATCGTGCGGATCTGGCTCGCGGCGTCTGCCGAGGTCGAGGTCAGCGAGGTCTGGGCCTCACGCGCGCTGTTGAGGATGGTTGAGGCGGTGTCGGCACCGACCGCGGTCAGCGTGCGCTCGATGTCCGTGGTCAGCGACTTGATCTGGCTGGCCGCATCGGTCGAGGCGGAGATCAGCGAGCCCTGGGCCTCGCGCACGCCGCTGGTGAGCGCCTCGATGGTGGCGCCGCCGGCGGTTGCCAGTGCGCGCTGCATCTCGGCCGCGAGCGAACGGACCTGGCTGGTCTGCTCGGCCGAGACGGAGAGCAGGGTGGTCTGAGCGTCGCGGGCGCTGGTGGTGATCGTCTCGGCGGTGGACTGGCCGACCTGCGATAGCGAACGATGCACTTCGGCCGCGAGCGATTTGACCTGGCTGGCCGCCTCGGAAGACGCCGTGACCAGCATGTTCTGCGCCTCTCGCGCGCCGGCGGTGATGGTCTCGGCGGTCGAGGTGCCGGCCATCGAGAGCGAGCGTTGCACATCGGCGGTGAGCGACTTGACCTGGGCCGCCGCATCCGAGGACCCGGCAACCAGCGTGTTCTGCGCCTCGCGCGCGCCGCTGGTGAGGATCTCGGCGGTCGAGGTGCCGGCCATCGTGAGCGAACGCTGCACGTCGGAGGAGAGCGCCTTGATCTGATTGGCGGTCTCGCTCGAGGCCGCGATCAACGCGCTCTGCGCATCGCGAGCGCCGGCGGTGATCGATTCCGCCGTGGTGGTGCCGGCCATCGACAGCGAGCGCTGCACGTCGGCGGTGAGCGTCTTGACGTGGTTGGCCGCGTCCGAGGACGCCGTGACGAGGGTGGTCTGCACCTCGCGGGCGCCGGCCAGGATCGAGGCTGCGGTGGCAGAACCTGCCGCCGACAGCGTACGCTCGACGTCGGCCGCAAGCCCCTTGATCTGGTTGGAGGCCTCGCCCGAGGCTGCGACCAGCGTCGACTGCGCCTCGCGGGCGCTGCTCAGGATCGAGTTCGCCGAACCGGTGCCGACCGCGGTCAGCGCGCGCTCGACCTCGGCAGAGGTCATCTTGAGCTGGGCGTTGACGTCGGAGGAGACCGTCATCAGCGACTGCTGGGCGGTGCGCGCACCGGTCTGGATCGTCTCGCTGGTGTTGACGACGAGGTTGGTGAGCGAGCGCTCGGCGTCCTCGACATGCGAGCGGATCGCGGTCGAGATCATCTCGGCGCGGGACATCATGTCCTCGCTGGCCTGGCGGCCGCTGCTTTCGATGCGGCCGGCGACGGCCTCGACGCGCGAGCCGAGCAGATCCTCGAACTGCGCCACGCGCACGTCGATGTCGCTGGCGACCGAACCGACCCGGGTCTCGATGACCTGATGGATCTCCTGGAAGCGCGCCGTGACCGTGTCGGTCAGGTGCGTGCTGCGGCCGTCGATGATCTCGGTGACTCCGGTGATGCGACGGTCGACCGCCTCGATCGCCTGCGCGGTGCCGTCCGTGAGGGTGGAGGTCAGGAGGGTCAGGCGCGTGTCGATCGACTGCACGGCCTGCGAGGCGCCGTTCGTGACCGCGGTGGTCAGGTAGGTGAGGCGGGAGTCGATGGACTCGAGCGCCTGCGTCGCGCCGCCGGTGAGCGTCGAGGTGAGATGGGTCAGCCGCGTATCGATCGACTGGATGGTCTGCGAGGCGCCATCGGTCAGCGAGCTCGTGAGGTGGTTGAGGCGCGCATCGATGGTTTCGATGGCATGCGTAGCGCCGCCGGTCAGCGACGTCGTGAGGTGGGTGAGGCGGGAGTCGATCGACTGGATCGCCTGCGCGGCGCCATCCGTCAGCGAGGTCGCGAGCGTGTTGATGCGCCCGTCGATGGTCTCGGTCATGGATTGCGCGCGGGTGTCGAACGACTGTTCGAGCGCGGCGACGCGGCCGACGAGCTGCTCGTCGAAGGTCTTGATGTGACCATCGATCGTGCCGTCGAGGCTGGCGATCTTGCCGTTCAGCGAGGCGTCGAGGTGGTTGACGCGTTCGCCGACCGTGGTCTCGAACTGCACCAGGCGCTGGTCGAGCAAGGCCGTGATCTCGCCGCCATTCGCGGTGAAGCGGGTGTCGAAATTCTCGACATAGGTCTTCAGCGACTCGTGGATGTCTTGCGTGCGCTGGCCCATGCGCTCGACGATCTCGCCGCCGAAGGTCTTCACGGTGCGGTCGAACTCGGAGATGTGGCGCGTGATCAGCGCGCCCAGCGTGCCGGAGTCGCGGGCGAACTTCTCGACCAGTTCGGTGCCCTGGTTCCTGACCAGCTCGTCGAACGCGCTCATCTGCAGCGACAGCGAATCGTGCGCGGTCTCGGTCTGGCTGACGACCTTGGCGACGAGGGTGTTGACGGTGGCGTCGAGCGCCTCGCTCGCCTTGTCGCCGCTCGTCAGGATCTGGCCGGCAAGGCGGTTGCCGGCGTCGTCGATCTTGGCGGAGAGGTCGTTGGAGCGCAGCTCGAGCTCGAGCAGCAGCGAGTCCGAGGAATTCTTCAGGCTGTCGTGCACCTGCTCGGTGCGCTCGGAGATGCCGTCGACGATCGCGGCGGAGCGCTGCTCGAACTCGCCGGTGATGCGGTCGATGCGCTCGTTCAGCATCTCGTGGACGCGGTCGGCGAGGTCGACGAACTCGTCGTGGACGTGGCCGGTCTTGAAGTTGAGGCTGGTGGTCAGCCGCTCGCTGGCGTCGAGCACGGCGCGCGTGGTCTCGTTGCTGGCTTCCTCGAGGCGGTCGAGCAGGTCGCCGCCGCGCTCGCCGAGCGCCAGGATCATGTTGTCGCCGGCATTGCTCAGCGCGCTGGTGATGTGGGCGCCGCGCTCTTCCAGCGCGCCGGTGATGGACTTGGCGACCTCGTCGACACGCGAGGCGATCGCATCAGAGATCAGCGCGATGTCGTGGCGCAAATCGATCTGCACGCCGGAGATGGCGCTGCGGACCTGCTCGGCCTGGCCGACCAGATTGTCGCGCTGATGGGCGATGTCCTGGAGCAGGGCGCGGATGCGCACTTCGTTGTCGGAATAGGCGCGTTCGAGCGCGGCGACCTCGTTGGCGACCAGCGTCTCGAGCTCGCCGGCGCGCGCGATGGCGCGCTCGATGCCGTCGCCCATCGCCGCGACCTCGCGGCGGATGGCCTGGCCGACGGTGACCATGGAATCGGAGGCCGAGCCCTCGGGCTCGGAGAAGCGGATCGCGACCTGCGCCATCGCCTGCGCGATCATGCGCATTTCCTGGCCGCGCCAGACGAGGCTCGCAAGGAAGTAGAACAGCATGATCGGCGCGAAGAACATCGCGATCAGGCCGGCGATGACGAGCACGCCGCCGCTCTGGCCCATGGCGGCCTGGATCGAGGGCAGGAAGCCGAACGTCAGCGCGGCGCAGGCGGCGAGCCAGACGCCGGCGAAGATGGTGGCGAAGGTGTAGACGCTGCGGGCAGGGCGGCCCTTCTGAAGCGCCTGGAGCAGCTGGCCGATGGTCTCGCGGTCGTCATTGGCGGCGCGGCGCGAAGAGCGCGGCTCCTCGACCGGGTCGAACACGGTCGAGCGTTCGTTGGCGGCAGGGCGCGGCTCGAAGCTCGGTTCGTCGAAGATCGGGGGCGGCGGCGCCACCGAAGGCGCGGTTTCGTTGCGCATCGCGGCGTTGCGGCTGGTGTCGGCAGCCGTGTCGCTGATGTTCAGGGCTTCCTGGATCGCAGAAAGCGCAACTTCTGTGGGGTCTTTGACCTTTTTCGGAGTGTTCGCCATGTTCAGTCCGAGCCCTCGTTACTTGTACGCGTCCCCCCGCGAGCCCTGCGCGCTACGCAAGCCCACAGACCGGATCATGCCGCTTGTGCGGATCTCCGAGCCGTCCCCACCCGGACGGCTTGTCCGCCAATTTCCGCAACATCCTATTGGCAGAGCGTCGCGAATGAAATGCCCGCGATTAAGACAATCTTAATCATCGTTAACAGGATCGCGCCGTAACGCCTTAGCAGTAAATGCAATTCTCCACTGGACTCGGCCGATTGCGGCAACTTTTCGTCAATAATCCGGCGGAACTGCGTTCAAGACCTCCAACATTTCGTTAACCATTTCCATGCTTGGGTGAGGCGAACTGACCGCCGAACCGGCGGAACCGTCGCGCGATGCCGGGGCCTGCGCCATGACGCCTGAACTGCAACGGATGGACTGGATGCCCTCGCCCCCGCTTGCACCCATCGACAGCCCGCTCGACCTCGACCATCTCTCCCGGATGACGCTCGGCGATGCGGATCTGGAACAGGAAGTGCTCGCCATGTTCGCCGAGCAGGCTGTCCGCCTGATCGCGGCGATGGCGGCGCTGCCGGCCGAGGCCGGCGCATTGGCCCACAAGCTCAAGGGCTCGGCCCGCGGGGTCGGCGCCTTTGCGGTGGCTGATGCCGCAGCAAGCCTGGAGATCGCGGTCCAGACCGGCCATGACCAGCGCCACGCCCTCGCCGCGCTGAAGGAGGCAGTGACCGAGGCCCGTGCCGCCATCGAGGCGATGCTGAAGCCTTGAGGCCACGCGGCCGAGCCGGACTCTAGTCTCTTGTTTTGACGCGTTTTCTTCCCGCAAAGCGGGATTCACTTCGGCTGAAAACCCTATGGCGCCGGGCTGATCGACCCGTTATAGGACAGCCCGGACCCTCCTTCATTCCCAGCACCGCGGCAGCACGAGCACACATGGCCAAGATTCACTTTGTCGACCACAAGGGCGAAACCCGCACGGTGGAAATCGAGAACGGCGCAACCGTGATGGAAGCCGCGATCCGCAACAGCATTCCCGGCGTCGAGGCCGAATGCGGCGGCGCCTGCGCCTGCGCGACCTGCCATGTCTATGTCGACGAAGCCTGGCGTGAGAAGGTCGGCAGCCCGACGCCGATGGAAGAGGACATGCTCGATTTCGGCTTCGATGTGCGCCCGAATTCGCGCCTGTCCTGCCAGATCAAGGTCTCCGACGATCTCGACGGTCTCGTCGTGACGACACCGGAACGCCAGGCCTGATCTTTCAAGCCTGCTCCTTCTTGCGATTTACGAAGCGCTCGGCGGCGCGACTTCGATGCCGCGCTTGTGCCAGGGTCTGAATTTCTCGATCACCTCCGCGGTCAGCGGGGCCGGCCGGCGCGTCGCCTCGTCGAGCAAGACGCCGACCGAAATCGCCGAGGCGATGCATTTTCCCTCCGAGAACACGACCTGCTCGAAGGTCACTGACGTCCGTCCGAGCTTCACTACGCCGAGGCCGAGCTCGATCGTGTTTGGCCAGTGCAGTTCGGCGCGGAAATGCATGTCGAGCCGCACCATGATCCAGGCGAGGCCCGGCGGGGTCAGACCGTACTGGGGAAGCTTCATCAGCGTGACGCGGCCGGTCTCGAAATAGGTGGCGTAGACAGCGTTGTTGACGTGCTGGTTGGGGTCGAGATCGCCAAAGCGGACATTGTCGCTGAGGCGGAAGGGGAAGTCCTCCAGACGCGGCGTCGTGTCGAGGCGGCTTGGTGCGTTCACCGATTGATCTCCGTCATATCCATCCTCGTTACAACCCAGTTATCCTGACCCGGCAAGTGGGCGCGGCTGCGGGGCGCTCCCGCTTTTATGCCTTCCCTGATCCATCCCCGTTGGCTAGACAGGCAGGGTCACCTCTGCCCGCCGGGCGCCGTCCAACCGATAACGACCGATAAAGAGACGACATGAGCGACGTGATCAAAACCGATGTGCTGATTATTGGCGCCGGCCCGTGCGGTCTGTTCGCCGCCTTCGAGCTTGGCCTTCTCGACATGAAGACGCATTTCGTCGACATTCTCGACAAGGTCGGCGGCCAGTGCGCCGAGCTCTATCCGGAAAAGCCGATCTACGACATTCCCGGCATTCCGCAGGTTTCGGGGCAGGGCCTCACCGACGCGTTGATGGAGCAGATCAAGCCGTTCCATCCGACCTTCCATCTCGGCGAGATGGTCGAGACCGTGGAGAAGATCGGCGATCCCGCCTTTCGCTGCATCACCGACGCGGGCAAGGTGTTCGAATGCAAGGTGCTGGTGATCGCGGCCGGCGGCGGCTCGTTCCAGCCCAAGCGTCCGCCGGTGCCGGGCATCGAGGCCTATGAAGGCACTTCAGTCCATTACGCCGTGCGCAAGATGGAGACGTTCCGCGACAAGAACGTGCTGGTCGTCGGCGGCGGCGATTCCGCGCTCGACTGGACGCTCAATCTGCATCCGATTGCGAAGCGCATTACGCTGTTGCACAGGCGTGACGAGTTTCGCGCCGCGCCCCACAGCGTCGAGCAGATGCGTGCGCTGGTCGCCGGCGGCAAGATGGATCTCCGGCTCGGCCAGGTCACCGCTCTCTCAGGCACCGAGGGCAAGCTCACGGGCGCTACCATCAAGGGCAACGACAACAGCGTCACGGAGATTTCCTGCGACACCATGCTGCCGTTCTTCGGGCTGACCATGAAGCTCGGCCCTGTCGCGAACTGGGGCATCGCGCTGGAGAACAATCTGGTGCCGGTCGAGACGTCCGCGTTCGAGACCAATGTTCCCGGCATCTTCGCGATCGGCGACATCAACACCTATCCCGGCAAGATCAAGCTGATCCTGTGCGGCTTCCACGAGGGCGCGCTGATGTCGCAAAAAGCCCATCGCTACGTCTATCCGGAGAAGCGGCTCGTGTTCCAGTACACGACCTCGTCCTCCAGCCTGCAAAAGAAGCTCGGTGTCAACTGACGGCGGCGGGGTGGGGAGGGGATGCCCCATGTTTCTGGCGCTGGAACCGTTCGCGAAATCGCCGTAGTCTGCGGCCATTCCGGTCGTGGAATTACAAGGTGACCTAATGCGGATTTTTTCCAGCTCTCGGCTGCTCCCCTTCCTCGCGCTCGCATTGTCGCTCGCGACGGTGACGCCGTCTGCGGCACAAATCGCCGAGCCCACGGCGGCGGGCCTCTGGCAGAAGGTCGAGGACGGCAAGACGGTCGGATGGTTCCTCTTCATCGACCATAACGGCATCTTCGAAGGCGTGATCGCAAAGACCTTCCCGCGGCCCGGCGATGATCCGAACGAGATCTGCGCCAAGTGCACCGACGATCGCAAGAACGCACCGGTGCTCGGCATCTCCTTCGTCCGCAACATGAAGCGCGAAGGATTGAAGTACGAAGGCGGCAACGTTCTCAATCCGCGCGACGGCCAGATCTGGAAGGCCAACATGAAGGTCAGTCCTGATGGCCAGACCCTGACCCTGCGCGGCTATCTCGGCATCGCGCTGCTCGGCAAGGACGAGGCCTGGACGCGCCTGCCTGACACCAACATCGCCCAGGTCGATCCCGCCATCGTCGCAAAATATCTGCCCGCGCAGGCTGCGGCCACCAAGCCGCCGGCGCCGACGAAGAAGAGTGGCGGCACGATGATGGCGCCGGCGCCCAAGCAGTAAGGGTGTCCGTCGCGCGCTGGGCCGCCTGATCGGCAGTAGCTCCGCACATCGTCGTCATTCCTCGCGCAGGCGGGACGACGGAGAGTCGGCGGCGGCCATATCCGCCGAAAGACCAACGGGCCGCGGGCCCGCTCCAGTAGTTGCCCGGAATGCATGCTGGCGCCGGATTTGCATAGCTATCCGCAGAGCTGCTGGGGGAATGAGTCGCTGCCCTCCGCGCCTTTCGCGCAAGCTGCGGAAGGCGGGCGGCGTGCGTTGTCCCATGCGGCGATCACGTCGACCCGCGGAGACGATATGCGACCTCCAAGATTGCGACTTGCAAGATTGCGACCTGCAAGATTGTATGCGGCGCCCTTGCTGGGCCTCGCCGCGCTCGTGACGACATCGGCGCAGGCGCGCGATGACGGACGCTATGCCAACTCGCCGTTGAAGCCCTGGTTCGAGAGCCTGTACAGCGAATACGGGCAATGCTGCACGGATGCGGACGGCTACGTCATTGCCGACGTCGATTGGGAGTCCGATCACGGCCGCTTCCGCGTCCGCATCGACAACGAGTGGGTCGTGGTGCCCGACGGTGCCGTCATCACCGTGCCGAACAAGATCGGTCGCACCATGGTGTGGAAGCACTATATCGACGGCCATCCGCGGGTACGCTGTTTCATGCCGGGCAGCATGACCTGAAAACGCTGACGGCGCCCGCATCAGATGCAGGCGCCGAAGGCGAAGGGGAGGCTTAGCGCGCTTCGCTTCCCGAGCCGGCGCTCGCAAGCTGCTTCACGCGCGGCGACAACACCGAGACCTGTGCGGGCGAGGCGGGCATGCCGGCGACGGTCATCGCCGGCGCGGTCGACTGCTCCTCGACGCCGGCGCCGCCGAGCACCTGCACCTGCATCGCCGAGATCGGCAGCGACTTCAGTTCGTAAGAGGGAAGCTCACTGGCGAAAGCACCGGTCGAGCTCGCAATCGCGGCACTGGCGACGGCAATCATTGTGAGAACACGCATTGGAAAATCTCCGTTGAAGGTGTCAATCGGAGGTTTGGTCGTGGCGATGCCGGGCCAGGTTCGCTTGTGAGAGAACATTCCCGTGGCCGTCGACGAACATATTGATTGCTTGATGCGCAACGACGAAACGAGGAAGAAGTTTTTGGCGCCAATGTTTCCGGACGGTTTCGCCGCATCGATCGAAGCAGCTCGCAGCTAGCTTGTCTGCAACTCCAGCTGCGCAGATATGGTCGGCGCGGCGGCGACGGGAAAGCGCAGGCTCATGCTCGTGCCGCGGCCAGGCGTGGAGGAGGTGATCAGCTCGCCGCCGTGGGCCGCCATGATCTCGCGGACGATCGACAAGCCGAGGCCCGCGCCGTCGCCGGCGGTGTTGCCGGTCTGAAACGGCTCGAGCAGTTTGTGTTCCGCGCCATCGGGCAGGCCCGCGCCGTCGTCGTCGATCGAGACGCCGTCGCGGCGGAGCGTGGCGACGATGCGTCGCGCGCCATGGGCGTGGATGAGCGCGTTTCCGACGAGATTGGCAAGCGCGCTGCGAACCGCGGCATCCACGCCCTGCACCAGGAGCGGACCTTTCTCGGCCTGTTCCAGCGCGAGCTCGATGCCGGCGTCCAGTGCCGAGGGGCCGAAATCGGCCAGCACGTCCAGCGTGATCTGGGCGAGATCGATCGGCCGTTTTTCGATCGCATGATTTTGCAGCCGCGCCAGGTCCAGCATGGCGGAGACCAGCGACGTCAGGCGCCTGATGTCGCGCACCAGCTCGACCTTCAGGGCCGGCTCGGACACGTCCTCGACCTTCGCGCGCAGCAGCGTCAGCGGTGTGCGCAGCTGATGGGCGGCGTTGCCGAGGAAGCGGCGCTGCATCCTGATATAGGCGTCGATCTCGCCGAAGGCGCGGTTCAGCGCCTCGACCAACGGCTTCAATTCGCGAGGGACCTCGGACAGGGAGATCAGACCTTGCGGTGCCGACGGGTCGATCGCGAGCGCGCGAAGCGCCACCCGTTCGATCCCACGCGAGACGAAACGTGCAGCAAGCGCCGAGCCGATGGCGACGGTCGCCGCAAAGGCCAGCGCTACTAGGATGATCGAAAAAATCCTGTTGACGAGGAAGTTCCCGGCCATTCGTCCGAAGCGGACCTGAGGCTCGCCGACCATCATCGCGAGCTGCAATGAGCCCCTTTGCGCGACGGCGAGGCAGAAGGTGCTCTTCTGGTCGAGTGTGTTGAAGACCGATGAGCCGACAGGCCCGTGATAGGGAAAGGCGAAGGGGAGGGCCGGCCGGCGTTCGCTGCCGTACTCGCTGACCATGTCGCCTGCGGACACGACGTACCAGAGGTTCGGGCTGTCGGCCTTCAACTCCGCGAGTGCGGAAGTCGGGCGTATCGTCAGGTTTCGTCCATCGATCTCGGTAGCGCGATCGAGAACAGCGGCGACGACCCGGCAGGCCCTGAACTCGCGTTCCTCCAGCGGGTACCTCGAGACGAAGATCGCGACCATGATCAGGAAGATCATTGTCGCGGCGATGCCGAGCGACAGCGCAAACGTTCGGGCGATCGACGTCATCGCGGCGGCGCCAGCCGCAGGATGTAGCCGATGCCTCGCATGCTGCGGATCTCGACATCGCCGCCGAGTTCGAGCAATTTCTTCCTTAGCCGCGAGACCTGAGCTTCCAGCGTGTTGGATTCGATCTCGTCGTCGAAGCCATAGATCTCCTCGATCAGGGCGGCGCGGGTGATGACGCGGTCGCGCCGCATCAGGAGAGCTCCGAGGATCAGCGCCTCGCGCCGCCGCAGTAGGATCTTGGTGTCGGCAACCACCGCCTCGTTGCTGCCGAGATGCAGCTCCACATTGCCGAGCGACAGCACCGAAGGGGCGAGCAGCCGGGGTCGCCGCAGCACCGCGCGCACCCGCGCGATCAGCTCCTGCGGCTCGAACGGCTTGCCGAGATAATCGTCGGCGCCGCTGTTGAGGCCGTCGACGACATCCTCCTTGGCGTCCTTGGAGGTCAACATGATGATGGCGGGGCGTTCCGGCGATCGGCTCAGCGCCGTGACCACCTGGAGCGCATCGCCGTCGGGCAGCATGCGGTCGACGATCGCGAGATCATATTTGAAATTGTCCAGCGCCTGGCGGGCATCGGCAATCGAGCCGACGAGATCGACGATCCCGTGCAATTGCCCGAGCAGGCGGCTGACATAGGCGCCGATCTGCGGTTCGTCTTCGATTACGAGGGAACGCACGCGGGTCGTCCTTGACTCTGCTGGGCAACAAAACCCCGAGCGTGACGCTCCCTGGCCGAAGTCTGGCGTTTCGGCTCCTGCGCAGGGTTCCCATAAAGGCAGCGAGCTTGGCGAATAAAAGGCAGCGGTGACGGCGCTGGCCGGCACCGGCGGTCAAAGTTTGGCGGCGTGAGCGCCGCGCGGCAATGTTCGGGCAATGTTGGTTCGGCGGCCGTCGCCAGGTGCGCGCCGGGAGCATGGTGGGGCGGCGGTTTTCGGCTTGCAATCTTGGGGCAATTTTGCCGGACCACATACTGGAGCTCCAACCACACGAGTCGACCAGGCCAGGAAGGCCGGTCCGGGGCCCTGTAATGAAGCATTTTGACGACGCCGCTCTTCGCCTCACGGTGAATGTGCGGCTCACGACCACCTTGCTCACCGCACTCGGCGCGATCATGGCGATCCCTCAATCCGCATCGGCGCAGACCGCGTTCACGCTGCCGGCGCCGCCCTTCGAGCTGCCGATGCTGCCTTCGCCTTCCGGCAACTGGACGGTCATGGTCGGCATCGGCGGCGAGTACATGCCTGACTTCGTCGGATCGAAGAACGGCAGGTTCATGCCGATCCCGATCTTCTCCATTCGCCGCGCCGGATCGATCGACCAGTTTCGCGGGCCGCGCGACAGCGCCAGCATCGCGCTGCTCGACGTCGGCAATTTTCGCGCAGGGCCTGCGTTCAAATACGTCGCCTCGCGCAAGGCCGACAAATATGCCGAGCTGACCGGCCTTGGCGACGTCAAGGCCGCCTACGAGCTTGGCGGCTTCGTCGAATATTATCCGGTCGACTGGCTCCGCCTGCGCAGCGAACTGCGCCAGGGCGTGGGCGGCCATACCGGCACCGTCGCCGACATCTCTGCCGACGTCATCGTGCCGCTGATTCAGAGGTTGACGATCTCGGCCGGCCCGCGCTTCACCTGGAAAAGCACCAAGGCGACCGCTCCCTATTTCGGCGTCGACGCCCCGCAGGCGCTGGCGTCGGGATTGCCGTCATACAACGCCAGGGGCGGCGCGCACTCGGTCGGCTTCGGCAGCCAGGTCTCCTATCGCATCAATCCGCAGTGGGAGGTCCATGCCTATGTCGAGTACGAGAAGCTGCTGGGCGATGCCGCGGACAGTCCGCTGGTGAAGCTGCGGGGATCGTCGAACCAGACCACCGTCGGTCTCGGCGCGTCGTATTCGTTCGATTTCAGGATCCGATAGGTCACCATGCGTCGCACTGCTTTTCTATGGATTGGCCTCGCAGCCGCTTGCGTCGCCCTCGGCGCCGCGGCGGCGTTCGAGACGCGGGCGAGCCGGCTCCAGGCGATCAAGACGGTGGGCATCGTCTCCGCCATCGGCGAAGAGATGAGCCTTTCACAGGCAGGCCTTACCAAGCTCGGCTCCACCGGGCAAGGCGCCTCGATCAGTGCATGGGGGCTGGATGAGCTGATCGTCCAGCAGGTCACCCGGCTGCTAGGCGGACGCTATCGCGTTCAGGCCGTCAACTACACCCGCGCCGCCTTCGCTGCTGTCAGAGATTCGGCGGTCACGCCCGTCAATCTGCTGCGGAGCGATCCGTTCAAGGAGCTGGTTCGCACCGACGTCACGCCCCAGGGACTGGATGCGTACATCGTCATTACCCGCGCGAAATCGAAACTCGGAAACGGTCGTAACGTCGAGGGGGTCGGGATCGCCGAATACCGGACGCTGCTTGCGGACTACGGCCTGATCCACGCGCTGTACGAGGTCCGCGTCATCGACGGCAAGACGTTCGACGTGATCGAGAAGAGGGCGGCCGCGCCGCTCGACAACACCGGGACCATAGGGATCGCCGGCCCGAGCGGGCCGGTGGACGGGACGTTTGACGGTCCGGCTTCGAGCGAACGGCTGCGCGCGGCGATTGCGGATCTCATCACGCGCAGCCTGCCCGTCACGCTGGACGACATGCATCTGATCGGTGGTCAGTGAAGCCGGCTGGCGGCCTCAGGTCACCGGCGCGGGATTGAACAGCGTCAGATCGTTGTGGATGCCCCAGCGGTCCGACCATGGCTTGGTGCGGCCGGAGGCGACATCGAGGATCAGGCGGAACAGGTCCCAACCCGTCTCCTCGATGGTCTTCTCGCCGGTGGCGATGCGGCCTGCGTCGAAGTCGATCAGGTCTTTCCAGCGCCGCGCCAGCTCGCTGCGGGTCGCGACCTTGATGACAGGCGCGGCCGCAAGGCCGTAGGGCGTGCCGCGGCCGGTGGTGAACACCTGCAACGTCATGCCGGAGGCGAGCTGAAGCGTGCCGCAGATGAAGTCGGAGGCGGGGGTTGCCGCGAACAGCATGCCCTTCTGCGTCGCCTTCTCGCCGGGCGAGAGCACGCCGGTGATTGCGCTCGAGCCGGACTTGACGATCGAGCCCAGTGACTTCTCGACGATGTTGGCGAGGCCGCCTTTCTTGTTGCCGGGCGTGGTGTTGGCGCTGCGATCGGCGCCGCCGCGGGCAAGATAGGAATCGTACCAGGCCATCTCGCGCACCAGCGCGCGGCCGACGTCCTCGTTGATGGCGCGTCGCGTGAGCAGCTGGATGGCATCGCGCACCTCGGTCACTTCCGAGAACATCACGGTGGCGCCGGCACGCACCAGGAGGTCGGCGGCGAAGCCGACGGCGGGATTGGCGGTGACGCCGGAGAAGGCGTCGCTGCCGCCGCATTGCAGGCCGATGACGAGATCGGAGGCCGGGCAGGTCTCTCGGGTGCGCTTGTTGAGAATTTTCAGCCGCGCCTCCGCCTGCGTCATGATCGCATCGACGATGGCGCCGAAGCCGTCGAAGGCTTCGTCCTGCATGCGCACGATGGCATCGCTGACGCCTTCCGGCACCAGCCGCTCCGGTGCGAGCTTCTCGCAGCCGAGGCCGACGACGAGGATCTCGCCGCCGAAATTCGGGTTGAGCGCGATGTTCTGCAGCGTGCGGATCGGAATCACTGCGTCTGGCGCGGTGATGGCGACGCCGCAGCCATAGGCATGGGTCAGCGGCACGACGTCGTCGACGTTGGGGTATTTCGGCAGCAGCTCGGCGCGGATTCGCTTGACCGCATATTCCATCGTGCCCTTGACGCATTGCACGGAAGAGGAGATGCCGAGGATGTTCTTGGTGCCGACCGAGCCGTCCGGATTGCGATAGCCTTCGAAGGTGAACCCTTCGAGCGGCGGCAGCGGCGCGGGGACGGCGGTCGAGATTTCGAGCTTGTCGAGGTCGGGGGCATCCGGCATGCGAATGCGTGCCTCGTCGACCCATTCGCCGGCCAGGATCGGCGACAGCGCGTAGCCGATGATCTCGCCGTAGCGGACGATCGGCTGATCTTGCGCGATGTCGACCAGCGCCGTCTTGTGCCCCTGCGGCACGAAGGCGCGCAGTGTCAGGCCGCTGGCAAAGCGGGAGCCGGCGGGAAGCCCAAAATCATTGACCACGATCGCGACGTTGTCGCGCTCGTTGAGCTTGATGTAGCGGGGCTGCTCTTTCGCTGCGACGTCCTGGTCCATCTACGCTTGCCTCCGAAGCCGTAGGGTGGGCAATGGCGCAACGCGCCGTGCCCACCATGCTTCATACCGAACGTAAGCGGTGGGCACGCTTCGCTTTGCCCACCCTACGATATCTTCCCGGTGGTCAGCCCGGGAACGTATAAGCCGTCTTCACCGTCGTGTAGAACTCGCGCGCGTAGGAGCCCTGCTCGCGGGCGCCGTAGCTCGAGCCCTTCCGGCCGCCGAACGGCACGTGATAGTCGACGCCGGCGGTCGGCAGGTTGACCATCACCATGCCGGACTCGCTGTTGCGCTTGTAGTGCGAGGCGTATTTCAGGCTGGTGGTGCAGATGCCGGAGGCGAGGCCGAACTCGGTGTCGTTGGAGATCGCCAGCGCCTCTTCGTAGTTCTTGGCGCGGATGACGGCGGCGACCGGGCCAAAGATCTCCTCACGCGCGATGCGCATGTTGTTGTTGGCTTCGGTGAACAGCGCCGGCTGCAGGTAGTGGCCGGGGTTCTCGCGCTTGAGCAACTCGCCGCCGAACGACAGCTTCGCACCCTCGTCCTGGCCGATCTTGATGTAGCGCAGGTCCTGGTCGAGCTGGCTCTGGTCCACGACGGGGCCGATATGCACGCCGGCCTTGAGCGCGTCGTCGACCGACAGGCCGTTCAGGCGCTCGGCCACCGCCGCGACGAAGCGGTCGTGAATGCCTTCGGTGACGATCAGGCGGGAGGAGGCGGTGCAGCGCTGGCCGGTGGAGAAATAGGCACCGTTGACGGCGACCTCGACGGCGGTCTTGAGGTCGGCGTCGTCGAGCACGACCAGCGGATTCTTGCCGCCCATCTCCAGCTGGAACTTCTTCATCGGGTTCGAGAGCACGCAGGCCTGCGCGATCTTGCGTCCGGTCTGCACCGAGCCCGTGAAGGAGATCGCCGCGACGTCGGGGTGGTCGAGCAGGGTCTGGCCGACCACCGAGCCGGAGCCGACCACGAGGTTGAACACGCCGGCGGGAATGCCGGAGCGGGTGATGATTTCGGCCAGCGCGTGACCCGAGCCCGGCACCAGCTCAGCCGGCTTGAATACCACGGTGTTGCCGTAGCACAGCGCGGGCGCGATCTTCCAGGCCGGGATCGCGATCGGGAAATTCCAGGGCGTGATCATGCCGACGACGCCGACCGGCTCACGGGTGAGCTCGACGTCGAGGCCGGGACGCACGGAGGCGCCCTTCTCGCCGATCAGGCGCAACGCCTCGCCGGCGAAGAACGCAAAGATCTGGCCGGCACGCGCGACCTCGCCGACGCCCTCGGGGAGCGTCTTGCCTTCCTCGCGGGCGAGCAGGCGGCCGAGCTCTTCCTTGCGGGCGAGGATCTCGAGGGAAATCTTGTTCAATGCGTCATAGCGAACCTGCGGCGTCGACTGCGCCCAGGCGGGGAAGGCGGCCTTGGCGGCTGCAATGGCCTTCTCGGTCTGCGCCTTGTCGGCCTTGGCGTATTCGCCGACGACGTCGTTGGTGTTGGAGGGGTTGATGTTCCTGGTGACGCCGGAGCCGTCGACCCATTCGCCGCCGATGAAGTTCTTCAGGATCGCAGTCATCTCATTCCTCCAAGTCGTTTAAGGGGCATGATCCCTATCGGAAACCCGGTGCCCACATTTCCGGGATCATGCCTGAAGTTTGTCTAACGCACGAGGCACGGACGCTTGTCGTCAAAGGTCCAGCCGGGGATCAGGTCCTGCATGGCAATAGCGTCATCGCGGGCACCGAGTCCATGCTGCTTGTAGAGGTCATGCGCCGCGTCGATGGCGGCCCTGTCGATTTCGATGCCCAGGCCCGGGCTATCAGGGACGGCAATCTTGCCGCCCTTGATCTGGAGCGGCTCTTTGGTGAGCGCCTGGCCGTCCTGCCAGATCCAATGGGTGTCGATCGCAGTGACCTTGCCGGGGGCGGCGGCGCCGACATGGGTGAACATGGCCAGCGAAATGTCGAAATGGTTGTTGGAGTGCGAGCCCCAGGTCAGGCCGTTGTCACGGCAGGTCTGCGCCACCCGCACCGAGCCCTGCATGGTCCAGAAATGGGGATCGGCGAGCGGAATGTCCACCGCGCCGAGACGCAGCGCATGGGAGAGCTGCCGCCAGTCGGTGGCGATCATGTTGGTCGCGGTCGGCAGGCCGGTGGCGCGGCGGAACTCGGCCATGATCTCGCGGCCGGAAAAGCCGGCCTCGGCGCCGCAGGGGTCCTCGGCATAGGCGAGGATGCCGTGCATGTCCTTGCAGAGGCGGATTGCCTCGTCGAGCGACCAGGCGCCATTGGGATCGAGCGTCACGCGCGCGTTCGGGAAGCGCTTTGCGATCGCGGTGACGGCCTCGATCTCCTGCTCGCCGCGCAGCACGCCGCCTTTCAGCTTGAAGTCGGCGAAGCCGTAATGGTCGTGGGTGGCTTCCGCGAGCCGCACCACGGTCTCCGGGGTCATCGCCTCCTGATGGCGGAGATTGAACCATTCCGCCTTGCCGGTCTCGCCCTGGACGTAGTTCAGCTTCGACTTGCGCCGGTCGCCGACGAAGAAGAGATAGCCGAGCGTCTCGACGCTGTTGCGTTGCTGGCCTTCGCCGAGCAGCGCGGCGACGGGCAGGTTGAGATGCTGGCCAAGCAGATCAAGCAGTGCGGATTCGATCGCGGTGACCGCGTGGATCATGACGCGAAGATCGAAAGTCTGCTTGCCGCGGCCGCCGGCGTCGCGGTCGGCGAAGGCGGTGCGGACGTCGGCGAGGATGTTGTTGAGCGCGCCGACGGTCTTGCCGATCACGAGATCGCGCGCGTCCTGCAGCGTCTGCCAGATCTTCTGCCCGCCCGGCACCTCGCCGACGCCGGTGTGGCCGGCATTGTCGGTGAGGATGACGATGTTGCGGGTGAAGAATGGCGCATGCGCGCCGCTCAGATTGAGGAGCATGCTGTCGCGGCCCGCGACCGGAATCACCTGCATCGCCGTGACGACAGGGGCGCCAGAGATATCGGTCACGGCCATCGCTCGCTCCTCGCTGTTGTCGCCCTATTCTGCCGCCTGTTGTGTCGATCGGATGGCGGGCAGGTTCTTCACCAGCGCGGTCACTTCGGCGATCTCCTGCTCGGTGAGGTCGGTGAGCGGCGGGCGGACCGGGCCGGAGTCGCGGCCGATCACCTTCATGCCGGCCTTGATGATCGAGACGGCATAGCCCTTCTTGCGGTTGCGGATCGCGATCAGCGGCAGGATGAAGTCCTTCAGCCCGGCCTGGATCGTGGCATGGTCGCGCTTGCGCACCGCGGCGTAGAAGTTGGTGGCGAATTCCGGCACGAAATTGAACACGGCCGAGGAATAGGTCGTCACGCCCATGTCGAGATAGGGCAGCGCGAAAGTCTCGGCGGTCGGCAGGCCGCCGACATAGGTGAGACGATCGCCGAGCTTGGTGTAGACGCGGGTCATCAGCTCGATGTCGCCGATGCCGTCCTTGTAACCGACGAGGTTCGGGCAGCGCTCGGCAAGCCGCGCGAGCGTGTCGGGCTGCAGGATCGCGTTGTCGCGGTTGTAGACGATGACGCCGATTTTCACGGCGGCGCAGACCGCCTCGACATGGGCGGCAAGGCCCTCCTGCTCGGAGTGGGTGAGGTAGGGCGGCAGCAGCAGCAGGCCGTCCGCGCCGGCCTTCTCCGCGCCGATTGCGATCTCGCGGGCGATCGCGGTGCCATAGCCGGTGCCGGCGAGCACGGGCACGCGGCCCTTGGTCTCGTCGACGGCGACCTTGACGACTTGAGGGACCTCGGTCGGCGTCAGCGAGAAGAATTCGCCGGTGCCGCCGGCGGCGAACAGGCCTGCGACATCATAGCCGCACAGCCAGTCCATGTTGGCGCGATAGGTCACCTCGTCGAAGGAGTAGTCAGCCTTGAAGGGCGTGACGGGGAAAGACAGGAGGCCAGATCCGATCTTCTGGGCCATTTCCTGCGGGGTCATCTTGCTCATGGGCGCGGCTCCCTCATTGCGTGTTGTGGAGGACGCAAGCAGAAGGCTGCGCGTCCATGCGCCGTGGTTTAGGAGACCGTTCGATGCGGGTCCAAGCCAAAGCCTATATCGACCGATGCGAAATCAGCATCAATCTTCCGCGGGCTCCGCAGAGGCCAGTTCGCCGGCGATTTTGACGAGCGCCGACAGCAGCGGATTCTCGTCGTCGCGGCGCCAGACCATGAACAACTCGACGGGGACGCGCGTGCGCAGCTTCAGCGGGCGCAGGCGCACGTCGGAAATCTTCAGGCTCGCAGCCGCCGCCGGCACGATCGCAAGGCCGAGGCCGGCGCGCACCATGGCGAGGATCGAGTGGATCTGGCTCAGATGCTGGACGTAGCGCGGCAGCACGTCGGCACGGGTGAACAGCGCCACCAGGAGATCGTGGAAGTAGCGGCTCTCATAGGGCGAATACATCACGAAGGGCTGGTCGTCGAAATCCTTGATGGTGATGCTGTCGGCATTGGCGAGCGGATGCTTCTTCGGGATCGCGGCGAGCAGGGGTTCGGCGACGACGCGGCGGCTGGTGAGCTCGGGGCGCGCGATCGGCGGCCTGAGCAGGCCGGCGTCGATCTGGCCCGAGGTCAGCGCCTCGAACTGGTCGCCTGACACCATCTCCTTCAGCGAGAAGTCGACCTCGGGCAGTTTTGCGCGGCAGGCCGCGACCAGTTCCGGCAGGAAGCCATAGGCCGCGGCCGCGGTGAAGCCGATCTTCAGCGAGCCGGTCTTGCCGAGCGCGATGCGGCGGGCGACCTGCGAGGCGCTTTCGGCAAGCTTGAGGATGCGCCGCGCCTCCGGCAGAAAGCTGCGCCCCGCCGGGGTGAGGCGCACCGAGCGGCTGGTGCGCTCCAGCAGCGGCGCATCGATGATGTGCTCGAGCACCTGGATCTGCCGGGACAGCGGCGGCTGGGTCATGTTCAGCCGCGTCGCGGCGCGGCCGAAATGCAGTTCCTCCGCCACCGTGACGAAACAGCGGAGCTGGTTGAGGTCGAACATCGATACATGCCTTAGATGGATAAGGCGTTTCCCCGGTACTTCTAGCATCGATCATCCCCAAAACAAAGACGGCGGCTTTTGGGCCGCCGTTGAGTTGCCTGGTCAAGCTCCCATCGGGAGCCCTCAGGAGGAACGTTTGAGCGTCACCCGCTCGATCTTGCCGACGATGACGAGATAGGCGAACGCCGCCACCAGCGCGTTGAGGCCCACGAACACCAGCGCGCCGTTGAACGAGCCGGTCGCGGCCAGGATGTAGCCGATCACGATCGGCGTGGTGATCGAGGAGAGATTGCCGAAGGTGTTGAACAGGCCGCCGGAGACGCCGCCGGCTTCCTTTGGCGAGGTGTCGGAGACGACCGCCCAGCCGAGCGCACCGATGCCCTTGCCGAAGAAGGCGAGCGCCATGAAGCCGACCACCAGCGCCTGTCCATCGACATAGTTGCAGGCGATGATCGACATCGACAGCAGCATGCCGCCGACGATCGGAATCTTGCGCGCCATGGTCAGCGAGCCGGTCCGGCGCAGGATCGCATCGGAGATGATGCCGCCGAGCACGCCGCCGATGAAGCCGCACAGCGCCGGCAGCGTCGCGACGAAGCCGGCCTGCAGGATCGACAGGCCGCGCTCCTTGACGAGGTAGACCGGGAACCAGGTCAGGAAGAAATAGGTCAGCGTGTTGATGCAATACTGGCCGAGATAGACGCCGAGCATCATGCGGTTGGAGAGCAGCTGGCGGATGTGGTCCCAGCCGGAGCCGGCCTCGGGCGCACGCGCGCGCGGCAGATCATCCTTGGGCGCGTCGAGATCGACCAGCGCGCCGCCTTCCTTGATGTAGTCGAACTCGGCATCGTTGATCGAAGGATGCTCCTCCGGGCCGTAGATGGTCTTGAGCCAGACCAAGCCCATGACGATGCCGAGCGCGCCCATCACGAAGAACACGAAGCGCCAGCCATAGGCGTGCGCGATCCAGCCCATCAGCGGCGCAAAGATCACGGTTGCGAAATACTGTCCCGAGTTGAAGAAGGCCGACGCGGTGCCGCGCTCGTTGCCCGGAAACCACGCCGCGACGATGCGGGCGTTGGCGGGGAAGGAGGGCGCTTCCGCGACGCCGACCAGGAGGCGGAGCGCGAACAGCACGACAACAGCCGTGCCGGCGCTGAGGAAGCCGACCCAGCCCTGCATCAGCGTGAATAGCGACCAGATGATGATGCTGAAGGCATAGACGAGACGCGAGCCATAACGGTCGAGCAGCCAGCCGCCCGGTACCTGCGCCGCGACATAGGACCAGCCGAACGCCGAGAAGATCCAGCCCATGGCGACGGGATCGAGATGCAGCTCCTTGGACAGCGCGGGGCCTGCGATCGACAGCGTGGCGCGGTCGGCATAATTGACGGTGGTGACCAGGAACAACATGGTCACGATGAACAGCCTGACGCGAGACCTCCTCACGTCCGCTGCGGACACCACTGCGCTCATCAGGCGCCTCCTCAAGTCGAAATGTTTCCTCGATCCGACTCCTAGAGGCGCGCGCGGCAAAGTGTCCAAGTTCAAGGGGGTATCGATCGATACCGTTTTTGGATTGATGAAACGGCAGGTAGCGGGGAACGATGGTAAGGGAGTGAGATTGCGCGAGTGCAGTTTGTGGCAGCGCGCTACACCACGCACTCCGCCGTCATTCTCCGCGACCCGGCTACGCCAAGGCTTCGCCGTGGTTGAGGTCGTGGGGCGCCGAAGCTTTAGCGTAGGCGGCAGGCGGGGAATCCAGTACGCCGAGGCGTCTCGATTCAATCACTGCCGTCACGGCGTACTGGATCGCGCTTCTACTGCTTTGCGCTCGGCAACAGCTGCGGCAGAAATCCGCGCGTGACGCCCGGCGGCACGGCATCGAGCCCGAGCACCGCGCTCGCGGCCGGCAGCGCCGCATCCGCCATCGCCGCATGCCCTTCCGCGCTCGGATGCACCGCGCCGCCATAGACGGCGGAGAGCACGCCCCAGGTCGCGTCGTGAATGTCGGTCGGCTGGCTCGCCGCCGGCAATCCCTGCGGATAGGTCATCGCGGCAAAATAGCTGTCATTGGCGTCACGGATCCAGCGCGCGCGGGGCAGATAGGCGCGGTATTCCGAGGCGCCGCGGCCGCACAGCATCGGCTGGCTCGCCGCGCTCACGATATCAGGATTGAAGCTCTGGCCGTTCTCCGCAAAGCAGCTGCGGTCGAATTCGGGGTCGTTGCCCGAATGGGCGCAGAAGCCGTGATCGGCGAACGCCGCCTGATGCGCATCGACGAAGGTCATGCGGTCGGCTTCGGGATCGCGGCACAGCGCGCCGCGGCTGCAGGTGGCAAGCCCCTTCAGCTGCGGCAAGAACTCGGTATCGACGAAGGTCGAGACGCGGGCAAGGCGCTGCGGATCGGCGTTGAAGGCCGGATGTATGTCGAAGCCGGCCCGGCCGCCGCGGCAGGGTACGCCGCCGTCGGCGAGCGCGGGGTTGGCGTAGGAGACATAGACGACATGCGAAAGGTCGCCGCCGACCAGCGGCTTGAGCGCCTCGCGCAGCTTGACGAAATTCTGCGGCAGTTCGCGCGCCAGCGCATCGCGGGAATCGTCGACGCTCGCCATCACGCCGGAGCGGCGGAACAGCGCGCGCTCGGTCGCGGTCTCGACGATCACGTCGGCGACGAGGCCGGAGAAATAGACGTCGTTGGCGCCGACCGAGAGCAGCACGAGGTCGAGCGTGCGATCGGGCTGGCGCTTCTTCGCCGCGGTGAGCGCCTCGCGCAACTCGGCGACCTGTGCGTTCACGCTGGTGTTGCAGACACCGGTCTTGCCGGGTGGGCATTCGCGGGCGCGCTGCGAGCCGAGCAGGCCGTCACCGATGCTGGCGCCGGTGCAGGCGAGCGGCAGGTAGGTCACTGCGATGTGGGTGTAGCGCACCGCGAGTGCGAGGGCGGTGCGCGTCTGGTAGCTGTAGAGCGAGCGGTGGCAGGGCGAGTTGAACCAGAGCGCGCTGTAGCGCTGCCAGTTGGCGAGCGTGTCCGGCGCCTCGCAGGCGCGGCCGCCTTTGAAGCCGTGGCGGCTCGGCCGGTAGTACTGCGCACCGGCGGTGCCCAGATAGGAGCGGAAGCAAAATCCTTCGTCCGACAGCGCCAGTGGCCGGTCCGGATTGCCTTCGCCGGACGCGATGCTGTCCCCGAGGCCGGCGACGAAGATGTCACGCACCTGGATCTCGGTCTGGACGCGCTGGGTCGGATCGGAGCCGGAGGAGACGTCGACGGTCGCGACCGTCTGCTTGCCGTAGCGGACGCGCAAATTGATCGGCTCGGCGCAGTCGAAGGTCGATTGCTGCGGCCCGTCGCCGTCGTCGAACGACCAGGCGCAGGTGGCGCCGACCGGCACCGCGCCAACGAGACGGACGGTGACGGGGTGATCGATCGGGGTGAGGTAGTTTTCCTTGGTGTTGTCGCGGGTGCAGGGCTGGTTGACCCGGCCCTGGAGGTCGATGCAGAGCCGATTGACCATGTTGCGGGCCCACCCGCGGCCTTCGCTCTGGAGCTCCAGCGATTGCTCGGCCGCCAGGATGCTGCGGTTGCGCGCGTTCTCGACATGGAGCAGGAAGTCGCGCTCCTCGCGGAACAGCCGGAAGCGGTTACGCACCTCCCAATTGATCTGCAGGGCGCCGGCGTCCTGAGCGCTCGCGCGCTCGGGCGGCATGGCCGTCAGAATCCCGGCAAGCAACAGGGCGCCTGCGGAGAGGGTACGAAGGAATACAGGGATCATGGCCCGCGTCTTCAACGGCAAAGTTGAGGCGGAAATAAGAGAGCATTGCTCCGCCCCCCGCAACCCCTCCGGGTCCAGATCGTGGCCTACCGCTTGTTGGCCTGGCGCAGTATCCGCTCGCGCTCCATCGGCGTCACCTGCTTGGGCAGATTGGCCTGCGCGCAGGCCTCTGCCAGCCGCCGCCGCTCCTGCCAGGGCTCGACCACGTTCATCCAGAGCTCGCGCGTGCCCATGATGGAGATGGCGAGGCCGAACGGGATCACGAAATAGAGGATGCGGAACACCAGCAGCGTTGCCAGAAGCTGCTCGCGCCCGAATTCGGGCAACGCCAGCAGCATGGCGGCATCGAACACGCCGATCGAGCCGGGGGCGTGGCTGGCGAAGCCGAGCAGCGTCGCCAGGATGAACACCACGGCCAGCGACATGCAGTCGATCGGCGGATTGGCCGGCATCAGCAGATACATCGCCGTGGCGCAGAAGCCGAGATCGACCACACCGATCAGGATCTGGACCAGCGTCAGCGGCGCCGACGGCAACACGACCTTCCAGCCCTTCTGGCCGAGTTCGCGCCGCTTTTCGCCCATGCAGAGCCAGACCAGATAGGCACCGATCGAGGCAAGGCCGCCGAGCGCGATCAGCCGATTGATCGAGGAGGGGAGCTGGTCCATCGAGGACGCCGCATCCGGATGGATCGCCATGCCGATCGAGAGCACGAAGATGTTACCGAGCCAGAAGGTCAGGCCCGACAGGAAGCAGATCTTGGCGACGTCGATCGCGTTCAGCCCGTAATCCGAATAGATCCGGAAGCGGATTGCGCCGCCGGTGAAGACCGTGGCGCCGATGTTGTGGCCGATCGAATAGGACGTGAAGCTGGAGAGCGCCGCAATGCGGTACGGAACGTGCTTCTTGCCGATCGTTCGCAGTGCAAAAAAATCGTAGAAGGTCAGCGTACAGAACGCGAAGAACACGCAGATCGCCGCCAGCCCGATGCTGCCGCGGGGAATCTCGGTTAACGCAGTCAGGATGACCCCGGTATCGATGCCCTTGAGGGTCCGCACCAGCGAGGTGATCGCGAAGGCGATAATGAAGATGCTCGCGGCAACTCCGAGCCGTCGCCAGCCGATCCATCTCTTGAAGCCGCGTTTCAGCGCGGGCAGCAGTCCGTGCATTCATCCTCCCGGCGGGGGGCAAGACCGACCCGGCCAGACATTGGCCAGTCGGGTACGATCACGGCCAAAAGCAGGCATCGATCGCTGGGCATGATCCAGCTCATTTAAGGCAAAAACACCGGCTTGTGCAGCCCTTGACAACAATTGGTTCTGCGTCGGACCGGTCACTTTTGTCATACGCGGTTCACATCGGCGGCGCGTTAAGCATATGAGTCGTGAAACCGGCTCGGCCCCGCGCGTTTCGTATGCCGACATGATTTCAGATGCCGGCGCCGTCCGCATTGTTCCAGCGCAAGCCAGCCGGGTCTTTTTTGGAACGTCGATACCGCGTGCTCGTTGGGGCCCCATCAGCAACCGAACATGGTGGAATAAGCGGCTTTTCGTGCAAGCCGCTGCCTTCGTGTTCCACAAAACCGGAAGAGGACGGAACGATGGGACTGTTCACAAAAGACATCAAAACCATGAACGACCTGTTCGTGCATCAGCTCCAGGACATCTATTACGCCGAGCAGCAGCTGACCAAGGCGCTGCCGAAGATGGCCAGTAAGGCCACCGATCCGCAGCTGAAGCAGGGCTTTTTGACGCACCTCGAAGAAACCAAGCAGCACGTCGCGCGGCTCGAAGAAGTGTTCAAGATGCACGGCGTCCCCGTGAAGGCGGTCGACTGTCCGGCGATCGACGGCATCATCGAGGAAGCCGACGAGACCGCCGGCGAAGTCGCCGACAAGGCGGTGCTCGACGCCGCCCTGATCAACGCGGCGCAGGCCGCAGAACATTACGAGATCGTACGCTACGGCAGCCTGATCGCCTGGGCCAAGCAGCTCGGCCGCAACGACTGCGCGACCGTGCTCGCCAAGACGCTGGAGGAGGAGAAGGCGACCGACCAGAAGCTCACCAAGCTCGCAGAGAGCAAGGTGAACCTGCGCGCGGCCAGCTAAGCTTAGGCTTGACCAGCATGGCGCCGCGCGGGTGTCCGCGCGGCGTTTGCATGCATTACGTCATCGTTCGGTCGTTATCGAAGCATGACGGCAGGCTAGAAGCGTATATTCCGCATGGGGCTGCAACCGAGGTGGCAGCATGCGCGCGAGCACCATCAAATATGAGACCTTCGACCACGGAGCCGGCGTAGCGCATGCCGGTTCGCGTCTTGCGACCTCGCTCACGCTCGCCGCGATGAGCCTCGGCTACGGCGTGGTGCAGCTCGACGTCACCATCGTCAACACCGCGCTTGATGCGATGGGCCGGACGCTCGGCGGCGGCGTTGCCGAGCTGCAATGGGTGGTCAGCGCCTACACCATCGCGTTTGCCGCCTTCATCCTGACGGCAGGCGCGCTCGGCGACCGCATCGGCGCCAAGCGCGTCTTCATGGCGGGGTTCGCCATCTTCACCGCGGCTTCGCTCGCCTGCGCGCTGTCTCCCGATGCGACCGTGCTGATCGGCGCGCGGCTGGTGCAGGGGCTGGCGGCGGCGATCCTGGTGCCGAATTCCCTCGCGCTGCTCAATCATGCCTATCCGGACGACCGCGCGCGCGGCCGTGCCGTCGCGGTCTGGGCTGCCGGCGCGAGCCTTGCGCTCACCGCCGGCCCCTTCGTCGGCGGCGCGCTGATCACGCTGGTCGGCTGGCGCGCGATCTTCCTGGTCAATCTGCCGATCGGGCTCGCCGGCCTGTGGCTGAGCTGGCGATACGCCAGCGAGACCACGCGGGCCCGCTCGCGCGAGATCGACCTGCCCGGCCAGCTGGCCGCGATCGGGGCATTGGGGGCGCTGGCCGGCGCGATCATCGAAGGCGGTGCGCTCGGGTGGGATCATCCGGTCGTGGTCGCAGCCTTCGTCGGGGCCGCCGGTCTCGTCGCGCTCTTCATCTGGCGCGAGAGCCGCGCGGCGCAGCCGATGCTGCCGCTGTCGCTGTTCGGCCACCGGCTGTTCGCGCTGACCTCGCTGGTCGGCCTGCTCGTCAACATCGCGATCTACGGCCTGATCTTCGTGCTCAGCCTGTACTTCCAGCGGATCAACGGGCTGTCGGCGTGGTGGACCGGGCTCGCCTTCGTGCCGATGATGGCGGCGGTGCTGCCGGTCAATCTGCTGGCGCCGCGCCTCGCCGAGCGCATTGGCCCGTGCCCGACCATCGTCGTCGGTGCCAGCGTGTCGGCGGTCGGCTGTCTCGGCCTGCTGTGGATCGAAGCCGACACCAGCTATTGGGCGATCTGCGCGCAGATGATCGCGATCAGTGGCGGACTTGGGCTGCTGGTTCCGCCGCTGACCTCGACCTTGCTGGGCAGCGTCGACAAAGCGCGCTCCGGCATCGCGGCGGGCGTTCTGAACGCGACGCGGCAGACGGGCAGCGTGCTCGGCGTCGCGCTGTTCGGCTCACTGGTGGCCGCGGAGGGGGCGTTCATGGCGGGCCTGCATCTAGCGCTGGTCGTGTCCGCGTCCGTCCTGCTGCTCGCCGCCATCGCGATCGGCCTCGGTGCGCCGGCGCGAGGATGAACAATCCGAGTGAATGAACACATCTTCCGTTCACCATTGCCGCAACAGGCGCGTAGCCGGTTACCACCTGTCCATATTGATCGGGTCAAGTGCGGGTCCATCAGAGGCCTGCGATGCATCAAATTCTCTACTGTCTCACCGAAGAGCACGATTGGCGGCTCGTCGCGCTTGGCGGCGCGGTGTGCCTGCTCGCCAGCGCGGCGGCCATCAGCCTGTTCCACCGGGCGCGCGCGACGCAAGGCGTCGGCCGTCTGGCCTGGCTCGGCCTCGACGCCGCTGTCAGCGGCTGCGGCATCTGGGCGACGCATTTCATCGCGATGCTGGCCTACGGACCGGGAGGCGCGGGCGCCTACAACATCCCGGTGACGATCCTGTCGTTGGTCTTTGCGATCTCCGTGACCTTCGTGGGGCTGAGCATCGCCGTGTCGTCCTCGCGGGCGGTCGGGATCGTTCTCGGCGGCGCCATCGTCGGCACCGGTGTCGCGGCGATGCATTACACCGGCATGGCGGCGCTGGAGATACCGGCGCGCGTGGACTGGATCGGAAGCACGGTCGCCGCCTCGGTGCTGTCAGGAATTGTCTTTGCGGCACTTGCACTGTTCGTGGCCGCGCGGCGCGACGACCTCTTCCATGCGCTGACGGCGACGGTCCTGCTGACCGTCGCTATCGTCGCGCATCATTTCACCGCAATGGGCGCGGTGCTGCTGACGCCGGATCCGACGCTCGCGATCGGCGGTCTGTCGATCCCGCCGGCGTCGCTGTCCTTCCTCACGGCCAGTGCGGCGGTTGCGATCATCGCGATCGCGCTCGTGGCCGCGCTGCTCGACCGCCGCGCCAGGAGTGAATTGGGCGCCCAGCAAATGGTGCTGGATACGGCGCTCGAGAACATGTCGCAGGGTCTGTGCATGTTCGACGCGGACGGCAAGGTCATGCTGTTCAACGAGCGCTATGCCGCCATGCTCCGCCGCACCGACATTGCGCTGACTGGCCGCCTGCTGGTCGACGTGCTCAGGGACGAGCAGGCCAAGGGCCAGTGGCAGGGCGACGCGGATGAGTTCTTCGCCCGCCTCGTGGCCGACGCGCGCGAGGGGCGCACCACGACCGACATCGTCAGCCGGTTCGGCCGCTCCATCCGGGTCGTCAACCAGCCGATGCAGGGCGGCGGCTGGGTCGCGACCTTCGAGGACATCACCGAATGGCTGGAGGCGCAGGCCAAGATCTCGCACATGGCGCGCCATGACGCGCTGACCAGCCTGCCGAACCGCGTGCTGTTCCACGAGCAGCTCGAGCAGGGACTGCGCCGGACCAGGTCGGGCGATCAGCTCGCGGTGCTGTGTCTCGATCTCGACCACTTCAAGGACATCAACGACTCGCTCGGCCATCCCATCGGCGACGCGCTGTTGAGGGAGGTCGGCCGCAGGCTGAAGGCGACGGTCGGCGAGAGCGACACGGTGGCGCGACTGGGCGGCGACGAGTTCGCCGTGGTCCAGATCGGCCGCTCCGAGGAAACCGCTGCGAGATCGCTTGCCGGCCGCCTCGTCGAGGTCATCTCGGCGCCCTACGAGATCGACGACCATCAGATCGTGATCGGCGTCTCGATCGGCATCTCGCTGTCGCCGCAAGACGGCAGCGATCCGAGCGAATTGTTGAAGAACGCCGACCTCGCGCTCTACCGCGCCAAGGCGGATGGCCGCGGCACCTATCGCTTCTTCGAGACCGGCATGGATGCCCGCGCGCAGGCGCGGCGCCTCCTGGAAATGGACCTGCGCGCGGCGGTGCAGCGCGACGAGTTCGAGGCGTATTATCAGCCGATCCGCGACGTCGCCAGCGGCCGCGTCGTCGCCTTCGAGGCGCTGCTGCGCTGGAACCATCCGCAGCGTGGCCTGATCGCGCCCATCGACTTCATTCCGCTGGCCGAGGAGACCGGACTGATCGTCCAGCTCGGCGAATTCGTGCTGCGCTCGGCCTGCACCGATGCCGCCACATGGCCGGACGATGTCGACCTCGCCGTCAATTTGTCGCCGGTGCAGTTCAAGAATCCGAACCTGATCGCATCCGTGATCGCGGCGCTCGCAGCTTCGGGACTTGACGCGCGCCGCCTCGAGCTCGAGATCACCGAATCCGTGCTGCTGCAGAATAGCGAGGCGACGCTGACCACGCTGCATGATCTGCGCGCCATGGGCGTGCGCATCTCGCTGGACGATTTCGGCACCGGCTATTCGTCGCTGAGCTATCTGCGCAGCTTCCCGTTCGACAAGATCAAGATCGACCGCTCCTTCGTGTCGGAGCTGGCGACGCGAGAGGATTCCATGGCGATCATCCGCGCCGTGACCGGTCTCGGCCGCAGCCTCGGCATCGTCACCACCGCGGAAGGCGTCGAGAACGACGCGCAGCTCGAGCTGCTCAGGCGCGAGGGCTGCACCCAGGCGCAGGGCTATCTGTTCAGCAAGCCGCGGCCCGCCTCCGACGTGACGATCATGCTGGGTCGCCCGCGGCTGCTTGCATCGGCTTGAGGACCCTATTGTTTGAGCATGATCTATTCGGAAAACCGCTTCGCACTTTTCCGGATCATGCTCTAGCCGCGGCGCAGGGCGAAATGGGCGCCGCAGAATGCCATGACGGCGCCGAGGCACAGCGCGGCGAAGCCGGCCAGCACGCCCGAGACGGTCGGGACCGGGCTCGGCGCCGAGGCCACCTGGCCCGCACCGGCGAGCAGCAGCACGCCGACCGCGATCAGGAACTGCCGCATCCGTTGCGGGATCTGGCCGTCGGCGGCGCTCTGCATCAATGTCGCCGTGAAATAGCCGCCGGAGAAGCCGACCGTCGCGATCAGCCACCACGCGATCGCCGCGCCCGCGGGTATGAACTCGTGCGTGTCGGAGCGCCAGAGACCACCGAGGTCGAGCCCATAGCGCGCGCCCAGCATGTGCACCGCCAGCGCGAGCAGCACTCCTGATATCACGGCGGCGCCGAGAATCAGGCGGCGCGGAAAAAAGGTCGTCTCAGCCATGCCTCGCTTGTAGGATGGGCGAGGGCGATCGCGCAAGCGGATCGCGGGCGGGATTGATGAATCGAGATGCAGGTCTTGGAAGCCGAGGTCACGTCAGTCACGAGCTATGCCTATAAGGCGTCGCTGATCGGCTCGGCGCATCGCTTCGAGCTGACGGAGCAGGGGCTGTCCTGGCACATCGGCGGCCGCACCTCACTGTGGCCTTATGACGAGATCAGCGCGATCCGGCTGTCGTTCCGCCCGGTGTCGATGCAACAGCACCGCTTTCGCGCCGATGTCACTCACAGCAGCGGCCGCCGCATCGCGATCCTGTCGACGAGCTGGCAGACCGCGGCACTGATGGCGCCGCAGGACAACGGCTTTCGCGCGTTCATCCTCGCGCTGCACGCCCGGATGGCGAAGGCGGGCAGCCGCGCGGTGCTGACGGCGGGGCTCGGCCGCACGGCCTATGCGGCGGTGCTGGCGTTCCTGGCGGTGCTGACGGTGGCGATGGCGGGCCTGTTGATCCGCGCCCTCGTGAGCGGCGAGTTCGCCGGCGCGCTGTTCATCCTCGGCTTTGCCGCGCTGTTCGCCTGGCAGGTCGGCGGCTTCGTCCGGCGCAACCAGCCGCAGAGATACAGCTTCGATCAGGTGCCGAAGGCCCTGCTGCCCTAGGTGCAATCGGCCGCAATCAAACGTGACTTCGCGCAACCGCGCCGATGCCGCATCGTGCCGCCATGTCAGTCATGGACCGCAGCACGCGTCTGCCGACGGCAGACGAGATCGCGGGAATCAACCGCACCCATCTGATCGAGACGCCGCTCCGGCCGGCCGACCTGCTGTTCATGTTCGGCACCCGCGAGGACGTCGGCTTGCGCGCAGACACCGCCGCGCGGCTGTGGCGCGAGGGCTATTTCCGCTGGTCGATTGTCAGCGGCGGTGTGACGCCGGGCTCGGAGCAATCCGAGTGCACGGTCATCAAGGCTGCGATGATTGCGGCGGGCATTCCGGCGGACCGGATCCTCGAGGAGCATCGCGCGATGAACACCGGCGAGAACGTGATCTTCTCGCTGCCGATCATCGATGCGGCGCTGAGCCTTGCAAACATCCGCAGCGTGATCTGCCTCGGCAACACCTGGACCGCGCGGCGCTATCCGATGACGCTGCACCGGCACTGGCCGGAGGTGACGAAGATGCTGCTCACCGTCGACAGCTTTGCGACGCCGCGCGCGCTCTGGCACACCGACGCCGAATTTTGCCGCCGCATGCTGCACGAATGGGACAAGATCGAGCTGTACAGGGCGAAGGGCTTTATTGCGGAGTGGCCGGAGGCCTGAGAGGCCTCCGCGAGCTACTCCGTGGAGTCGAAATCCTCTTCCTTGGTGCCGAGCAGCGAGACGAGCGTGCGCAGGCCGGAATCGAGCTGCTCGAAGGTGGGCGGCGCGAGGGCGAGGCGCACCGCGTTCGGTGCATGGCCATGGGCGATCGCGAAGGTGGAGGACGGCGTCAGCGCGATGCCGCGCCTCGCTGCTGCTCCGACGAAGGTCTGGGAGCGCCAGTGCGGCGGCAGCGTCAGCCAGAGATGATAGGAGCGCGGATCGGCCGCGTGCTGGTAGCCGGCCAGCAGCCTTGCGGCGGTCTGCTGCCGCCGCGCGGCGTCGATGCGCTTCAGCCGCGTCAGCTCGGCGACGGTGCCGTCGGCCATCAGCCGCTGCCCGGCCGCCAGCGCATGGCCGGAGGCGATCCAGCCGCCGGTGCGCACCGCGCTCATCACGCTCTCGCGCAGGTGAGGCGGCGCCACGAGGATGCCGAGCGCAAGGCCCGGCGCGACCTTCTTGGACAGGCTGTCGATCACGATGCAGCGGTCCGGCCCGAGCGCGGCGAGCGGCGTGTCGTCGGCGAGGAAGCCGTAGACGGTGTCCTCGATGATGGTGAGGTCGAGCTTTTCGGCGACGCGCATGATGTCGGCGCGCCGCGTCGCGTTCATGGTGACGCCGAGCGGGTTCTGAATGATGGGCTGCAGATACAGCGCCGACAGATGCGCCTCGCGATGCGCTTTCTGGATCGCATCGGGACGTGCGCCGAATTCGTCCATGGGAATCGGGACCAGCGTGATGCCGAGCCGCGCCGCGATGCTCTTGACGTAAGGGTAGGTCAGCGCTTCGACGCCGCAGCGGCCGCCGGTGGGGACGAGCGCCGCGAGCGCGGCGGCGAGCGATTGCTTGCCGTTGGCGGTGAAGACGATCTGCTCGGCCTGCGGCGCGAAGTCCTTGCGCGCGAGATAGGCGGCGGCAGCGTTGCGCGCGCTCTTGGTGCCGGTGCTGGTCGAGACGCGCAGCGCGGATTCGAGCGCGTCGACGCGCTCGAGCCCCGCAAGGCTCTTGGCGATCATCGCCCATTGCTGCGGCAATAGCGGATAATTGACCTCGAAATCGATCCGCGCATCGCGCGGCTCGCTCAAAGCTTCGACCTCGCGCCTGATGTCGCCGGAGATAAAGGTGCCGCGGCCGACCTCGCCGACGACGAGGCCGCGACGGAGCAGCTCCGTATAAACCCGGCTCGCGGTCGAGACCGCGATGCCGCGGTCATAGGCAAAATTGCGCTGCGGCGGCAGCCGATCGCCGGGCCTTAACGTGCCGTTAGAGATATCCGAGGCAATGGCATCGGCAAGCTTCACGTACTCGAACTTGGACATTATTGCACCGAGAGCAATGTTTTACTTGCTCCGAGCAGTGTACTGGAGCATTTAAGTTCCATCAAGTTCCACGATTGAGCCGAGGAGAGCGAGAGCAATCCGACGGCAAATGAGGTGCAGGCGCTGACAGCGTCGGCGCCAACGGCACCTGCTTCGCCGCGCGGGACAACAGGCCGGAGAAGAAACATGACCACGATCTCGCAAACTGCCGGGCGGAGTTTACGCCCATCCTCAACGGGCGGATTTTTTGCAACGCTCGCCCAGGCCGCCTATGCGCTGTTCAACCGCCTCGAGCGCCGCTCGGCGGTGAAGACATTGAACGAGCTCGACGACCGCGCCCTGCGCGACATCGGGATAACGCGCAGCCAGATCGAGGACGCCGTCTACGGGCAGGTCAAGGCCGAACTGACGCGGTATCTGTGAGGCGAACTCTCTCGTGTCCCGGACGCGCTGCAACGCTCTTGGCGTTGCTGCGCTGAGCCGGGACCCAGGAAGCCGCGCGCACCGCTACATGGGCCCCGGCTCTGCAGCGCACCGCCGACCGGACGATGCTTCGCATCGCCGGGGAGGCGCTGCGCTGCGTCCGGGGCACGAGACCTTTGTTCAACGATAGACATGGTTCGTCATCCTCGCGGCGCAGCTCGCCCGAGCTTTGCTTCATCTCTTCACCCTCATAATTGAAAGAGGGCGCAGGGAAGGCCGGGAGCCGGCTGGCACCCGCGGTCCACTGTGCGATGTTGCAGTAAGGAAATCTGCACAGCGGCATACAGGTGTAGCCAGGACATCCCGGCCTTCCCTGCGCAGTGGCTTTACGGCTTATGTCGTGCTCTCCCCGGGGAGCGTTGCACTATTGCCCCCGTCGCCTTGCGGATGGCTGACGGATGCGTCCGGTTGGACGACACCCATCACCGCAACACTTGACGCACAGACCCCGGGCGTCAGGACCACACGGTTTTGCCGTACGCCGATCACACCGGTCGTGTGCGCGAGGTCTTCGCTCACGGTTACCCGCCCTGCAAAACCCTTCGCGCCGATGTGACCCACGTCCACCGCCGCCCGGCCCGCGTTCGTGACGATCGCGATACGCCCCTCTTCCTTGGGCCGGGTTGTCGCGACACATACGTGATTTCCGAATTTCGGTAAAGTGGAATATTTTGGCCACCGCACGTTGACCGATAGACGGTGTGTTTTGCCCGTCGGGCAACGCAAGGTCTGGTAGCTCGCGTGTCCCGGACGCGCTGCAACGCCCTTCGCGTTGCTGCGCAGAGCCGGGACCTAGCAGGCCACGCAATCCGCCGATGCATGGGCCCCGGCTCTGCAGCGCACCGCTGAAGTAGCGCTGCGCTGCGTCCGGGGCACGAGAGCGGAGTTTCCGACGCACACCAGCATCGTCACACTCGCAATGACGGGAATAGGTCAGAGCCTAGTGCCTCACCACCAGCACCGAGCACTTGGCGTAGCGCACGACGTGTCCGGCGTTGGAGCCGAGGAAGTAGGTGCGCATTGCCGGCCGGTGCGAGGTCATCACGATCAGATCGGCCTTCATGTGCACGGCTTCCTCCAGGATCTCGTGGTAGATGCCGCCCTGGCGCACCACGCTGGAGATGCGGGAAGCCTCGATGCCGGATTCGCGTGCGACGATGGCGAGGGCTTCTTCCGAGGTCTGGCGCTGCTGCTCGTCGAAATCGGCCGGCACGTATTCGGCCAGCATCACCGGCGTCATCGGCAGCACGTTGAGCAGGCGCACCTGGCCGCTCCAGGTCTGCGACAGCGTTGCCGCGGTCGCGATCGCCGGCTTGGCGAGGTCGGTGTCGGCGAGGTCGATGGGCACGAGGATGGACTTGAACATCTGCGCCTCCAAATCTTCCAGTCAGCAACTTTTGCCGGTCGTCGCGATCATCCCGATCGAAGCAGCTTGGGGCTGGTGAACAGCACCAGCTTGCCGCGGCGGTAGGCCACGTCACCCCAATCCTTGACGTCAAAATCGAAGATCGCAAGCCCCGCGGTGGGCAGATTGTCAGCGAGCGCCCTGGCGCCATCAGGATCGCCGCCGCCCATCAGCATCAAGGCGGCCTCGTGCATGCCGGGATTGTGGGCGACCAGCAGCAATTGCTTCGGGTCGGCCGGGGCGGTTGCGGTGCGAATGGACTCCAGGATCTGCGCGGGATCGGCGCCGTAGAGCTCCGGCAGGATCTCGACCTGCGGCGTCGGGACGCGGTCCTTCATCGCCTCCCAGGCGATGTCCCAGGTCTGCCGGGCCCGGACGGCGTGCGACACCAGCACGGTCTCGGGGAAGGGCGGGTGGGCGGCGATCCAGTCGCCGATCCGGGCGGCATCCTTGTGGCCGCGATCATCGAGCCGTCGGTCCTGGTCACGGCCGCTCGGCGCGTCGGTCTCGGTCTTGGCGTGACGCAGCAGCATCAAACGGCGCATGGCATTCTCGAATCGTTACGGTCGCTGATAATGTACAGACGCGGGTGAGGACAAGGTGACAAGCGCCCGCTCAGTCCTCTAAGAAAACGGCATGAGCGAGACTTTCACAAGCGTGTCCCAGGAAGAAGCCGGCTTTCGCGACCGTGTGCGGCTGTCGTTCGATCTCGACGCCGACATCTGCGTCATCGGTGCCGGGCTTGCCGGGCTCTCCATCGCGCTGGAGGCGGCCCGGCTCGGGGCCAGCGTCGCGGTGCTCGAAGGCCGTCATATCGGCTGGAACGCCTCCGGCAACCAGCTCGGCACTGTGCTGCCGGGCTTTGCGCTGCCGCTCACCGACCTGATTGAGCGCATCGGCTTCGAGGACGCGCGTGAATTGTGGACGCTGTCCAAGGAGGGGGCCGAGTTCGTCCGCGCCAACGCCACGGAAGAGAACATGCCGGGGATCGCCCCGAGCAATGGCGTGCTGGAGGTCTCCAACGTCGACGCCGGCGACCGTCTGATCAGCCGGTTGCAGATGCTGAACGAGGATTTCGACACCGAGGTCGAAGGCTGGCAGGTCGATCGCGTCCGCGAGGTGCTCAGGACCGATCGCTATTTCCACGGCGTGTATTATCCCAAAGCGTTCCAGGTCGACGGCCGCAAATATGTGCACGGCCTTGCGGCGCTGGCGCGGCGGGCAGGCGCCCGCATCTTCGAGGACACGCCGGTCGTCAGCATCGATCATTCCGGCATCCGCAAACGCATCGTCACGCCGTCGGCGCGTATGCGCGCGACCCACATCGTGCTTGCCGGCAACATCCATCTCGGCGCGCCCTTGCGGCGCCTGTCGGAGACGCTGCTGCCGGTCTGGCGCTATGCCGGCATCACCGCGCCGCTCGGCGAGCGCGTGCACGAGATCATCGCCTTCAAGGGAGCGGTGATGGATTCCGACGGTGTCGACCATTTCCGCATCGTCGACGGCGACCGGCTGATGTGGGAGAGCCCGGAGACCACCTGGGCCGCGCGTCCGCAGCGCTTTGCAGGCAGCGTCAGGCGGCGGATACGTACGATCTTTCCGGAGCTCGGCAATGTCGAGGTCACTGATATGTTCGGTGGCGCCACCGGCCAGACCGTGCACGGCATGCCGCAGATCGGCCAGTTGCGCAAAGGCCTGTGGGTGGCGAGCGGGTTCGGCCGCCAGGGCATGAACACCTCCGCCATGGCCGGGCAGATGATCGCGCGCAGCATCCTGTGGGGGGATGAGCGCTGGAAGCTGTTCTCGCCGTTCGAGCTGGTCTGGGCGGGCGGCGCCACGGGGCGGGTCGCGGGCCAGCTGGTCGGGATCTGGGGCAGGGCGAGTTCCGCCGCCGCAGGCTCGCTCGCCCGCTACCGCGAGCGTGCCAGGGTCAAGGACAGGGAGCGCGAGGCGCGGCTTGCCGAGGCCAACCGGGCCGCCGGCACTGGTCCGCGCCGCCCACCGTCCGGCGTCAGGCCGCGACCGGCCCCGCCGCCGAAACGCCCGGCCCGGGAGGCAGAGCAGGTTGTGGAACCGGCCTCGCATGATGGCGCCGTCTCCCAATAAGTTGAGAGAAATTCCGCCCGGACGTGTAACTTCGGCCGACAGAAGCCCGTATCTCAGGGCGTGGATTGCCCGCGCACGGAGAATGAGATGTTTGACCGCCGCATCCTGTTGACGACTGCCGCCGGCCTGTTCGGCCTTGGGGCCTTCCGCTGGCTGAGAGCAACGCCCGCCGAGGCTGGCGAGAAAGCCGCGGAAAAGTTCGAGATCACGAAGACGGAGGCTGAATGGCGCGCCCAGCTCACGCCGCAGCAATATGAGATTCTGCGCAACCACGGCACCGAGCGGCCCGGCTCCAGTCCGCTCTTGAAGGAGCACCGCAAGGGGACCTTCGCCTGCGCCGGCTGCGACCTGCCGCTGTTCGCGTCCGAGACCAAGTTCGAGAGCGGTACGGGCTGGCCGAGCTTCTACCAGCCGATCGAGGGCAATGTCGGCAAGACCGAAGACCGGGCCTACGGCATGGTTCGCACAGAGGTGCATTGCCGGCGCTGCGGCGGCCATCTCGGCCACGTCTTCGACGACGGTCCGAAGCCGACGGGATTGCGCTATTGCATCGACGGTTTCGGGCTGGTTTTCCACCCCGCGGCGGCGTCAGCGACGTAGAGTTCACCTTGTCATTCCGGGGCGGTCCGCAGGACCGCAGGACCGAACTATGGTGCGCGCTTGCGCACCTGAGAATCTCGAGGTTCTCAGGTACGCAATTGCGCACCAGAATTCGATGCTGACGCTCGCTCCGGAACGACAATTTCTCCCGGCAATTGTTGCCGGTCCCGGCAAATGTGCCCCGGTCATCAGGCCGGGGCTTTTTTGTTAAGTCATTGATTTTCTGAAGATACCCGCATTGGCATAGCCCTTGCGACTGTCTCCTTCGACTGCGGCCATGTCGACCCGCCGCCGAGATCGGATTTGGAGACAAAGTTATGGGTATCTTCGATGCAATGAACACCTCGGTGGGTGGCCTGCAGGCGCAGTCCTACGCGCTGCAGAACATCTCCGGCAACATCGCGAACTCATCCACCACCGGTTACAAGGGCATCGGCACCAGCTTCGTCGATCTCATCCCCGACTCCTCGGTCCCGAGCAAGCAGGTCGCGGGCGGCGTGACGGCCAACGCCAAGGCCACCATCACCACGCAGGGCACGATCTCGGGCTCCACCGTCGCCACCAACATGGCGATCACCGGCGACGGCTTCTTCTCGATCCAGAAGGCGAGCGGCGTCGTCGACAACGTGCCGGTCTTCACCGGCGTCACCTATTACACGCGGCGCGGCGACTTCCAGCTCAATGCCAACGGCAATCTGGTCAACGGCGCCGGTTATTACCTGATGGGCGTCACGGTCGATCCGAAGACCGGTAACCCGACCGGCAGCGTGGCAAACGTGCTGCAATTCCAGAACAACTTCATTCCGGCGCAGGCGACCACCTCGATCCAGTACGCTGCGAACCTGCCGACCCAGCCGAACACGGTGGCGAAAACGACCGCGTCGAGCGGCACGCTGCTGGCGGCCGGCGGGCTGAACCCGTCCGATTTCGCAGCCAACCCGCTGCCGGTCGGCACACCTCCCGCGCCCTATGCCAACGCATTGGTGTCCGGCGCGGCTGCAACCGGCAACGTCCGTTCGGCCTACTCGTCGACGACGGGCACGGGCACGGTCGCACTCCAGAACAATTCGTCGGCGGTGGCCTCGACCACCACATCGCTCGATAACGCGGTCGGCACGCATCTCGCCTCCAGCATCCTCACCGCCTTGAGCGGCCAGACGCTGACCATCAATGGCAACACCATCACGTTCAACGGCGGCACGACGGTCTCGACCGTCGGCAACAACACCACGATCGGTCTCGGCGCGGGCACCACGGCGACGGTCGCGGACATCCTGAACGGGATCCAGACTGCGGGCGGCGCCGGCGTCACGGCCTCGCTCTCCGCCAGCGGCAACATCGTGATCTCCAGCGGCACCGGCACCGACGTGGCGGTCGGCAGCGGTACGGCCGCCACCGCGCTCGGCATCAGCAGCGTAACCCGCGGCGGCAACGTGCTGTCCTCGCCCGCGATCTCGGGTGCAACGGTGCTGAGCGGCAGCGCGACCGCCGGTGGCGCCCAGGTGCTCTCGTCCGGCTTCGCCGCCGGCGATACCATCACCGTCAACGGCCAGACACTGACTTTCGTCTCGCCGCCTACGGTTCCCAGCGCCGCTCAGATCCTCACCACCGACAATGTCACGACTCTGCTCGGCAAGATCGACGCGCTCTCCGGCGCCTCGGGATCGTCGGTCAGCAGCGGCGGCGTCATCACGCTGAACACCGGCACCGTCTCCAACCTCTCGGTGTCCAGCTCCAACAGCGCTGCCTTCTCGGCGCTCGGCTTCACCTCGACCATCACCAAGAACCGCGACGGCGGCGGCACCGCCGGCACCGGTGGCGTGATCGGCAACGACATCGCGACCTTCACCAAGGAATCGATCAGCGGCGGCGCGGTGACCGCCTACAACGCCGCCGGCACGCCGGTGAACCTGCAATTGCGTTGGGCCAAGACCGACAGCGCCTCGCTGGGCGCGGGTCATTCGGATAGCTGGAACCTGTTCTACCAGACCGATCCGAACGCCACCGGCACGACCGTCGGCTGGGTCAATACCGGCCAGACGTTCACCTTTGCCAGCGACGGCTCGCTGACCTCGCCGAGCGGCTCGGGCATCACCATCAACAATGTCAGCGTCAGCGGCCAGTCGCTCGGCTCGGTCGCCTTCAACATCTCCTCAGGCGGACTGACGCAATATGCCAGCACCAGCGGCGCGGTGACCATCAACACCATCACGCAGAATGGCTATGCCGCCGGTCAGCTTCGCTCGGTCGCCGTCAACAACAACGGCATCGTGGTCGGCACCTTCTCCAACGGCCAGAACCTCAACCTCGCTCAGGTTCAGCTGTCGCACTTCAACGGCACCAATTATCTGAAGGCGATGGACGGCGGTGCCTATGCCGCGACCGAGCAGTCGGGTGACGCGATCGACGGCGCTTCGGGCACCATCAGCGGCTCGTCGCTGGAGGGATCCAACACCGACATCGCCGACGAATTCACCAAGCTGATCGTGACCCAGCAGGCCTATTCGGCCAACACCAAGGTGATCACGACTGCGAATTCGATGGTGCAGGACCTCTTGAACGTGTTGCGCTGATCGGCGCGTAACGTAACCAAAGGCGGCAAGTAACATGGGTTTGAGTTCAGCCCTCGCCAGTGCGATGAGCGGTCTGCGTGCCAACCAGGCCGCGCTCTCGATCGTTTCCTCGAACGTCGCCAATGCGCAGACGCCGGGTTACGTCGTCCAGACCCCGAACCAGATCGAGGTCACCACCGGCGATTTCGGCTCGACGGCGATGACGACCGGCGTCAGCCGGGAGCTCGACACCTATGTGCTGAACCAGCTGCGCACCGAGACCGGCGGCAGCGGCTACGCCGATCAGATGGCCAACATCCTGAAGCAGCTTCAGAATGTCTATGGCACGCCGGGCAACAGCGGCACGCTCGAAACCGCGCTGAACAAGTTCACCACGGCGCTGCAGGCGCTGTCGACCAGCTCGGGCGCCTCATCGGCGCAAACCGTGGCTCTCGGTGCGGCGCAGGCGCTGGCCACGCAGCTCAACGTCACCACCAAGGGCATCCAGTCGCTGCGCTCCAATGTCGAGCAGGATCTCGGCAATTCGGCGCAAGCGGCCAACGTCGCCATGCAGCAGATCGCCGACATCAACACCAAGCTGCAGGGCCTGTCGGCCAACGATCCCTCGGCCGCGACGCTGATGGACCAGCGCGACCAGGCCATCAACACGCTGTCGAAATATGTCGACGTCCGCGTCACCACCGACGGTTCGAACCAGGCCAACATCTACACCACGACGGGCATCCAGCTCGTCGGCGCCGGGCTCGCCTCGCAATTCACCTTTGCTTCCGCCGGCGCGCTGTCGGCGACCTCGCTCTACAACATCGATCCGGCCAAGTCCGGCGTCGGCGCGCTCAACATCGTGCTGCCGAACGGCTCGAAGGTCGACGTGGTCGCCAACAACGTGGTCTCCTCGGGCCAGATCGCAGCCGATCTGAAGCTGCGCGACGAGACGCTGGTGCAGGCGCAGAACCAGATCGACCAGCTCGCTGCCACGATGTCGAGCGCGCTGTCGGACAAGACCACCGCCGGCACCACGGTGTCGGGCCCGCCGGCCGGCTTCGACATCGACCTTGCCGGGGCGCTGCCGGGCAACACCGCCACCTTCACCTACACCGACACGGCGACCAACACGAAGCGCCAGGTCACCCTCGTCAACGTCACCGATCCGGCGGCGCTGCCGCTGCAGAACGCCACCAACGCCAATCCGATGCAGATCGGCGTGAACTTCTCCGGCGGCATGGGCGCGATCGCTTCGGCGCTCAACACGGCGCTCCCCACCTCGCATTTGACGTTCTCCGCCGCGCTGCCGCCGGCGAGCGCCACGACGCTGCGGATCACGGACGACAACAGCGGCCTTGCCAAGGTCAATTCGTCCTCGATCACCAAGACGATCTCGTCGCTGACCTCGGGCAATCCACAACTGCCGCTGTTCACCGACGGCGGACAGGCGCTCTACACCGGCGCGATCACCGCCTCGGGCTCGCAGATGACCGGCCTTGCCGGACGCATCGCCGTGAACACGCAGCTGGTCAACGACCCGACCAGGATGTCGGTGTACAACACCTCGCCGGTGACGCCTTCGGGTGACACCGCGCGTTCGGACTATCTCTACTCGCAGCTCACCTCGGCGGTGTTCTCCTATTCGCCAACGAGCGGTCTCGGCTCGGCGAGCCAGCCCTTCACCGGCAGCGTCTCGAACTATCTGCAGCAGTTCCTGAGCGTCCAGGCCAATTCCGCGACCCAGGCCACCCAGCTCCAGCAGGGCCAGAGCGTTGTGGTCTCGACGCTCCAGGCCAAGTTCGACTCGACCTCCAAGGTCAATCTGGACTCGGAGATGTCGAACCTGATCCAGCTGCAGAATGCCTATGCCGCCAACGCCCACGTCATGTCGGTGGTGCAGAGCATGATGAATACGTTGCTCCAGGCTCAAGTGTAACAAGTAACAGGGCTCTGAAACATGTCGATCAGCAGCATCAACTACTCTTCGTCGATTCTCGGCTCGCAGATCCGCAACATCAATCAGCAGCTCACCGACCTGTCGACGCAGCTCTCGACCGGCAAGCTGTCGCAGAACTATTCCGGGATGGGCACCAACGAGGGCTTTGCAATCGCCGGGCGCGCGCAGCTCTCCAACATCGCCGCCTATACCGACACGATCACCAACGTCAATGTCAGCATCAACCTCGCCAATACCGCGCTGCAGTCGCTGACCAAGATCCGCAGCACGGTGCAGACGGGTGCGGCCAACACCGCGCAGGATCTCAACGTCAACGGCCAGACCATCGCGCAGAACACCGCCGCCGCCCAGTTCGGCTCGATGGTCGGCGTGCTCAACACGCAGACGGGCAACCGCTATCTGTTCTCCGGAACCGCCGTCAGCACGCAGTCGGTCGCGGATGCCGGCGACATCATCAACGGCACCACGACGCAGGCGGGGTTCAAGACCGTGATGGCGGAGCGCCAGGCCGCCGACCTCGGCGACGGGATGGGTCGTCTGGTGCAGTCGACGCTGCCGTCGGGCGCGATACAGGTGTCCGAGGACGTTGCCGGTTCGCCGTTCGGTCTGAAGATCTCGGCGGTCTCCTCGACACTGACGGGCGCCACCATCACCGGTCCGAGCGGCTCGCCGGTGTCGTTCTCGGTCAATCTCAACGGCCTCAATCCGAACAACGGCGACAAGCTCAGCGTTCAGTTCACCTTGCCGGACGGCTCGACCGAGCAGATCGACCTGACCGCCTCGACGGCTACGCCGACCCCGGTGGGCAGCTTCGCGATCGACGCAAGCACCCCCGTCAACCCGGCCAACACCGCGACGAATCTCAACACGGCGCTGAACACCGCGATCAAGAAGCTCGCGGGCACCTCGCTGGTGGCGGCATCCGCGGTCACGGCGGGCGACAATTTCTTCAACACCGCCAGCTCTGCGATCGGCACGCCCAAGACCAGCCAGGCGGGCCCACTCGTACCGATCAGCGGAGCGACGGCGCTGTCCGGTGCGAGCCCCACGGACTCGATCTCGCCGGGTTTCGTCGCCGGCGACACCATCACCGTCAACGGCACCACGCTGACCTTCGTGGCCTCGGGCGCGACCGGCAACCAGCTCAACGTCGGCGACAGCGTCCAGACGCTGATGAGCAAGATCGACGCGATCACGGGGACGTCGAAGCCGTCGACAATCCATGGCGGTTCGATCACGATCAACACGGACGATGCGGCGAGCCTGAACATCACGAGCTCGAATACCGGCGCGCTCGGTTCGCTCGGTTTCAGCGCGACGCCGGTGACCGCGACGCAGCCGCCGCTGCGCGTCGGCTCCTCGCCCGCGAGCTCGGCGACGACGCTGGTCAACGGCTCGGCCAACACCGTGAAGTGGTACACCGGCAATGACGGGCCCGGCCCGGCGCGCTCCACCGCGATGGCGCGGGTCGACGATTCCGTCACGGTGCAGTACGGCGCCCAGGCGAACGAGGACGCGATCCGCCGGCAGCTGCAGGCAATCGCGGTGTTCGGGACCTTCTCGACCTCGCCGACCGGGCAGTATTCGGGCGGGCAGGTCGCCGCGCTGAGCCTGCGCACCACCCAGGCGCTGACCCAGCAGCCCGGCCAGCAGCGCATCGAGGACATCCAGACCGACATCGCGATGGCCCAGAACACGATGAAGGACGCGAGCACGCGCCAGACCCAGGCCAAGGCGCAGCTCCAGACCATCATCGACCAGGCGGAATCGGCCTCGCCGGACGAGGTCGCGAGCCAGCTGCTGGCGCTGCAGAACGCGCTCCAGGCGTCCTACCAGGTGACCTCGAACCTCGCGCAGCTGTCGCTCGTCAAGTTCCTGTAAGGATGCGTTAAGGCGCCGTTAACCATGCCTCTTTACCTCTTGGTGAGGATTGGAGCGGGGCGGAGCTGCCGATGTCGGACAGGATGCAATTGGTAGTGGCAACGCCGTGCTTCGGCGGGCAGGTGTCGAGCATCTATGCGAGCTCGATCTTCGCGCTGCAGCGGGCCGTGCACGGCATGTCCAATCTCGAGCTCAAGGTGCTGCTGCGCGACGGCGATGCGCTGATCACCCGCGCGCGGGCCAATCTGGTCGCGATGTTCCTGGACGATCCCAGGGCGACGCATTTCCTGTTCATCGATGCCGATATCGGCTTCAAGCCGGAGCAGGTGTTCAGGCTGATCGAATGCGGCGCGGACGTCGTCGCCGGCTGCTATCCGATCAAGCGGGTCAATTGGGATAAGGCAAAGCGTGCGATTGACGCCGGCCGCACCGACGTGCCGGCCGCCTCGCTCGATTACGTGCTCGAGATCGAGGACCCCGATCGCATCGTCGTGGTCAACGGCTTCACCCGGGTGCGTTATGCGGGCACCGGCTTCCTGATGATCCGGCGCCAGGCGCTGGAGGCGATGTGCCGCCATCCGGACTATGCGGCCTTGCAGTTCTTCCGCGAGCATTCGCACGATACGCTGGCGGCGAGCCAGAACCGTTTCGCGCTGTTCGAATGCATGATCGATCCGGCGACCGGCACGTATCTTTCCGAGGACTTCGCCTTCTGCAAGCGCTGGACCGATATCGGCGGCGAGATCTGGGCCGATATCCAGAGCTCGCTCGATCACGTCGGGCCGTCGGTATTCCACGGCGACATCGCCTCGCAATTCGCGCCGGCGCCCGCGGCGGCGGCCGATGCGGCGTGAGCCTTCCGGGATGAGCGCCGGCGCATCCCGTCTGTCAGGTCAGGAGCGCGCCCCCGACGGCGGCTCGCGTTATCGCCTGCGCGATCTCTTCACGCCACTGGACACGCTGCTCGTCTCCGGCGGTGATCCGCGGCTGGCGCTCGACGCCAGCGATCGCGTCAACGGCTATGGCTGCGCGGCTTCGCCGGAGCCGGAGATCTGGAATTTCGCCTCCTCGACCGCATCGACGATCTCGCAAATGGCCTACGACCGTGCCGCGCTGGCGCGCGAAGAGCTGATGCACAAGTGCCTGTTCGACGAGGTCGAGGTCGCCTTCGATGCGCGCTGCGAGGACATGCGGGACGAGCTGCGCGGCCATCTCCAGCTCTCGCCGCGCGTCGACGTCGTGTTCTCGCCCTCCGGCACCGACTCCCAGCTCCACGCCCTGTTCCTGGCGCGCGCGGTGCTCGGCGCGCCGCCGGTGACGATCGTGGTCGGCGCCGACCAGACCGGAAGCGGGACGATCCACACCGCCCGCGGGCACCATTTCAGCTCCATGACGGCGAGCGGCCTCGCGGTTCGCAAGGACGGTGCGGTTGCGGGGCTCGCCGGCGCCAGTCTCGCATTGCCGCTGCTCGGGACCGCGCCGGGGATTGCGATGCGCGCGGACGCGGATGCCGCGGTGCTGCATGCGATCGAGGCCACGATCGCGCAAGGCGCGCCCGTGCTGCTCCACATCATGGACGCATCGAAGCTCGGCTGGCGCGCACCGAGCGCGGCCTGTCTCGACGAGATGGCGCGCCGCTGGCCGCGCAAGGTCCAGATCGTCGTTGACGCCTGCCAGGCCCGGCTCGGCCGCCGCCGGCTGCGCTCTTATCTCGACCGCGGCTATATGGTGCTGATGACAGGCTCGAAATTCTTCGGTGGGCCCGCCTTCAGCGGCGCGGTGCTGGTGCCGAAGGGCCTTTCGCGGTCGCTCGACCGGGTCGAGGGGTTTGCGCCTGGTATCTTCGACTATGCCGGCCGTTGCGATTGGCCGGTGGCCTGGACGGCGCTGCGTTCGCGCTTCGAACGCCGTCCGAATTTCGGTCAATGGCTGCGCTGGGAAGCGGCGCTGGCCGAGATCGGCCGCTACTACTCCGTATCAGGGGCTTTCCGCGCCGAGATGCTCGCCGAGCTCGCCGCCGGCATCGACAGCATGATCGCGCTGTCGCCTTCGCTTCGCGCCGTCCCATCCGCGATCGGGACCGCCGGCGTGGATGATGAGGAATTTGCACAAACCACGATCTTTCCGTTCATCCTGCTGCGCGACGGCAAGCCGGTCTCGATCGCCGAGACCGCGGCCGTTCATCGGGCGCTGGCGCGTGACATGAACGAGGCGATCGGCGGCAGTGCGGCGGACCGGCAGGTCGCCGTGCAGCGCTGCCTGATCGGCCAGCCGGTCCGGCTGGAGCGGCAGGGCGAGGCACCGCAGGCCGTGCTGCGCCTCTGCGTCGGCGCACGGCTCGTGACCGAGGCCTGGTCGCCGGACATGGCGCAGGCGCAACGCAACGTGCAGCAGATTCTCGATCGCATCGCCCATGTCCTGGTAAAGATCGAGCTGCTGCTCGACCGTGGCGCGGTTGCGGCCGTGCCGGTAAACTCCGCGTTCGAGGTGTGAGATGCAGCATCCGGTTTCCGCGCCGCTTCGCATGACGGCGGCGAACTACGCCGATCGCATCGGCTTTGCGCAGCTGACGCGCCAGGCCTTCGAAGGCGTCGACCTGCATCCGTTGCGCGACCAGCTGCTGGCGCGGATCGCGGCGGGGACCGCACTGGCGGGCGAAGGGCTGGATCTGTCGTTGATCACCCAGCTACTCGGCGACAAGGATCAGGGGCTTGCGATCCAGTCGGAGGTACTGAGCTTCCACCAATTGTTTCGCACGCCGGGCGCTGCTCCGAAGCCGGGCTTGCGCGTGCTCGCGCTGGCAGCCGACATCGACATGGGCGGCAACACGCCGATCGATTTTCTGCTCGAAGACTCCGACATCGAGCTGTTGACGCTCTACGTGGTCAAGGGCGTCGGTCTGCCGGAGAATTTGCCGGAGCATGACGTCGCCATCGTGGTCGCCTCCGATTCCGAGGAGTGCCGAGATGCGCTCGCCTCGATCGAGAAGGCCGCGCCGCACTGGCCGCGGCCGCTGCTCAATCGTCCCGATCGCATCGGCAATCTCGATCGCGACAAGCTGCATCGGCTGCTGGCCGGCGTGCCGGGTCTCGACATTCCCGCGACCATCCACGCGACGCGCGCGCAATTGTCCGAGCTTTCGCGAGGGCAGATCGCCTGCCGGGACATCGCGGCCGAACTGCGCTTTCCGATGATCGCGCGGCCGCGCGGATCGCATGCCGGCGTCGGACTCGCGAAGCTCCACGATGCGGCCGCGCTCGCAGCCTACCTTGCCGAGCGTGATGAGCAGGATTTCTTCGTCGCGCGCTTCGTCGACTATGTGAATCCCGACGGGCTCTACCGCAAATATCGTCTCGCGATGGTCGACGGCAAACCCTACGCCTGCCACATGGCGATCGCCGACCGCTGGGACATCTGGTATCTCAACGCCTACATGGCGTTCAGCGAGGAGAAGCGGGCAGAAGAAGCGATCTTCATGCGCGACTTCGATCACGCCTTCGCCGCGCGCCACGGACGCGCGCTCGACGAGATGAGCAGGCGTGTCGGCCTCGATTATTTCATCGTCGATTGCGCCGAGAACCAGGACGGCGAGCTCCTGGTGTTCGAGGCCGACAACACCGCCGTCGTGCACAACATGGATTCGCCGGTCGTGTTTCCCTACAAGCCGCCACAGATGCGAAAGATCTTTGCGGCGTTCTCGGCGATGCTGTCGCGGCATGCAGGAGCCGGCGAGGGGAGTGCAGCATGAACGAGATCATCCGCAACGCGCAAAGCTCCGTCGCGCACGCCTCGCTCGACCCGCAGAACTGGAGCGAATTTCGCGCGCTCGCCCATCGCATGCTCGACGATGCGATCGACGGCATCGCCAACGTTCGGGCGCGTCCGGTCTGGCAGCCGATTCCCGATGCGACCCGCGCGGCCTTCAAGGCCGACGTGCCGCGCGAGGCGAGCGACCTCGCCGAGGTCTACCGCGAATTCGCCGATCACGTCGCGCCGTATGCGATCGGCAACGTCCATCCCGGCTTCATGGGCTGGGTGCATGGCGGCGGCACCGCGGTCGGCATGATCGCGGACATGCTCGCAGCCGGCCTCAACGCCAATCTCGGCGGACGCGACCACATGCCGATCGAGGTCGAGCGCCAGATCGTCGACTGGATGCGCCGCCTGTTCGCGTTTCCGGACAGTGCGAGCGGCATCTTCGTCACGGGCACGTCGATGGCCAATCTGATGGCGGTGCTGGTGGCGCGTAACGCTGCGCTCGGCACGCTGGCGCGGCAATACGGCATCGGCAATGACGGCACGCTGCTGACGGCCTATACGTCGCAGGCCGCGCATGGCTGCGTCTCCAGGGCGATGGACATCGCCGGGCTCGGCACCGACGCGCTGCGCAAGATCGGCGTCGATGCCGATCATCGCATCGACGTAGCCGCGCTGCGCGCGCAGATCACAATCGATCGTGAGGTCGGTTTCACGCCGTTCCTGGTCGTTGCCTCTGCCGGCACCGTCGACATCGGCGCGATCGACGACCTCAAGGCGATCGCGGAGCTGTGCCGCGAGGAGGGAATCTGGTTTCACGTCGACGGCGCTTTCGGCGCGCTCGCGATCTTCTCGCCCGAGCTCGCGCCGCTGCTCGGCGGCATCGAGCTCGCAGATTCCATTGCACTCGACTTTCACAAATGGGGGCAGGTGCCCTACGACGCTGGCTTCCTGCTGGTGCGCGACGGCGAGCTGCATCGGCAGGCCTTCGCGCAGCCCGCGGCCTATCTGCGCCGCGAGGCGAGGGGGCTTGCGGCGGGCGCGGTCTGGCCCTGCGATCTCGGCCCAGATCTGTCGCGCGGCTTCCGTGCGCTGAAGACGTGGTTCACGCTGAAGACATTCGGCACCGATCGGCTGGGTGCGACGATCACGAGAAGCTGCGCGCTGGCGAAATATCTGGAGGCCCGCGTAATGGCTGAACCGCGGCTGGAATTGCTGGCGCAGGTCAACCTCAATATCGTCTGCTTCCGCTATCGTGCCGATGATGCGGTCAATCGCGAGATTGTCGCCGACATCCAGGAGTCCGGAATAGCAGCTCCCTCGAGCACGACGCTGGGCGGCAGGTTTGCGATCCGCGCCGCGATCGTCAATCACCGCACCGAGGAGGCGGACATCGATGCGCTGGTCGCGGCTGTGCTGGAGTTCGGCGGCCGGCGGTGCGGCGACGGGATGATCGAGGTCGAGGCACCGCCGCTCGCGGCGCAATAGCACTGGTGCATGGCTGAAACGACAACGGCCCCGGAGACGATCCGGGGCCGTTGTCGTTTGCGGACTGGGTCGTTCGCGTGGCGGCCGCGCGAACGCGCGCGGTCAGGCGGCGGAGCTCACGTCCTTGGCCGCTTCCGTCTGGGGATGGGTGGCCTCGAATTGGCTCCGCAGCTTCTCTTCATAGGCGATCAGCTTGCGGGCATCCTTCAGCGCCCGGTAGAGGTCGCCGTTCAGGATGTTGTTGTTGATGCCCTCGATGATCGGCCAGGCGCTCGGCACCGCGGTGACGATATCGCGCACCAGGTTGAAATAGGTGCCGTGCTGGCTCTGCGGATCCGGCGAGATGTACATGAGCTGGACCGCCAGATAGACGAGCTTCGCCGGCGAATCCGCGGTCTCCGGCGTGAGGATGTCGCGCTCGCGCAGGATCGGCACGTTGTCGCCGTCGATCAGGAGGCGCGCGCGCTGGTCCGTGTTGGTAATCACGCAGTTGCCGACGATGATGCGTTCGTGCGGTCTGAGCTCGACCTTGAGGGCCATTGCCTGTTCTCCATCAACGCTTTCGTAACCGAGCGCTCGTTGCGGCCTATTAAGACGTGATTCTCGCTCGGAATTAGTTAACGACCTGTAAATTCCCGCCGTTCACGCGGGAAACCGCAATATTTTCAAGGTGGTACCCTTGCGGCTGCGCGGCGATCTTGCGCGGCGTCCCCGGCCGAATCACGCGAAACCCGGCAAAGGCACGGATTTCATTTCATGTTTCGTTAGAGGTCTCGGCGCCACGGTCCGCCGGTCGCTGGGTCACTCTCGATCCAAGCAGACGAGTAACAGTTGCGTCGTTTACCAGAAAGGTAACAGAGTTATGTCAGGCATCGTCCTCTCCGCGTCGGTTCGCCAGAACCTCCTCTCCCTCCAGTCCACTGCTGATCTTCTCGCCACCACGCAGAACCGTCTGTCGACCGGCAAGAGTGTCAATTCGGCCCTGGACAATCCCACCAACTTCTTCACCGCCCAGTCGCTCGACAACCGCGCCAGCGACATCAACAATCTGCTCGATGGCATCGCCAACGGCGTGCAGGTGCTGCAGGCTGCCAACACCGGCATCACCTCGCTGCAGAAGCTGATCGACTCTGCGAAGTCGATCGCCAACCAGGCGCTGCAGACCACGGTCGGCTACTCCACCAAGTCGAACGTCTCCGCCACCATCGCCGGTGCGACGGCGGCCGACCTGCGCGGCACGACGAGCTTCGCCAGCGCGACCGCAAGCAGCAACGTTGTGTTTAGCGGCGCGGCCGGCGGCACCACGGCGGCGAGCGGCACCACGACCCTCGGCGCCACCATCGGTTCCTTCACGGGCACTGCGGGCACGGCCGGCGACGGCACCACGGCCCTGACCGGCGCCATCACCCTGATCGCGACCAACGGCACCACCGCCACCGGCCTGGCCAGCAACGCCCAGCCCGCCGACGGCGACACGCTGACCGTGAACGGCAAGACCATCACCTTCCGCTCGGGCTCTGCTCCGGCCTCGACTGGCGTTGCGTCCGGCTCGGGCGTCAGCGGCAACCTCGTCACCGACGGCAGCGGCAACACCACTGTCTAC
>NZ_LBJV01000004.1:0-80467 GCF_028128855.1 Bradyrhizobium sp. CCBAU 11430
AGAGATCTCCGAGCAGATCGCCGACATCCAGAAGGTCGCGGGCGATGCCATCAATGCGATCCAGGCCATCGGCGGCATCATCGGCGAAGTCAACGAGGTCGCGACCGCGATCGCCGCCGCCGTCCAGGAGCAGGGCGCGGCCACTCAGGAGATCACCCGCAGCACGCAATATGCGGCGCAGGGCACCAAGAACGTCTCGGACAACATCACCGGCGTGAAAGCCGACGCCGACACCGCAGCCGGTGCCGCGGAGAACGTCAAGCAGGCCTCCGAGATGCTGGAAACCCAGAGCCGCCAGCTCGGCCATCAGGTCAGCGACTTCCTCGGCAAGATCCGCGCGGCGTAACGTTGTAAGTTGGATAGCAAACTGCCTCTACACCTTCGGTGGCATCCCCGCGAACGCGGGAATCCATAGCCACGGGGAGGAGTTCGGCGAAGACTCGTGGTTATCGGCTCGTGCCGTAACGCCTCCCTGTGGTTATGGATCCCGGATCTGCGCTTCGCCTGTCCGGGATGACAGCGGAGATTGAGGCGGTAGCGCTAGGCCCACGTGAAGCCGCCGCCCTACTCCTTCGCCACCACAGGCACCTGGCGGAATTTGGCGCGCACCGATGCCGGCAGCGGCGAAAAATTCATCGCGACGCCGCGGCGGTCGTTGGCGTTGCGGCTGGCGACCACCAGGCCGTCAGCGCCGGCGACGATATCGCCCTTGCGCAGCGTGGGATCGTCCTCGACCTTGACCGATGCGAGCCCGGCCGGATCCTTGCCGTTGCAGGTGCAGCCCGCGACGATCTCGTTGCGGTAGCGGAACGCGTTCGGCAGGTCGGAATAGGGCTTTCCATTCTCAGCCGTGGCGTCGTCGATATTGCTGCCATAGACCAGCGACGTCTCGGAAGCCGGGCAGAAGCTCTTGCAGGATTGTGCCTTGCTCTCGGCATCATTGCCTTGCGCCGGGAAGTAGCGGCCGTCGCAGCCGCGCACGCAATAGGCCGTGCCGCCGCCATAGGCCGCGCGTTGGCGAGGGGCGTCGTAGCGTGGCATGTCATCGCCAGGGAACGGCGTCCGGATCTGTGGAGGCCGCGCTCCGAACGCACCGAACAGCGCCGAGAAGAAATCTTCCGCATGCGCCGACGGTGCGAATGCGAGACCGGCGGAGACAACGACCATGATCGCCGTACCGCCAGCCACTTTGCCAATCAGGCGTCTGCTCATATGACTCACTCTTACTCCTAGTTCACGGCCGACGTCGCGATGTTCAGCGCCTGCCGGCCCGACGGCATCGCCGTCACGGCTGGACGCTTGCGCGCGGGGTCGCCGCCCTTGGCCATCAGCGGCGCGTTCTTCGGCAGCACCACGACCTTGGCGCCGACATTAACGCGGCCGAACAGGTCGGTGACGTCCTCGTTGGTCATGCGGATGCAGCCGGAGGAGACGAACTTGCCGATCGTGGAGGGATCGTTGGTGCCGTGGATGCGGTATTCACTGGAGCCGAGATACATCGCACGCGCCCCGAGCGGGTTGCCGGGACCGCCGGCGACGAAGCGCGGCAGATAGGGCTGGCGCGCAATCATCTCGGCCGGCGGATGCCAGTCCGGCCATTCCGCCTTGCGGCTGACGCTCTGCACGCCGGACCAGGTGAAGCCTTCGCGACCGACGCCGACGCCGTAACGGATCGCACGACCATTACCGAGCACGTAATAGAGATAGGTGTTGTTGGTATCGATGACGATGGTGCCGGCCGGCTCGCTGCGGTCGAAGCCGACGATCTGCTTGCGCAGGCGATCGGGCAGCTGGGCATCCTCGTCCGCCGCCTGCCGCTGCGGCGCTTCGTTCACATTGCCCTGCGCGTAACCCTGGTCCTGCGGATACGCCTGCGGCTGCATCGGCGCATAGCCGTAGGTCTGCGCGCTCGCGCCAGCGAACGGCACCGCCAGCAGAGCGGTCGCGAAGGCGAAGGCGGTGACGACGCGCGGCGAAAAGCTGCGACGGACTGCAGAGAACTTTGTCATGTGCTGCCCCGTTGGATGCGTGCATCAGGGTGATGCGCTTGCGAACAAACGCCGCGGGGGCGATTCAGGTTCCGGCCCTGCGCGCGGCATCCTTGTCACAGTCAAGCGAGTGCGTGTTCACGAAGCCGCGATGGAACCGCCGCACTGCTCGCGCATTGTCAGTTCGCCAATGGGCGCGCGGATCGAGGCTTCCGTGCCGGAGAGAGATTGTGCGCGTCCTTCCCAGTGAACGTCTGACTCCCGGCAACAGCGAAGGCAGTCCGCTTCCCGACAGCCATATCGAGCTGCCGCCGGTGATCCGTCGCACCGAGTTCGTCGCCTTCGCGCTTGCCGGCCTCTTGCTGATCGCCATCGTCACCGTGCTCTATGTCGGCAAGGCGTTCTTCCTGCCGGTCGTGATGGCCTTCGTCACCGGCACCATGCTGTCGCCGGCCGCCAGCTTCCTCGAACGGAGCAAGGTCCCGCGCGGGCTCGGCGCCGTCCTGATCGTGGTCGCGGTGACCACGGTGGTGGCCTTCGTGGTGGCGCTGATCGCCTCCCCCGCGATGGAATGGAGCACGCGCCTGCCGGAGCTCGGCGCGCAATTGAAGGACAAGCTGCACGTGTTCGACCGACCGCTCGCGCTGTGGCGCGAGCTGCAGGCCATGGTCGGCGGCTCGGAAGGACTGCCGAACTTCCAGATGCCGAAATTCGATTGGGTGCAGCCGACGCTGGAATTCCTGTCACCGACCTTTACCGAATTCCTGCTGTTCTTCGTCACCCTGATCCTGTTCATCGCAAGCTGGCGCGACCTGCGTCGGGCACTGATCATGACCTTCAGCGACCGCGACGCCCGGCTGCGCACGCTTCGGATCCTCAACGAGATCGAGGTCCATCTCGGCAACTACCTCTTGACCGTCACGCTCATCAATATTGGGGTCGGCGTCGCCACCGGCCTCGTCTGTGCGCTCACCGGCATGCCCAATCCGGCCGGGCTCGGCGCGCTCGCCGCAACCCTCAACTTCATCCCGATCATCGGGCCGATCGCGATGTTCGCCGTTCTGATCGTGGTGGGGCTGGTCGCCTTCCCGACCATCAGCGGCGGCCTGATGGCGGCGCTCGCCTTCGGCGGCCTCACCTTCCTGGAGGGGCACTTCGTCACGCCCATGATCATCGGGCGGCGGCTGGCGCTGAACGCGCTCGCCGTGCTGCTGGCGCTCGCGTTCTGGACCTGGCTGTGGGGACCGATGGGCGCCTTCCTATCGTCGCCGCTCCTGATCGTCGCGCTGATCCTGAAGGAGCATCTGTTGCCGGCGGATGCGCCGCAGCTGCCGCAGGATTGACCGGTTTCCGCGAACGGAACTTCCCCGACGACGAAACGTTTTCCGGCTATCTCAGCCGTCAACAGTTTGGAGCTCCCGATGTCCACGACCAATGCCGAAGCCGGGATGAAGGACTGGACCGACAAAGCCACCAGAGAACGCCTCGAGAAGGATGTAGCAGCCGTGAAAAGCGATATCGCCGCCCTCACCGACCAGATCACCGACGCGCTCAATACCTTTGCCAATTCCACCAGCAAGCAGGCTCGCCGCGGCTATCGCCAGGCGCGCGAAAACATGGATACCGCGCTCGACGACGTGTCGGAGCGCGGCAGTGCAATGATGGGCGCGGCCCAGGAAGCCTACGGCTCGATCGAGGAGACGCTCGAAGACGCGATCACACAGCGGCCGCTTGCGACCGTCGGACTCGCGCTCGGCATCGGCTTCCTGATCGGTGCCGCCTGGCGCCGGTAAGATTTGCGGACGCGTGTTGAGGTGTCGGCACCGGCGCGTTGCCGGTGTCGGCCCGTGACGGTTTGGCTTGCGGGGAATTGAGGAGCGAGGGCCATGTTTCAGCGCATCATCGATGGGATCAGTGCATCCACCGGCACGACGGTGCGACTGACCTCGCTTGCCGCAGCCGCGGCCTTCGCGCTTTTCGTGACGACGTGCTTCCTTTGCGCCGCCGCCTTCATCTCGGTGCTGGATAAATATGGCCCGGTGCAGGCCTGTCTTGCCGGCGCTGGCATCTTCTTCCTGCTGACGCTGGCTGCGGCAGGTTCTTATTGGGGCTACAAGCGGGAGGTGCAGAAGCGCGCCCAGATCGCGGCCGAGCGCGCCGCGAAGTCGGCGGCGCAGAGCATGCTCGCGGATCCCATGCTGCTCGCCACCGGGCTGCAGATCGTCCGTGCCATCGGCGTCAAGCGGCTGCTGCCGATCCTGGCGATCGGCGGCGTCGCCCTCGGCATCATGGCGAGCCGCGCGGGCGTTCCCGACGAGGCGTCGGCTGAACCGGCCGAATAGCGATCCGAGCGGGTCAGAAAATTTCGTTGTAAGTCTTCCGAGCGCATCTATCAGAATTCGTCCATAAGATGCCGCGCAATTTCGCGCCATAACGGGCGCGGCTGCCCCCAGCCATCACGCAAACGCTACTCGGATGGGCAGGCGGTTGCCGTTAAAAGTACCACCCTGATTCCCAAAGCTATTTTAATCAATGAAACCGTCCGTTAAGGCGAACCTCGCCGCATTCCATCACGACGCCAGGCTGTATCTGACGCTCGGTATCGCCAACTGGTCGGTTTTCGTCGACCATATCCCGAACAACGTCGTCAACCTGCTGACGCTGCGCAATTTCGGCTTCAGCGGCGCGGCTGACCTGTTCGTGTTCGTCGTCGGCTATGGCGTCGCCATCATCCACGGCCGGATGGCGCTTGAACGGGGCTACCTCGTGGCGGCGACGCGCATCTTCCGCCGCGTCTGGCGGCTCTACGCCGCCTATGTCGTGCTGTTCGTGATCTACATCGACACCATCGCCTATGTCGCCTCGCAGTCGATGGCGCCGGAGATCATCCACGAATACAATATCTCGGGCATTCTCGAGCACCCGCTGCGGATCCTGGTCCGCGGCCTCGTGCTCCAGGAGGAGCCGCTGAACCTCGACCTCCTGCAATTGATGATCCCGCTGATGGCCTTTTTTCCGTTCGCGCTGTGGGGTCTGTTGCGGTGGCCGAACCTGACCCTGGCGGCATCGGTCGCGCTGTATCTCGCCGCACGCTGGTTCGACTGGAATTTTCGGGTCTATCCGGACCAGGAATGGACCTTCAATCCGCTCTGCTGGCAGATGCTGATGGTGCTCGGGGGCTGGTTCGCCGTGACAGGCGCGCCCGGGCGCGCGCTACGCGACATGCCCTGGCTGCGGATTCTCGCCGGCACCTATCTCGTATTCGCGATGGCCATCACCTTGCTGCGCCATTCGCCGGCAGTGTCGGCTTACCTGCCGGACCTGCTCCTCGACAGCATCGCGCCGACCGAAAAGGAAAACCTGGCGCCCTATCGCGTGATTCACTTCCTCGCGCTCGCCTTGCTGGCGACCCATCTCATTCCGGCCAATCATCCCGGCCTGCAATTGAAGCCGCTGCAGGCGGTCATCCGATGTGGCGAGGAATGGCTCGCCGTGTTCTGCGTCGGGGTGTTCCTGTCGTTTGCGGGCCATCTCATCCTGATCACCAGCGCCAATCTGGTGGCGATGCAGATCGTGGTGAGCCTCGCCGGCTTCGCCGCGATGACCGCGGTGGCCTACTACGTCGCCTGGTCGAGGTGGCAGGATCTCCCCACGGCCTTGCGGCAGCAGGCCTAGCCAGAGAACCGTGCGATTCTGCTAGGCCGAAAGCGGCGGCTGCGCTATGCGGAGAAGCTCTGCGTGAGGAGACCGGGCGTGGCGATGGCGAAAAGCGGGGGGGAAGAGACCGGGAGCACGCCCCGGCGCGGCCGGCCTCGGTCGATCGAGACCAGCAACGCCATTCTCGAAAGCGCCTATGCGCTGATGGCTTCCACCGGCCTTGCCGCCACCACCATCGACGCGGTCGCCCGCCACTCCAGCGTCTCCAAGATGACGATCTACAAATGGTGGCCGTCCCGCGAGGCGCTCTTGATCGACGCCTTTCTTCAACATGCCGCGCAGATGCTGCCGCTGCCTCCGGAGGGCTCCGGCAACCCCGCGGCGCGCGCCCGCCGCCATGCCGCAGCCTACGCCGAGGCGCTCCAGGGCGAGTTCGGCAAGGTCCAGCTCGCGGTGATCTCCGAATGCATTTCCAAAACCGGCTCGGCCGAGCTGTTCTATGCCCGCTATCTGCAATTCCGTCGCGACGCGCTGGTCGAGATGATTGCCGCGGGCCAGAACGACGGCAGCATCCTGGCCGAAGGGCCGGCTGAGGATCTTTACGACGCGATCTATGGCGGCCTGTTCTATCGCTACGTCTTCGGCATCGCGCCAATCACGCCGGCCTATGCCCGCAATCTGGTCGACCTGGTGTTGAGGCCCAAGGGCTAAGCCCAAGGGGTTAAGCCCAAGGGGTTAAGCCCAAGGGGTTAGTCCGAGGCTTAAGCCGGCGGCTTCTATCGCGCAGACCTCACCGGTGCGGAGATCTTGTCCGTGCGGTCGCGCTCGGTCATGTCGACCACCGTCTCCATCGGCGCCGTCAGCTCGTAGACATAGGAGGCGTCGGTGAAATAGCGCTTGGCGGTGCCGCCGAGAGCCTCGGGGGCGACACGGTCGAGCAGGATCAGGCCGAAATCGGAATCGGGGCGGCGGGTCGCCTCGCTGGTGTTGAGCTCCTCCCAGCGGAAATGGAAGACCTCGCCCGCCCCCTCGCCCGTCACGATCCAGCTAGCGGTGATGTGCGGATGCTTTCCGACCAGCGACAGGCCCTCGTCGGAATGCGAGGCAAGTTCGAAGAACAGCAGCGAGAGGCTCTGCGCCGCGCGCGCGCTGACCGCGATATCAGGACCCGTGACGGCAATGCGGTCGGCATGCGGGATGGCGCGCGCCTCGAACAGGCCCTTCAGCTTGACGCCCTGCCACTGGCTCTCGCTGAGCAGCGAGACCACGTTGGACATGGCGTGGATGCGCCCGATCAGGAGCTCGCGGGCGACGTCGATGTCCGAGCCGTGACGCAAGGTGCGCGTCACGATGGACTGGATCACCGCGAGGATATTCTTGACCCGGTGGTTGAGCTCGTCGATCACCGCGGTCAGCCGGCGCTCGAAGCCGATTCTGACCTGGATTTCCCGGCTGAGCCTTAAGTTGTTGTAGGCGACATAGCCAAACAGGCCGCACACCATCGCAGTGATCGCAAAGCCGATCGCCGCCACGATGATCGCGGTCTGCTCGGCGCGACGCGCCGAGTTGGTCTTCGCGTAATAACCCAGCTGCCAGTCACGGCCGCCGAAGCTCACCGTGCGCGTCGCCGATGGCGTCGGCCCGTCCGTCGTCGTCATGCGGGTGGAGACGATTCCCTGATCGTTGGCGACGAGCTCGCCACCTTCCTTGCGCGGGTCCCTGAGCGCGACCGAGAACAACGACATGTCGTCATTGGTCAGCATCAGCGAGGCGAGTTCGTAGGAAAACGTGACGAACCCGGCCGGCTCGGTCGCACCCTCGGGGATGACGGGAGCTGCCACGATGATCCCGACCGGCCCGTTGCCGCGCAACAGCGGAATCGGGTCCGAGGCCACCGACCGCTTCTCGAGCCGGGCCCGTGTCAACATGGCGCTGCGAACCTGATCCTGGTCGTAACTACGGCCAGGCAGAGCCTTGGTCTCGTCGCTGCGCGGCTCGAGATCCAACAGCACGTCGATCGGCTGGGTGATCTCGGCCGGATTGATCGGCTTGTCGTCAAAGGTGCGGATCTTTGGATTGGGGAAGCCGGCGCCTCCAATGGCAGCCTGCGCCGCCGTAAGCTCGTTCGGCTTCAGCCGGGCGATCCAGCCGGCCACCACGAAATCGGTCTTGAAGGCGTAAATGGCCGAGCGCAGCGGCTCCAGCATGTTCGGCTTGATCACTGATGGTGTGCGGAACAGGCCTGAGGCGACACGTGCGAGCAGCTCGCGCTCAGTGAGCCGGTCCTGCACCAGGCTGGCATGAACGTCGATCGCGCGCGCGAGCGCGATACGATCCAGCGCCAGCTCCTGGTCGTGGACGCGATAGGCCGCAAGCCCGGAGAGCAAGGCTCCGAGCAGAGCGATGAAACCGATGATGAAACCCAGCCGGACCACGCGACTACTCAGGCGAAAGCAGGAGGTCGGCAATAAACAAGGAGCATATGTACGCCGCTCGAACGGCCATGTGCCGAAACAGGGTGAACCCCGGTGGCAGAGATAATGAAGGAGGAGGCATCAGTACGCAACTTGGGTCGCCTGGAAAGCTTAATCCGCCCGGCCAATGGTCTGGCCGGGATGAATTGCCCGGGCACCGGAGGTAGTTAATCGCCGTGTCCGAAATTTGTTCCGTGGTTGCGGCCCGGCCCCAGGGTTAACGGCGAAAAAAGCATGCGCCAAGTCGTCGCGCGCTGTCAGCCCGCCCGTTTCAGGCCGCCTTTGGCCTCGATGAAGCCGACAATGCGGTCAAGGCCCTCGCTCTTCTTCAGATTGGTCATGACGAAGGGGCGCTCGCCGCGCATGCGCCTGGCGTCCGTGTCCATCTTCTCCAGGGAGGCGCCGACATGGGGGGCGAGGTCGATCTTGTTGATGACCAGCAGGTCGGACCGGGTGATGCCGGGGCCGCCCTTGGACGGGATCTTGTCGCCGGCGGCCACGTCGATGACGTAGATGGTCAGGTCGGCCAGCTCCGGGGAAAAAGTGGCAGCGAGATTGTCACCGCCGGACTCGATCAGAACGAGATCGAGCCCGGGAAACTTGGCGCGCATGTCCGCCACCGCGGCGAGATTCATCGAGGCATCCTCGCGGATCGCGGTGTGCGGGCAGCCGCCGGTCTCGACGCCGGCAATGCGGTCCGGCGTCAGCGATCCCGAACGCACCAGGAACTCGGCATCCCATTTGGTGTAGATGTCGTTGGTGATCGCGGCAATGTCATAGCGCTCGCGCATGGTCTTGCAGAGCAGGTCCATCAGCGCGGTCTTGCCCGATCCGACGGGACCGCCGACGCCGACACGCAAGGGGCCGTGAGATTTCGACATGTCATTGGCTCTTTCTCGATGGGTCAAAGGTCGCACCGCTCACGACCGGAACAGCCGGGTATATTGCGTCTCGTGCCGCAGGCTGGCGAGATCGGCGCGGAAGGTCGCGCTGCCAAGATCGTCCAATGCTGCGTTCAACGCACGATTGGCGGTGGCGGCAACGGCGGCTTCCAGCCTCACCAGCACGCGCTGGCAGTCGGTCTGGCCGAGCGGAATGAGCCTACTGGCGGCCGAAATCCAGTTGGACACCAGCGCATGCAGGAACGCGTGCAACGTCGGCGCCAGCGCCACGCCGTGCTTAGCTGCAACCACGCCGACCGCGACGGGATAGACCAGTGGCGTGCGGCATGCCGCAACCATGGCATCAAGGCCGTCTGCATCCCAGGCAGCGCGAGCGATGTCGATGAAGGCGCGGCCCTGCGAGATCGTCTCCAGCTGCCGCTCGCGCGACGGCACCATGGCCGCGGCGAGCTCGGCGATGTCGCTCAAGGTCGCATCCTCGCCCATCTCTGCAGCACGATAGGCATGCACCAGAAGCGTCGCGTCGCAAAAGCCGGAGCCGTCGCCGAGCATCGCGTCGAGCCAGTCGGCCAGCGTGGCCGTATCGACGATGTCGCCCGCCTCGACCGCCCATTCGATGCCGCTGGAATAGGAGAAGCCGCCGACCGGGAATGCCGGCGACAGCCAGGTCATCAGCCGGTACAGCGCCGCCGCCTCGCCCTCGGCGAGGTCGCCGGCGCCGACCGACTCACTTGTGGTCATGAGCATGCTTGTGGCCGTGGTGATGGTCGGGATGGTCGCAATGCTCGTCGTGGTGATGGTGATGATCGTGCCCATGATCATGCGCGGCATGATCATGGGGGTGGTGGTCATGCGCGTGATGATCATGGCCATGGTGATCGTGACCATGGTCATGATGATGCCCGTGATCATGATGCGCATGATCGTCGTGGCCATGCGCGTGGCCGGCATCGGCATAGGCGCCGCCTTCGGGATCGAACGGCGCCTCGATCTCGATCACGCGCGCGCCGAGACCCTTCACCATGGCTTCGATGACGTGATCGCGGCGGATGCGCAAGGCCTTGGCCATGATCTGCGTCGGCAGATGACGGTTGCCGAGGTGCCAGCCGACGCGAATGAGGTGATGCGGATCGCGGCCGCGGATTTCCAGCAGCGGCTCGGGCGCCGCGACCACTTCGACGAGCCGGCCGTCCTCCAGCACCAGCGCATCGCCGCCGCGCAGCGCGACGGCCTGCTCCAGGTCGAGCAGGAATTCGAGCCCCCGCGTTCCCGTCATCGCCATGCGGCGGCGGTGCCGATCGTCGAAATCGAGCACCACCGTATCCGCCGGCGCTTCCGTGAAGCGGTGCTGTCCCCTGACCTGCGTCGCCCGGATCATGCGCTTTTACCCCGTTACCTTGTCTCGACCTTCTCGGGCGTGATCACTTCGATCTTCGGCGGTGCCGTGAAGCACTTGACCGCCACGCGCCCGAACGTCTTCATGTGCTCCATGCCACGATGCGGCACCAGCGCCTCGGCGTTCTCCCACTGCTCGACGAACACCATCTTGGCAGGATCGGTGACGCTTTCATGCAGATCATAGGCGATATTGCCGGGCTCCTTCCGCGTCTCCTTGATGCAGGCGGTGGCGGCTGCAATGAATTCGGCGCGCGTCTCTGGCTTGATGGTCAAGGTGGCAACGACGTAGATCACGAGAAATCCTCCCGGCTTTTCTTCTAAGGTTGGATACCGGGCGGGACATTAGACCAGGCAGGATCGAACGCAAAACCGTAAAAGCCATCCCGGGACATGCCCTCTGGACATAATCCCGGGGACATGCGTTGAGGCGCTATTTTCAGTACATGAAATATCGCTGCGCCATGGGCAGCACCTCGGCGGGTGCGCAAGTGAGCAATTCGCCGTCGGCGCGGACCTCATAGGTCTCCGGATCGACGTCGATATTGGGCGTGGCGTCGTTGTGGATCATGCTCTTCTTCGAGATCTTGCCGCGGGTGTTCTGCACGGCATAGAGCTTCTTCTCGATGCCGAGCTTTCGCGCGAGGCCGCCGGTGATCGCTGCCTTCGAGGTGAATACCACGGACGACGCGGTGCGCGCCTTGCCGAAGGCGCCGAACATCGGCTGGTAATGCACCGGCTGCGGCGTCGGGATCGAGGCGTTGGGATCGCCCATGGGCGCTGCGACGATGGTGCCGCCCTTGACGATGCAATCCGGCTTGACGCCGAAGAAGGCCGGCGACCACAGCACGAGATCGGCGAGCTTGCCCTTCTCGACCGAGCCGATCAGTTTCGACACGCCGTGCGCGATCGCGGGATTGATGGTGTATTTGGCGATGTAGCGCTTGACGCGAAAATTGTCGTTGTCCTTGCCCTTGTCCTGCGGCAGTGACCCGCGCTGCTTCTTCATCTTGTCCGCGGTCTGCCAGGTCCGGATGATGACCTCGCCGAGGCGGCCCATGGCCTGCGAGTCCGACGACATCATCGAGAGCGCGCCGAGATCGTGCAGGATGTCTTCGGCCGCGATGGTCTCCTTGCGGATACGACTTTCGGCGAATGCCAGATCCTCCGCGATCGAGGGATCGAGGTGGTGGCACACCATCAGCATGTCCAGATGCTCGTCGATGGTGTTGCGCGTGAAGGGCCGCGTCGGGTTGGTCGAGGACGGCAGCACGTTCTTGAGCCCTGCGACCTTGATGATATCCGGGGCGTGACCGCCGCCGGCGCCCTCGGTGTGGAAGGCATGGATGGTGCGGCCCTTGAACGCCTTGATCGTGTCTTCGACGAAGCCGGATTCGTTCAGCGTATCGGTATGGATCATCACCTGGATGTCGTGAGCATCGGCGACCGACAGGCAATTGTCGATCGCCGCCGGCGTCGTGCCCCAGTCCTCGTGCAGCTTCAGCGCGCAGGCGCCGGCCTTGATCATCTCGACCAGGGCAGCGGGCCGCGATGCGTTGCCCTTGCCGGAGATGCCGAGATTGACCGGGAAGGCGTCGAACGACTGAATCATCCGCCCCATATGCCAGGGACCCGGCGTGCAGGTCGTTGCGAAGGTGCCATGCGACGGGCCGGTGCCGCCGCCCAGCATCGAGGTGACGCCAGACATCAGCGCGTGCTCGATCTGCTGCGGGCAGATGAAATGGATGTGGCTATCGAAGCCGCCGGCGGTGAGGATTTTTCCTTCGCCGGCGATCACGTCGGTGCCGGGACCGATGATGATGGTGACGCCCGGCTGGATGTCGGGATTGCCGGCCTTGCCGATGCCGGCGATCATGCCGTCCTTGATCGCGACGTCGGCCTTGACGATGCCCCAGTGGTCGACGATCAGCGCATTGGTGATGACGGTGTCGGCCGCGCCCTGCTTGTTCGTCACCTGCGACTGCCCCATGCCGTCGCGGATCACCTTGCCGCCGCCGAACTTCACCTCCTCGCCGTAGGTGGTGAGATCCTTCTCGACCTCGATGATGAGGTCGGTGTCGGCCAGCCGCACCCTGTCGCCGGTGGTCGGGCCGAACATGTCGGCATAGACGGAACGCTTCATCTTGACGGACATCACAAGCCCCGTTTGCGTTTGAATGTTTGGTGTCTCACAGCAAGGCCCTCGCTGCTTTCACGGCGTCGTCGAATTTCTCATCGAGCCAGGGATTGCCGCCGCGGCAGCCCGCAACGACCTGCGTGGCCCAGCCGGCGTAGTCGGCGAGATCGTCGCGCTCCTCTGCACTCGGATCGGTCTGAATGCGCGCGCCGATGTTGCTGACCTTGTCGGCGATCTTGATCAGCTTCGCGCCAGCAGATTTCTTCGGCGCATCGACAATCTGCAGACGCCGCCGCTCTGCCTTGGGAAGGCTCATGTCGTCGGTGCATTCGACGACGAGGGAGGCAGCACGCTCCGAGAATTTCTGCGCCAGCTCCTCGCGCGTGGTGTCGGTGTCCTCGATGGTGTCATGCAGCCAGCCGGCCGCGACCAGTTCGGCATCGGCACCGTCGGTCGCGGTCGCCAGCAGGTTCGCGACCTCGGCGAGATGATTGATGTAGGGCTCGTTGCCGCGCCCCTTGCGCGCCATGCCATTGTGACGGTGCGCAGCGAGTTCGGCGGCTTCTGAGACGAGGCGGACGGGCGACAGCATGGCAAAGACCTCCGTTTCCGCCTCAACCGTTCCGCACCGCGCTCGTTCCTGTGGGGTTCACAGCTTCCCCATCACGTCACCACGAAAACCGTAAATCGTCTTCTTGCCCGCCATGGCTACAAGCTGGACGTCGCGGGTCTGGCCGGGCTCGAAGCGGACGGCGGTGCCGGCAGCGATGTCGAGGCGCATGCCGCGGGACTTCTTGCGGTCGAATTTCAGGGCCGGGTTGGTCTCGAAGAAATGGTAGTGCGAGCCGACCTGGATCGGCCGATCACCGGTATTGGCCACCGTCAGCGTCACGGTCTTGCGGCCGGCATTGAGTTCGATCTCGCCGTCCTGGATGAAGAGTTCGCCGGGGATCATTCTATCCTCCTCGTCATTCCGGGGCTCGCGCAGCGAGAAGGCCGGAATCTCGAAACCAAAACCTCTGGATTCCGGGTTCGCCCTGCGGGCGCCCCGGAATGACGAATTCGAATTACCTGATCGGCTCGTGGACGGTGACGAGCTTGGTCCCGTCCAAAAATGTCGCCTCGACCTGGATGTCGTGGATCATCTCGGGAATGCCCGGCATCACCTGGTCGCGGGTGAGGACCTCAGCGCCGGATTGCATCAGCTCGGCGACCGTGCGGCCGTCGCGTGCGCCTTCGAGGATGAAATCGGAAATGATCGCGATCGCCTCGGGATGGTTGAGCTTGACGCCGCGATCCAGCCTTCGGCGGGCCACGATGGCCGCCATCGAGATCAGAAGCTTGTCCTTTTCGCGGGGAGACAGGTTCATGCAGAATCTCTTCCGTTCAACACGTCAATTCGGCCAATCAGTTCAGCCAGAGTCGCGGCAGGGCCGTTCCAGTGCGCGCCAGCACCGTCATCATGTCGACCCGCAACCGCGCCGCATCTTGGGCACAGAACCGGGCCATTGCAAAGCCATTCCACGCCGAGATTCCAACCTCGCCGGAGAATGAGTCCGAGGCTTCGCGGATGCGCTCGACCAGGGCCTCGTCGCCGGGCACGATCAGCGCCGTGCCGATCGCGGCACCGCCTTTGGCGACGGCGGATCGCCCAAGTTTTGCGCCGATATTGCCGTCGAGCCTGATGGTCTCGGCGAACACCAGCCTGCCACCACGCCGTAGCCGCCAGCGGTCGACAAACTCACCCTGCTCCATCCGCTCGCCCATGGCAGTGCGGCCGAACACCACGATCTCGCAGAGCAGGAGCGAGGCGGCATCATCAAGCTCGATATCGAAACGGCGGTGGACCCGGGCGCGGTCAAACAGGATGGTCTCTTGCGGCAACCAGGACAGATGCGCACCCGCATCGACCTTCAAGGCAATGCTGAGCTGCGCCGCGGCTCCGGGCGCCCGATAGACCTTTTCGGCGGCGGCGGTCGTCAGCGTCAGGCGCGAGCTTTGGCCCGCCGTGATGTTGATATCGAAACTGTCGCCACCGGCAACGCCGCCTGCCGTGTTGACGAACACGCCGGAGAGCCCCTCGCCTTCCGGCGAGGGAAAGCGCACGCGCAGCGAGCCGGATTCATGCAAGACGCCGCGCCGCGTCACGCCGTCACGCGCATGGACGTCGAAACGCACCGCGCCGCGGGCACGGTTTGCCTCGAAAACCCCTGACGTGACCGAAACGTCGCTGCGCATCCGCCTCCCCCAGCCGGTCGCGACAGAACTTCTTACAGCGCCATCTGGCGGCTGATCTCGCTCGCGTCCAAATTGGCGCGATCGCAGGTGAATTTCACCGCGCCGCGATCCATCACGGCAAAACTGTCGCCGAGTTCGCAGGCAAAGTCGAGATATTGTTCGACCAGCACGATGGCGATGTTGCCGAGGTTGCGCAAATAGGAGATGGCGCGGCCGATGTCCTTGATGATCGAGGGCTGGATGCCCTCGGTCGGCTCGTCAAGGAGCAGCAATTTCGGCCGCATCACCAGCGCGCGACCGATCGCGAGCTGTTGCTGCTGGCCGCCGGAGAGATCGCCACCGCGCCGGCCGAGCATGGATTGCAGCACCGGAAACAGCGAGAACACGTCGTCCGGAATGTGCTTGTCCTCGCGCTTGAGCGGACCGAAGCCGGTCTTGAGGTTCTCCTCGACCGTGAGCAGCGGAAAAATCTCGCGGCCCTGCGGCACGAAGCCGATGCCCTTGCGTGCCCGCTCATAGGGCTTCAGGCCGGTGATGTCGCTGCCGTCGAGCACGATCGCGCCCGACGAAATCGGATATTGCCCGACCATGGCGCGCAAGAGCGAGGTCTTGCCGACGCCGTTGCGCCCGAGCACGCAGGTCACCTTGCCCGGTTCGGCCGAGATCGAGACGCCACGCAGCGCCTGCGCCGCGCCGTAGAACAGATTGATGTCTTTGACTTCAAGCATCGCTCAGCGTCCCAGATAGACTTCAATGACCCGCTCGTTGGACGAGACCTGGTCGATGGTTCCTTCGGCCAGCACGGTGCCTTCGTGCAGACAGGTGACCTTGACGCCGAGCTCGCGCACGAAGGTCATGTCGTGCTCGACCACCATCACGGTGTGGGTCTTGTTGATCTCTTTCAGCAGCTCGGCGGTCAGATGCGTCTCGACGTCGGTCATCCCCGCGACGGGCTCGTCGACGAGGAGCAGTTTTGGGTCCTGCGCCAGCAGCATGCCGATCTCGAGCCACTGCTTCTGGCCGTGGCTGAGGCTGCCGGCAAGGCGGTTGCGGGCCTCGGTGAGACGGATCGTCTCCAGCACCTTGTCGATGCGCTCGGACTCGGCCTTGCTGCCGCGCCAGAACAGCGTGCCCTTGACGCTGTGGTCGACATTGAGCGCGAGCAGGAGGTTGTCCTGCACGGTTTGGCTCTCGAACACGGTCGGTTTCTGGAACTTGCGGCCGATGCCGAGCTCGGCGATGCGGGTCTCGTCCAGCCGCGTCAGATCGGTGACGCCGTCGAACAGCACCGTACCCTCGTCGGGCTTGGTCTTGCCGGTGATGATGTCCATCATCGTGGTCTTGCCGGCGCCGTTCGGGCCGATGATGGCGCGCATCTCGCCGGGCTCGAGCGTCAGCGACAGATTGTTGATGGCGTGGAAACCGTCGAAGGAGACGTGCACGCCGTCGAGATAGAGCATCGCGGAGGTTGCGCGGTTGTCCATGACGTTCATTTGCGCCTACTCCGCCATCTTGGGTTCGGTGACGCCGTCCTCGGCCGCAGCGCTCACGGTGGTCGCGGCGTTGCGTTTTTCTTTCGACTGGTCCCACCAGGCGTTGAAGGTGCCGACAATGCCCTTCGGCAGCAGCAGCGTCACCAGGATGAACAATGCGCCCAGCATGAACAGCCAGTACGGCGCGAGCACGCCCGAGGTGAAAAACGTCTTGGCGTAGTTGACGACGACGGCCCCGAGCGGGGCGCCGACCAGCGTGCCGCGGCCGCCGACCGCGACCCAGATCACCGCCTCGATCGAATTGCCGGGCGCGAATTCGCTAGGATTGATGATGCCGACCTGCGGCACGTAGAGCGCGCCGGCGACGCCGGCCATGCAGGCCGACACCGTGAACACGAACAGCTTGTAGGATTCGACGCGGTAGCCGAGGAAGCGCGTGCGCGACTCCGCGTCACGCACCGCGATCAGCACCTTGCCGAGCTTGGAGGAGACGATCGCGCGGCAGATCAGGAAGCCTGCGATCAGTGCCAGACAGCTCAGCGCAAACAGCGCGGCGCGGGTGCCCTCCGCCTGCACGTTGAAGCCCAGGATGTCCTTGAAGTCGGTCAGGCCGTTGTTGCCCCCGAAGCCGAAGTCGTTGCGGAAGAAGGCAAGCAGCAGCGCATAGGTCATCGCCTGGGTGATGATCGACAGATACACGCCGGTGACGCGGGAGCGGAACGCGAGCCACCCGAAGCAGAAGGCGAGCAGGCCGGGCACGAGCAGCACCATCAGCGCCGCGAACCAGAACATGTCGAAGCCGTACCAGGTCCAGGGCAGCTTCGAATAGTTCAGGAACACCATGAAGTCGGGCAGGATCGGATTGCCGTAGACGCCGCGGGTGCCGATTTGCCGCATCAGATACATCCCCATGGCGTAGCCGCCGAGCGCGAAGAAGGCGCCGTGGCCGAGCGAGAGAATGCCGCAATAGCCCCAGATCAAATCGATCGAAAGCGCGAGGATCGCGTAGCAGACATATTTGCCCCAGAGCGCGACCAGATAGGTCGGCACCTGCAGGAACGAGCCCGCGGGCAGCAGCAAATTGGAGAGCGGGATGAGGATGCCGCAGGCCGCGACGACGGCAAGGAAGATCGTCGCGCTGCGGTCCAGCGATCGCGTCAGCATGTGAGGGGTCATGCTTCCACCGCACGGCCCTTGAGCGCGAACAGGCCGCGCGGGCGCTTTTGAATGAACAGGATGATGAGAACCAGGATGGCGATCTTGCCGAGCACGGCGCCGGCGACCGGCTCCAGGAACTTGTTGGCGATGCCGAGCGTGAAGGCGCCGACCAGCGTGCCCCAGAGATTGCCGACGCCGCCGAACACAACGACCATGAAGCTGTCGATGATGTAGCTCTGGCCGAGATTGGGGCTGACATTGTCGATCTGCGACAGCGCCACGCCGGCGATGCCGGCAATGCCGGAGCCGAGCCCGAAGGTCAGCGCGTCGACGCGCGAGGTGGCGATGCCCATCGAGGCCGCCATGCGGCGGTTCTGCGTCACCGCGCGCATCTCGAGGCCGAGCGCCGTGTAGCGCAGCATCGCGAGCAGGATCGCGAACACGGCGAGCGTGAACACGAGGATCCAGAGCCGGTTATAGGTGATGGTGATCTGGCCGAGCTCGAAGGCGCCGCTCATCCAGGAGGGATTGCCGACCTCGCGGTTGGTCGGGCCGAACATGGTGCGCACGGCCTGCTGCAGCACCAGCGACAGGCCCCAGGTCGCGAGCAGCGTCTCCAGCGGACGACCGTAGAGGAAACGGATGATGCTGCGCTCGATCAGCACGCCGATCGCGCCGGCGACGACAAAGGCCAGCGGCACCGCGATCAGCAGCGAATAGTCGAACAGGCCGGGATAGCGGGTGCGGATCACCTCCTGCACCGCGAAGGTGGTGTAGGCCCCGATCATCACCATCTCGCCATGCGCCATGTTGATCACGCCCATCACACCGAAGGTGATGGCGAGCCCGATCGCGGCGAGCAGCAGCACCGAGCCGAGCGAGAGGCCGTACCAGGCGTTCTGCACCATGGACCAGACCGCGAGCGAGTTCTGGATCGAGCCGATCGCGCTCGCGGCAGCCTTGGTCACCGACGCCGGCTGGTCGCCCATGCCTGTGAGCAGGGCCAGTGCCTCCTGGTCGCCGCGCCCCTTGAGGGTGGCCACCGCCTCCAGCTTCTCGACCTCGGTGGCATCAGGCTTGAACAGCAGGATGGCCGCGCGGGCGTCGCCGAGCGCAGCCTTGACGGATCTGTTGGTTTCCTTGGCGAGCGCGGCATCGACCGGCTCGAGCGCGGTCTCCTCATGCGACTTGAAGACGGATTGCGCGGCCTGCAGCCGTGTTCCGACGTCCGGCGACTGGAGCGTCAGGCTGCCGAGAGCTGCGTCGACGCTGCGGCGCAGGCGGTTGTTGAGGCGAACTGCGCTCGCGCTGTCGGGAACGCTGGCCACCGCCTGGCCGGTCGCGGCGTCGATCGACTTGCCGTCGGTACCGGTGACGTAAACCTTCTTGCTGTCAGGGTCGGCCATCAGGCGGCCGTCCTGAAGCGCACTGATGATGGGGAAAGCCAGCGGATTGCCGCTGCTTGCGACCACGCCGATCGCCTCGTCCGTATCGGAATAATCATCGTTGGCGAATTTGGCGACCGCATCCTCGAACGGACCGGCGAGGGCCGGCAGCGCGAACGCGATCAGGAACAACGAGAGCGCAAGCGAGCAGAGGCGCGCGGACAAATGGGCTGGCAATGTGAATGACCCCGGCAGAAATGAGTGGAGAAGGCGGCGGGATCGCCGCCTTCTCCGGGCGTGCTATGGCGTGTCAGATCAGGATCAGGAGCCCGAACCGAGGCACTTGTTGGTCTTGGTGTTGAAGTTGCCGCACTTCTTGCCGACCCAGTCGCCGACCAGGTCCTTGGAGCCGTCCAGTTCCTTCGACCAGGCATCGCCCGCGACGAGACCCGGGGTCTTCCAGACCACGTCGAACTGGCCGTTGCCCTTGATCTCGCCGATGAACACCGGCTTGGTGATGTGGTGGTTCGGCAGCATCTTCGACACGCCGCCGGTCAGGTTCTTGGCTTCGATGCCCGGGAGAGCGTCGATCACCTTGTCCGGATCAGTCGACTTCACCTTCTCGACCGCCTTGACCCACATGTCGAAGCCGATCACGTGCGCTTCCATCGGATCGTTGGTCACGCGCTTCGGGTTCTTGGTGTAGGCCTGCCATGCCTTGATGAACTTCTCGTTCTCCGGCGACTTGATCGACTGGAAGTAGTTCCAGGCGGCAAGATGGCCGACCAGCGGCTTGGTGTCGATGCCGGCGAGCTCTTCTTCACCCACCGAGAACGCGACGACCGGGATGTCCTTCGCCTTGATGCCCTGGTTGCCGAGCTCCTTGTAGAAGGGAACGTTGGCGTCGCCGTTGATGGTCGAGACCACCGCGGTCTTCTTGCCGGCCGAGCCGAACTTTTTGATGTCGGCCACGATCGTCTGCCAGTCGGAGTGACCGAACGGCGTGTAGTTGATCATGATGTCTTCCTGGGCGACACCCTTCGACTTCAGATAGGCTTCCAGGATCTTGTTGGTGGTGCGCGGATAGACGTAGTCGGTGCCCGCGAGCACCCAGCGCTTCACCTTCTCGTCCTTCATCAGGTAATCGACGGCGGGGATCGCCTGCTGGTTCGGCGCCGCACCCGTGTAGAACACGTTGCGCTCGCTCTCCTCACCCTCGTACTGCACGGGGTAGAACAGGATGTTGTTCAGCTCCTTGAAGACGGGCAGCACCGACTTGCGCGACACCGAGGTCCAGCAGCCGAACACGACCGAGACCTTGTCCTTGGTGATCAGCTCGCGCGCCTTTTCGGCGAACAGCGGCCAGTTCGACGCGGGGTCGACGACGACGGCCTCGAGCTTCTTGCCGAGAACGCCGCCCTTCTTGTTCTGCTCGTCGATCAGGAAAAGGATGGTGTCCTTCAGCGTGGTTTCGCTGATGGCCATGGTGCCGGAAAGGGAGTGCAGCACGCCGACCTTGATGGTGTCATCCGCGGCCTTCGCGCCAGTCAATGAAGCCAGACCCAGCACCAGTCCGGCGGTCGCGGCGAGCACGCCGCGGCGGCTAAATGACGCCGCTATATCGTGAGTGGATTTGCTAAACATGAGTGTCTCATCTCCCTGACGCAGACGTGAAAAACGCTGCGAAACGGCCCCACGGCCGCCTGCGATTAACGGATTCGCAAGAACCATGCCATGGCCTGGGCACCTTCCAACCAATTGGTTTTGCTAACAAAACCGGCCGAAATCAAAGTATCCCGACCTCGAGACAGCCTAAAAATTGAGCCATCCAAATGTATGCCAAAGCGGCAGGCCGTTCATTTTCTGAGCAAAATGCCCGTTCTGGCTAAATTTCCGGCATAACTATTTCTGCACCGCAATCGCCATTTTGAACGAGCTTGCCTTGAAAGCGCCCCCTCGATGTTCCATATAAGCGGCCGAGACCTCTTGCGAATCAAGGGGTCGTTGCGAGCCGCGTGTTCTTAAGCCCTTACGGGCCTCTGGCTTGCCCCATATCTCCCAAGCCATCCGACACCCCAAACACGCAGGTGTCTTCTCGACACCCTTTTGCGTGCGCCGCGCTGAATGCGCCGGGCGCCCGCTTTTGACATGGAAAGAACCCCTCTTTTGACTTCGTTTCAGGACTTCGGCCTCGCCGAACCCATCGCGCGCGCTCTTCAAGAAGAGAATTACGTCACCCCCACCCCCATCCAGGCCCAGACCATTCCCACGGCGCTGACCGGCCGCGACGTCGTCGGTATCGCCCAGACCGGTACCGGCAAGACCGCGTCCTTCGCACTGCCGATCCTGCACCGCCTGCTCGAGCACCGTATCAAGCCGCAGCCCAAGACGACCCGCGTCCTGGTGTTGTCGCCGACCCGCGAGCTGTCCGGCCAGATCCTCGACAGCTTCAACGCCTATGGCCGTCACATCCGCCTGTCCTCGACGCTCGCCATCGGCGGCGTTCCGATGGGCCGTCAGGTCCGCTCGCTAATGCAGGGCGTCGAAGTGCTGGTCGCCACCCCCGGCCGCCTGCTCGACCTCGTGCAGAGCAACGGGCTGAAACTGTCGAGCGTCGAGTTCCTCGTGCTCGACGAGGCCGACCGCATGCTCGACATGGGCTTCATTAACGACATCCGCAAAATCGTCTCCAAGCTGCCGATCAAGCGGCAGACGCTGTTCTTCTCGGCCACCATGCCGAAGGACATCGCCGAGCTGGCGAACGCGATGCTGCGGGACCCCGCCCGCGTCGCGGTGACCCCGGTCTCCTCGACCGCCGAGCGCATCAATCAACGCATCGTCCAGGTCGATTTCTCCGCCAAGCCCGCCTTCCTGACCAAGCTTCTGAAGGACGAGCCGGTCAACCGCGCCCTGGTCTTCACCCGCACCAAGCACGGCGCGGACAAGGTGGTGAAGTCACTCGAGAAGGCCGGCATCCCCGCCAGCGCCATCCACGGTAACAAGTCGCAGAACCATCGCGAACGGACGCTGGCCCAGTTCCGCTCGGGCGAGATCCGCACCCTGGTCGCCACCGACATCGCCGCCCGCGGCATCGACGTCGACGGCATCAGCCACGTCATCAATTTCGACCTGCCCAACGTGCCGGAAACCTACGTCCACCGCATCGGCCGCACCGCGCGCGCCGGCGCCGACGGCACCGCGATCTCGCTGGTCGCGGGCGGCGAGGAACTCAGCTATCTCCGTGACATCGAACGGCTGATCAAGGTGGCATTGCCGCGCGAAGATCTCCGCACCGACGCCGGCCGCCGCGATGCGGGTCCTCCCGCGCCGCAGCAACGACAGGGCCGCGGAGGCCGCCCGGGCCAACGTCCGCAAGGCGCAAGGCACGGCGAGGGACGCCACGGTGACGGGCGCCGTAGCGACGAACGACATTCCGACGGACGCCACCATAGCGCCGGCAAGCACGGCGATGGACGCCCCGGTGAAGGCCGACATGGCGGCGAAGCGCGACATGCTGACGGGCGGCCCGGCAATGGCCCGAAGGGCTCAAAGGGGTCTCGTCGTCCACGCTCTGGCGGGAAGCCGCATTCTTCTGCAGGCAGTCGTCCAGAACAGCGTTCCGCGCATAGCGCCGGGGCAGCTGATGGGATACAAGGCGTTGCCTTTTTGCGCCGTGAGAGTCGGCCGAACGGCCAACCGAACCGCAAACCCTATTCGCACTAGCCGTCCACGACCTGGAGAAATTCATGGCTAAGGAAGAGCTGATCCAGTTCGAAGGACTGGTCACCGAAATCCTCCCCGACGCACGCTACCGCGTGCAGCTCGACGCCGGACACGAGATCGTCGCCTATACCGCCGGCAAGATGAAGAAGAACCGCATCAAGACGCTGGCCGGCGACCGCGTGACGGTGGAGATGTCGCCCTATGACCTCGAGAAGGGCCGGCTGATTTTCCGCCACAAGGACGAGCGTCCCAGCGGGGTGGGTGGACCGCCTCGCCCGGGCCAGCGCGGCGGCCAGTTCCGCCGTCGCTAGGCGCTTGAGCGCGGAAGTAAGATTCCGACCTTTATGTGGATCCGCCGCGGACATCGCGGCGGATCAAAAAATCGTGCATGTCCGGATTGTTTTGAGGCCTCAATTCCGATAAAATGAATTTATCGATTTTCGGCCGGACGACATTAGCATCCACCGGTACAGCCGGTTCAGACACGCTGACGACCCTTCCAAAATTCGATCTAACCGGCCTGCGCAAGCAGGCTCTAACATTGTGTTATCTGAGAAGGGACTATCCCCGTGAGCATGGGAACCGTGAAGTGGTTTAACGCGACCAAGGGCTTCGGCTTCATTCAGCCCGACGACGGCGGCCAGGACGTGTTCGTCCACATCAGCGCTGTGGAGCGTGCGGGCCTCGGCACGCTGCGTGAAGGCCAGAAGCTTTCCTACGAGATCGTGGCCGACCGCCGTTCCGGCAAGTCGGCAGCGGACAACCTCCGCTCCGAAGGCTGAGTCCGCCGGGCGCTTGGCCCGATCGGCTCGCGCAAGCCAAAGAAAGCAAGAAGGCCGTGCGCAACGCACGGCCTTTTTCATTTTGGCGCCTGCTCGCCGATGTCAGCACGTCGTTTGGTTGTTGTTATCTGGGTAGGGATAGGGAACGCAGGCGACCTGACGCGGCCGGGTGTAGGACACATCGCTCAAGGGTAAGCTCGACTTCAACACATAGCCTACGGAAGGCGTGTAAGTGTAGCTTGCCTCGCTGAGTATGAGGTAGGTCGACGGAATCAACAGCGACGCAGGAATCATGCTGGTGACCTTGTCGCCGGGCTTGCGGGCCGAGGTCGCCAGCGTCGCTTGCGTCGCACCGCTCGCAATGGTGCCGGCCCTGCTCCACTGGATCGTGGCGATGCTGTTGGCATCGATCTGGATCTGGGAGACCGTGCCCTTCACCAGGGTAGCGTCGTAGGGCATGATGACCGAGATGCTCGCCGTGAACGTATCCTTCATGTCGGCATCGGTGAGCTTGACCGACTGCGATGCCAAATCGGACAGAGCCCGCGCGATCAACGTGACCTTGCGATCTATCGCCACGGCCGACGAAAACTCGACGGTGCCGAAGAACATCACCAGCATCAGCGGAACGATGACCGCAAATTCGGTCGCCGCGAGCGCGCGCTTGTCGGCGACGAAGTCGCGCACGGAACAACATCCATTCCGCCAGATATTCGCAATCGCCTGCATCGGTCCGCTCGGATCCATCTGTCTCAGAAGGGTTCGTTCTTGAAGGCCGTGGTCGCCACCATCAGCCGTTTGTTGCTGCACCCGATATTGTAACCGAGGCCGGTGACGATGAGCGGCCACTGATAGAACAGCCGCACCACGACCACCTGGCCGGAGGTCCCGGCACTGTACTGCATGCCGGTCGGGTTGAAATTGCAGGAATCGCCGTAGTTCGTCAGGCTTAGCGCCCCGAAGGAGCTGGTGCTCACGACGTCGACGTAGAGTTTGCTGCAATCAAACAGTGCCGGGATCTGCGTGCACACATAGGCCTTGAACGTCGTCTGGTCGCACGCCATGACAACGTTGGGCGTGGTCTGACAAGCCGCCACCGAACCGCCCTGCGCTTGCGCCTGGCCGGTCAGAATCGCGCGCGCGGAATTTTGCGAGATGGTCTCGAGCACCTGGCTCGCGAAGAACATGAGCGCCGTTTCGATGATGGCGAACAGCAGCCCGAAGAACATCGGCGCGACCAGGGCGAACTCGACGGCCGCGGAACCGCGGCGGTTGCCGCAAAACCGGCCCAGCGCTTTCCGGAGTGTGAACCTCGTAGGTGCAGGCGATGGCATCGCGTCAAATTCCCCAGCAACGGGCGATCAACTGTCCCGTTCAATAGCGGAAACTGATTGTTTAAGTGTTTCAGGCGATCCGCAGCCGGCGGACCGCGCCGTTAAGAATGCGTTAACCAGCAGCGCCCCGAGCCCACGGAAAGCGCGGCGGGCGCGCAGAGCCCTCTGGCTCGCATCTGCAAAGCGGTCTGCCAGGATACTGTCCGGGCAAACCCGCCGATCGGTGCCGCTAGTTGGACTTGGGCGGACCGCCACCACCACCGCTGGCGCTGGCGCTCAGCGAGCCGGCCTGGCTCATCGTGTTGTTGAAGTAGGTGTCGCTGTCGCCGAGCGTCACGCGACGCTGGCAAAGCGGCACGCAGCTGTAGGACTCGCGCTCGATCCCGCGATAGACGGTGACGAGCCGGTCGCTCGGACCTTCGACCTGGATCTGGCGATCGACCAGAATCTCGCCGGCCCGGTCGAGCGCGATGAAATTGGTGGCACCATAGCCCTTGCCGGTCACGACGATCATGCCGCCGGGCTGGAGCGTGACGTCGGCGATCAGGGGATTGCCGACCACGATGGTCGCCACCTTGCCGGGCAGCCGCACCAGCTTGGCCTGGTCGACATTGACAGCGATGGTGTCGGCGGTGGGGTCGGCAAGGCCGGCAGCCGGCGATGCCAGCACCGCGGCCGCAACCAGAAGACAAACGCGCGCCCGACGGCGCAGCAATTCTTTACGCATACTCTTACCCCCGGGACGTCACAAACCGGCAGAAGCGACTCGATACAACAGAGCCAGTGCCCGACCCGGCTAACCTGCCCTTAATTCGTGAACGTTCCGCAAACTCGCCGACTATTGTTTGAACAGACTGGCGTTTTACCGCCTTCGAGGCTAGCGGCGGAATGGATAGGCGAACTGGCCCGCGATCTCCTTCGGCATGGTCGCTTCGTCCTTGCCGTAATCCTGCGGCAGTTTACCCTCGGGCATACGGAAGGTGCCGAACAGAACGTCCCAGATCGGGAACGTGCCGGCAAAATTGGTGTCGCCGCCCTCCTCGAGCGAGGTGTGGTGCCAGCGGTGGAACACCGGCGTCGCCAACAAATATCTGAACGGCCCGAAGCTCCAGTTCAGGTTGGCGTGCACGAAGGCCGAATGGAAGGTCGTGAACGGGGCGAGCCAGACCATCGCGTTCGGGGAAATGCCGGCCATCAGCAGCACGACGTCGACGCCGATGGTGCCGAGCACGAGATTGACGGGATGGAAGCGGGCCGCCGAAATCCAGCTTATCTCCTCCGAGGAGTGATGGATCGCGTGGTACTTCCAGAACCCGCCGCCGTGGAACAGCCGGTGCAGCCAGTACAGCATGAAGTCGGACAGGACCAGGAACAATACGGCCTGGACCCAGAGCGGCATCAACGACAGCGGGCCGTGGCCATTGTCGTAGAAGGCGATGAGTTCGTCGGCGTCGTGGATGTTGAAGACGAGGCTCGCGCCGACGATCAGAAGTCCGATCCGCATCGTGCGGGCGAACACCGGAACGAAGAACCAGTAGCAGATGTCGGTGACGATCTCGCGCTTGCGCCACCACGGCGCGCCGGCATTGCAGGCCCAGAAATGCTCGAGCACGGTGAAGACCGCCGCGAGTGCGAAGGTGACGGGGATCACCTTGACGATGGTCTCGCCGAGCATCAGGGCGACTTGCATGGGCAGGCTCGACATCGTCGCCTCTCTTGCGAATTCCAGCTCAGTTACGCCTACGCCGCTAAATTTAAGGGAGCGTGAAGCCGGTGCTGCGCCGACGGTACATCTGGAACCGGAACGAATTACAGGCGCCGCCTTAAGACGAAATTCACTCTGGGCCAAAGCATCGCGCCGCAAGCGGGTTTGCCCGATCGAATTAACTCTACCGAAAGAGCTCGGCTCTCATGGTCATCGGGTCAAAGACGGCGCCGAACGAGGCGATCCCCACCCCAGATGGAGTTATGTTCATGAAGAACTTGATTGCACGTTTCGCGAAGGATGAATCCGGCGCCACCGCCATCGAATACGGTCTGATCGCCGCCGGCATCGCGCTGGCCATCATCACCGTCGTCAACAACCTCGGCACCACGCTGAACGCCAAGTTCACCTCGATCAGCAGCTCGCTGAAGTAAGCGACCGACGAACGACGGCAAAAGCCCCGGATCTCCGGGGCCTTTGTTTTTCCGAAGACGGCGAGTTCCAGTGGCGTTGCGTAAGTACAGAACCGATGCCGCGATCGCGGCAAACGAGACGGCGGCGGCTCAGGCCGGCTCGCCGGTCTATTGGGTCTGCCTTGCGCTGCTGCTTGCGACGGCCGCGCTCGCCGTGCGCATTGCCAGCCTCTGGTAATGACGCGTTCCGCGGTTTCAGCCGCGTGGGTCGCTTGCTGCCGTTGTCGGTTTGTTTAGCACTGCCGGCTAGCATCGCCCGACGCCCAGTTCCCGCGGCAAACCCCAGGCCTCAAGACGCAGCCATGATCCTCGACCTTGCGCGCCTTCTGCTCTTCCCGGCCCTGATGGCGTTTGCTGCCGCGAGCGATCTCTTCACGATGACGATCTCGAACCGCGTGTCGCTGGCGCTGGTCGCCGGCTTCTTCGCACTTGCCCTCGCCGGTGGCATGGCACCTTACGAGATGCTCAGTCATGTCGGCGCCGGCGCGCTTCTTTTGGTCATCGCCTTCACCTGTTTTGCGATGGGCTGGGTCGGCGGCGGCGACGCCAAGGTCGCGGCCTCCGTCGCACTCTGGTTCGGCTTCGCACAACTGATGAACTTCCTGCTCTACGCCTCGCTGTTCGGCGGGGCGCTGACGCTGCTCCTGCTCCAGTTCCGGCAATGGCCGCTGCCCTACGGGCTGGCGGGCCAGGCCTGGCTCGCCCGGCTGCATGCCAAGGAGAGCGGCATCCCCTACGGCATCGCGCTCGCACTGAGTGCGCTGATGGTCTACCCGGAGACCGAATGGGTGAAGGCGATTGATCTCGCTCACCTCGCGCTGCGCTGAACGCACCGGGTAAACCCGGCGTTAAGGCGATTTAGATACGCCTCATTAACCATGCTTTGACGAATAGCTGGTCAACTGCCGATTACGGCGGCGTCAGCGTCGCGGCGTTTTGTTGGAAAGTGAAGCGTATGAATAGGGCACGCATTGTCGTCCTGGCGGTCGCCATCTGCGCCGGCGGTGTCGCCGCGTACCTGGCGAGCGGCTCGGACAATTCTGCGCCGCCTCCGGCGCCGGTCGCGCAGCTTCCGACCGTCGACGTCCTCGTGGCCAAGAACGACATCGGTCTCGGCCAGACCGTGAAGCCGGAAGATCTGCAATGGCAGACCTGGCCGGCCGCGACCGCCAGCGCCACCTTCATCCGCCGCAACGAGCGTCCCGAGGGCGTGACCCAGGTGACCGGTTCGATCGCGCGCGCCCCCTTCATTCAGGGTGAGCCGATCCGCGACCAGAAGCTGGTCAAGGCCGAGGGCTCCGGATTCATGGCGGCCATCCTGCCCAGCGGCATGCGGGCCATCTCGACCGAAATCTCGCCGGAGACCGGCGCAGGCGGCTTCATCCTGCCCAATGACCGCGTCGACGTCCTGCTCACGCGCCGCCTCAAGAACCCGGACCAGGCCGCCGGGGGCCAGGACGTCGTCACGTCCGAGATCATCCTGGTCAATGTGCGCGTCCTCGCCATCGACCAGGCCCCGAAGGAGAAGGACGGCCAGAACGCCGTGGTCGGCAAGACCGTGACCCTGGAACTCACTTCCGCACAGACCCAGGCGCTTTCTTCGGCCCGTCAGGCCGGAACGCTCTCGCTGGCGCTGCGCAGCATTGCCGACGTCAAGATGAGCGAGATCACGCTCGACGAATCCGCCCAGAAGCGCGACGGCGTCTCGATCATTCGCTACGGCATTCCGAGCTCGACGGCGAAAGCACGATGAGGACAGGCGACATGAAATGCAGGGCAGATATAGCGACGATGCGAACCTCCATGGTCCGCGCCCTGTCGTTTTCGGCCGCCTTCGCGCTGGCATTCAACCCGGTGCTGAGCCCCGTGGTCGCCGCCGACTATCGCCCCGGCGCGCCGGTCGCTGCCGACGGTCAGATGAACGCCCGCTTCCTCTCGCTCGGCATCGGCAAGTCCGTGGTGATCGACCTTCCGCGCGACATCAAGGACGTGCTGGTCGCTGACCCCAAGATCGCCAATGCGGTGGTCCGCTCGGCGCAGCGCGCCTACATCATCGGCGCCGCGCTCGGCCAGACCAACATCGTGTTCTTCGATTCTGCAGGCCAGCAGATCGCGGCCTATGACATCGCGGTCAAGCGCGACCTCAACGGTGTGCGGGCGGCGCTGAAGCAGGTCCTGCCGCATTCAGACATCCAGATCGACGGACTCGGCGACGGCATCGTCCTGACCGGCACGGCGGCGAACCCGATGGAAGCGCAGCAGGCCAACGACCTCGCCGCGCGCCTGGCCGGCGGCGCCGACAAGGTGGTGAACTCGATCGTGGTCCGCGGCCGCGACCAGGTCATGCTCAAGGTGACGGTGGCCGAAGTCCAGCGCAACATCGTCAAGCAGCTCGGCATCGACCTGACCGCGAACCTCAACTACGGCACGTCGGTGGTGAGCTTCTCCAACTCGAATCCGTTCACCGCTCTCGGCCACAACCTCGTGGACGGCAACAATCTGACCACGAAGTTCGGCGCGGCGCCGTCGGTGCAGGCCACCCTGCGCGCGATGGAAACCGCTGGCGTGATCCGCACGCTGGCCGAACCGAACCTGACCGCGATCTCCGGTGAATCGGCAACGTTCATCGCCGGCGGCGAATTCCCGGTGCCGGCGGGCTATGCGTGCGATCCCACCACGCATGTCTGTACCACCCAGATCAGCTTCAAGAAGTTCGGCATCTCGCTCAACTTCACCCCCGTGGTGCTGAGCGAAGGCAAGATCAGCCTGCGGGTGATGACCGAGGTCTCGGAGCTGTCGAACGAGAATGCGATCACGCTGTCGCAGGCCGTGACCTCGACGTCGGTGAACTCGGTGACGGTGCCCTCGATCAGGACCCGCCGTGCCGAGACCTCGCTGGAAATTCCCTCCGGCGGCGCGATGGCGATGGCCGGCCTGATCCAGCAGCAGACCAAGCAGGCAGTCAGCGGATTGCCGGGACTGATGCAGCTCCCGGTCCTCGGCACGCTGTTCCGCAGCCGCGACTTCGTCAACAACGCGACCGAGCTGGTCGTGATCGTGACGCCCTACGTCGTTCGCGCGGTGGCGCCAAAGGACCTGTCGCGGCCGGATGACGGCTTCGCCCCGCCTGCGGATCCACAGGCCCAGCTGCTCGGCAATATCAACCGCATCTACGGCGTGCCCGGCCGGACCGAGCCGGCCAAGAACTACCGCGGCACCTACGGCTTCATCACCGACTGAGGCGGAACGGGGACTTCACGATGATCACAAGACCACCCCAGCTTCGCAAACGCGCCATCCGTCTCGGTGGCGCGCTCATCGGCATGGCGCTCGCGCTCGGCGGGTGCCAGCATGACGAAGCCGTCACGGCCTCCATTCCCGACGACTACAAGCAGCGCCATCCGATCGCGATCGAGGAGCAAAATCGTTCGATCGTCGTCTTCGTCGGCCATGCCCGCGGCGGATTGACCGCCGCCCAGCGCGCGGACGTGATGGGTGTCGCATCGGCATGGTTGCACGAAGGCACGGGCGCCATCCGTATCGACGTGCCGTCCGGCACGCCCAATGCGCGTCCGGTCGCGGACACGATGCGTGAAATCCAGGCGATGCTGGCGGGAGCAGGCGTTCCGCCGCGCGGCGTCAACGTTCGACCCTACCAGCCGGAAGACAAGCGCTTCCTGCCGCCGATCCGGCTCACTTATTCCAAGATCGCCGCGGTCGCGGGTCCCTGCGGCCTGTGGCCGGAAGACGTCGGCCCTTCGATAAAGAACAAGAGGTGGTTCGAGAACAAGGACTACTACAATTACGGCTGCGCCTATCAGCGCAACCTCGCGGCGATGGTCGACAATCCGTCGGACCTCGAGCAGCCGCGGCCTGAGACTCCGTCCTACACGCCGCGGCGCATCACCGCTCTCGAGAAGTATCGCAAGGGTGTCACGACGACGACCACCTATCCCGAGGCCGACAAGGCCAAACTCAGCGACACCGGCAAATGATCAGCTACGCTCGCCAGATACACGAAGAGCAGCCGGACGCAGCTCCTCCGCCAGTCGAGGAGCATATTGCGCCCGCGCCGCGCGTCTCGGTCCAGGCCTTCTGCGAGACCGTGGAGACTGCTGCTGCGGTCCAGTCGGCCGGCGAAGACCGCCGTCTCGGCAAGGCCCATCTGAAGATCCAGATGGGGGGCATGGCCGCTGCAACCGAGGCCTACCGCTCGGCCCCGACGCCGAACGTCATCGTGCTCGAAAGCGACGGACGCAACGACCTGCTGGGCGGGCTCGACCAGCTCGCCACCGTCTGCGACGCCGGCACCCGCGTGGTCGTGATCGGCCGCATCAACGACGTCACACTCTACCGTGAGCTGGTGCGACGCGGTGTCAGCGACTACGTGCTCGCGCCGGTCGGCGCGATCGATGTCGTGCGCTCGATCTGCAACCTGTTTTCCGCACCAGAAGCCAAGGCGGTCGGCCGCATCATCGCCGTGGTCGGCGCCAAGGGCGGCGTCGGGGCTTCCACCATCTCCCATAATGTCGCCTGGGCGATCGCGCGCGACCTCGCCATGGACGCCGTCGTCGCCGATCTCGACCTCGCCTTCGGCACCGCCGGGCTCGACTACAACCAGGACCCGCCGCAGGGCATTGCCGACGCCGTGTTCTCGCCCGATCGCGTCGACACCGCCTTCATCGACCGCCTGCTGTCGAAATGCACCGACCATCTCAGCCTGCTGGCGGCGCCGGCGACGCTCGACCGGGTCTATGATTTCGGCACCGACGCCTTCGACGCCGTGTTCGACACCCTGCGCTCCACCATGCCCTGCATCGTGCTCGACATACCGCATCAATGGTCGGGCTGGACCAAGCGCGCCCTGATCGGAGCGGACGACATCCTGATCGTGGCCGCGCCCGACCTCGCCAATTTGCGCAATACCAAGAACCTGTTCGATCTGTTGAAGGCCGCGCGCCCCAACGACCGGCCACCGCTCTACTGCCTGAACCAGGTCGGCGTGCCGAAACGCCCCGAAATCGCCGCCGCGGAGTTCGCCAAGGCGATCGAGAGCCAGCCGATCGTCTCGATCCCGTTCGAGCCGCAGATCTTCGGCTCGGCCGCCAACAACGGCCAGATGATCGCGGAGATCTCCGCCAACCACAAGTCGATCGAGATGTTTCTTCAGATCGCGCAGCGCCTGACCGGCCGCAGCGAGACCAAGAAACAAAAGTCGTCCCTGCTTTCACCCCTGATTGACAAGTTGCGGGGAAAATAAGCCGCCGCATGGAGTTGTTAAGTGTTCGGTAAGCGTAGCGGAACAGACACCGACCTTCGGGCGCCCAAGCCCGGCGCCGTGTCGCCCGAGCCTGCCCAGGCTCCGGCGCCGACGGTGTCGCGCGCCCCGCCTCCGCCGGCCGTCGCCTCGCCGCCGCTTGCGCCTGCCAAGGCGCCGCCGCCTCCGGCCATGGAGAGCCGGCGGTCGGACAATTATTACGAGGTCAAGGCGACCATCTTCGGCGCGCTGATCGAGGCGATCGACCTCGCCCAGCTCGCCAAGCTCGATTCGGAGTCCGCGCGCGAGGAAATCCGCGACATCGTCAACGAGATCATCGCGATCAAGAACATCGTGATGTCGATCGCCGAGCAGGAGGAACTGCTCGACGACATCTGCAACGACGTTCTCGGCTACGGCCCGCTCGAGCCGCTGCTGTCGCGCGACGACATCGCCGACATCATGGTCAACGGCGCCAACACCGTCTACATCGAAGTCGCCGGCAAAATCCAGCGCACGGGAATCCGCTTCCGCGACAACCAGCAGCTCCTCAACATCTGCCAGCGCATCGTCAGCCAGGTCGGCCGGCGCGTCGACGAATCCTCGCCGATCTGCGACGCGCGCCTTGCCGACGGCTCCCGCGTCAACGCCATCGTGCCGCCGCTGTCGATCGACGGCCCCACGCTCACCATCCGCAAATTCAAGAAGGACAAGCTGACGCTCGATCAACTGGTCAAGTTCGGCGCGATCTCGCCGGAAGGCGCCGAAATCCTCCAGATCATCGGTCGCGTCCGCTGCAACGTGCTGATCTCCGGCGGCACCGGCTCCGGCAAGACCACGCTGCTCAACTGCCTGACCAACTATATCGAGCATGACGAGCGCGTCATCACCTGCGAGGACGCCGCCGAGCTCCAGCTCCAGCAGCCTCACGTGGTGCGGCTGGAAACCCGACCGCCCAACATCGAAGGCGAAGGCCAGATCACCATGCGCGAGCTGGTGCGCAACTGCCTGCGTATGCGCCCCGAGCGCATCATCGTCGGCGAGGTCCGCGGACCCGAGGCGTTCGACCTGCTCCAGGCCATGAACACCGGCCATGACGGATCGATGGGCACGCTGCACGCCAACAACCCGCGCGAAGCCCTGTCGCGCTGCGAATCCATGATCACGATGGGAGGCTTCTCGCTTCCCTCACGCACCATCCGCGAGATGATCTGCGCCTCCATCGACGTCATCGTCCAGGCTGCGCGCCTGCGCGACGGCTCGCGCCGCATCACCCACATCACCGAGGTGATGGGCATGGAAGGCGACACCATCATCACCCAGGACATCTTCCTCTACGACATGATCGGCGAGGACGCCAACGGCAAGATCATCGGCCGGCACCGCTCGACCGGCATCGGCCGTCCGAAATTCTGGGAACGCGCCCGCTATTACGGCGACGAGAAGCGCCTTGCCGCTGCGCTGGACGCGGCGGAAGTCGCGCCGAAGACGTGAGCAGTTCAGCATGAACATGCAGGTCCTCGCCCTCGCATTCCTTGCCACCGCAGCGGTCGGCGGCATCGCCTGGGTCTTCCTCTATCCGCTGCTGTCCGGGGAACGAAAGGCCGAAAGCCGCCGCGCTTCGATCTCCCGCGCCGAGGCGCCCACGGCCCGCCAGGCCGAGAAGACCCAGCGCTCGCGCCGCGAGCAGGTCGAGACCACGCTGAAGGATCTCGAGGCGCGACGCCTGCAGGAGAAGAGCGCTCCGCTCCCCGTCCGCCTGTCGCAGGCGGGGCTCGATTGGACGCCGCAGAAGTTCTGGATCGTCTCCGCCGCCGTGGCGGGCGCGTTCTTCGCAGCCGCTCTGTTCGCCGGCGGCGGCCTGATCGGTGCTGCCGGCCTCGCCTTTGCCGGCGGCTTCGGCCTGCCGCGCTGGGCACTGGGCTTCCTGAAAAAGCGCCGCGAGGCCAAGTTCCTGGCGGCACTGCCCGATGCGGTCGACGTGATCGTCCGCGGCATCAAGGCAGGCCTGCCCTTGTTCGAATCGATCAAGGTCGTCGCGGCCGACGCGCCCGAGCCGCTGCGCAGCGAGTTTCTGGCGATCATCGAGACCCAGGCGATCGGCATGCCGCTCGGCGAGGCCTGCTCGCGGCTCTATGATCGCATGCCGTTGCCGGAGGCCAACTTCTTCGGCATCGTCATCTCGATCCAACAGAAATCCGGCGGCAACCTCTCCGAAGCGCTCGGCAACCTTTCCAAGGTGCTGCGCGACCGCAAGAAGATGAGGGAAAAGATCCAGGCCATGTCGATGGAAGCCAAGGCCTCGGCCGGCATCATCGGCTCGCTGCCGCCGATCGTGATGTTCCTCGTCTATCTCACGACGCCACATTACATCTCGGTGCTGTGGACCCATCCCACCGGCCAGCTCATGCTGGTCGGCTGCGTCGTCTGGATGGCGGTCGGCATCATGGTGATGAAGAAGATGATCAATTTCGATTTCTGACGGTGCAGTATGGTCCAGTTTCTTGTCGCGAAACTACATGACGTCCACTTCATGACCATGATGCTGGCGGCCATTGCCGCCAGCGCCACCGTCTATACGCTGGTGATGCCCCTGTTCGCCGGCGAGGGCCTCTCCAAGCGCATGAAGGCGGTGGCAAGCGAGCGCGAGCGCATCCGGCAGCGCGAGCGTGAGCGCCTTCACAAGAATGAAAAGGTCACGCTGCGCCAGACGCCGAAGCAGCTCGTCTCCAAGGTCGTCGAGGACTTCAACCTCACCAAATGGCTCGCGCAGGAAGCTGCGCGCGACAAGCTGATCATGGCGGGTTACCGCGGTCAGGCGCCCTACATCACCTTCCTGTTTGCCCGCATGGTCGCGCCGATGGTGCTCTTCATCGGCTCGGTCGTCTACGTCTTCTTGATCGCGCATCTGCAGCAGGCCATGCCGATCAAGATCGGCATCTGCATCGGCGCCGCCTATCTCGGCCTCCAGGCGCCGATGCTGTTCCTCAGGAATGCGATCTCCAAGCGCCAGCTCTCGATCAAGCGCGCCTTTCCCGACGCGCTCGACCTGCTTCTGATCTGCATCGAATCCGGCATGTCAGTCGAGATGGCGTTCCGGAAGGTCGCCACCGAGATCGTGGGGCAGTCGATCGCGCTGTCGGAGGAGTTCACGCTGACCACGGCCGAATTATCCTATCTGCAGGATCGCAAGGTCGCTTACGAGAATTTGGCGCGACGCACCGGACTCGAGGGGGTCAAATCGGTCTGTCTCGCGCTTCAGCAGGCGGAGCGTTACGGCACCCCGCTCGGACATTCCCTGCGCGTCATGGCGCAGGAAAATCGCGACATGCGCATGAACGAGGCTGAAAAGAAGGCTGCCGCCCTGCCGCCGAAGCTGACCGTGCCGATGATCCTGTTCTTCCTGCCCGTGCTGTTCGTGGTCATTCTCGGACCGACCGGCATCAAGATCTCCGAGATGCAATGACGCAGGACACGGGCCGCGCATGCGGCTCGCGGGCAGCTTTCAGGACGAGACGATAGAAGAGACGATCAGCTCTGATCAGTCGGGTTGGCTGAGCGAGGCGACCGGCGTCCGCTTCGGTGCGCCGCGGGGAGCGTCGCTGCGGCTGAGCATCTCCTTGAGATAGGCGACGTTGGCCGCGGCCTGATCCGGTGGCAGATCTGCCTTTACGATGGTCTCGGCTTCGGCGAAGCGGCCCTGCAGACCGACGACAAGGCCGAGATTCTGCCGCACCCGGATGCTCGCACGCGGCGAGGCGTAGGCCTGCCGCAGCGCCTCTTCGGCCTTCGGAAGGTCTCTCGACAACATGTAGGACAGGCCGAGATTGGAGAGCACACCGGGATCACCCGGTGCGATCTTGAGCGCGCTCGCGTAGTAGGAACGCGCCTCCTCGTGGCGGCCCATCTGGTCCAGTGCGGTGCCCTGCACCGAGAGCAGGCGCCAGTCCGGATTGTCAGGCGAATGCGCTTTCGACAGCACATCGTAGGCCTGCTGGAAATTGCCGTTGTCGGCGAGGGCGCGGCCATATTGGGCGAGCAGCGCCTTGTTGCCGGGATTCGCGATGGTCGCCTGCTCGAGCATAGCGGCGGCCTGGGCACGCTGACCGTTGGCGCGCAACGCCTGACCGTAAGCGAGCGCGGCATCGGCGTCCTTGGGATTGGCGCGGTAGCGCTCGCCATAGACCTCGACGGCGCGCGCCGGATCGGTGGGAGTCGCCTCTGCCCGTGGTCCGCCGATCGAGCCCGTCACGTCGGAGAGTTTCGACATGCCCGTGCAGCCGCCGAGGCCCATGGCCACCGCCGCGACCAGCGAGGTGGACGCAAGAAGCCGGGCAAGACTGAACCGTAGACGCATGACGCTTTGACTCTCGAGCCGATTGATCGAGCCGAACGCGCCAGCAATAGACTGTTAACCCTAACGCCCCGTTAACACCGCTCCCGGGCCGTGCTCTCGTCGATACTCCCGCTCGCAAGCGTCGTCAGGCTTGAGCGGTTGCAATCCAGCAGCAGGTCGAGGCCGCGCTCTCGGGAACGGCAGCCCTCAACACGAGATACGAGACCGTGCGACGACGTTTTCGTCTCGCCCGATCAATATTCGATGGCAAGCCGTTTGCGGATTTCGTCGACGCGCCTGTCGAGCGCATCGAACCGCGCGTGGACGGAGCGGTCGTGGAGATAGAAGACGTAACCGCCGGCAAGGAACGCGAAGATCCAATGGTGGTGCTCGACATAGCCGAAAATCGCCTCGATGGCCTCGCCAATGAATGTGACCACGCTCCACACAAATTCCATTGCATTTCCTCCCGGCGCGCTTTGTCGTCGGTCGCCTGATCTCCAACTCTGGCGACCGTTGCCGGAACCTAGCATGGCCCCCTTTCCGCGAGTAGCGGCTCGCTGAACGGTGGCAGCAAAGCCGATTGCAGCGGCGGCGAAACTCTGCGAAGTCTCATCCATTCGCATGACCCGTTTGATCTGACGATCCGGACCCGCCAATGCCTTCTGTTTTCGAGACGTCACCCGCCGCCATCCCGATCACCTTCGTCACCAAATCGAGCTGGGATCAGGTCGCCGAGGCGCTGCCGCCGCAGCAACGCGCGTTCGCCGCGGCATGCGCCTTTGCCGCCAAGCAGGGCGCCTATCTGGCGCTGCCTGCGCCCGACGGCGCAATCGCACAGGTGCTGTTCGGCCTCGAGGACGAGGGGGCGAGATCGCGCGACCTGTTCCGGCCCGGCGCCCTGCCCGGCCTGCTGCCGCCGGGAATCTATCGCTTTGCCAATGCACCCCACGATGCACGGCTGGCGGCGCTCGCCTTTGCGATCGGGCGCTACCGCTTCGCGCGATACCACAAGGCTGACAGGCCCGACGTCCGGCTGGTGCCGCCCGATGGCGTCGATGCGGCCGAGATCGAGCGGATCGCTGATGCGGCGATGCTCGCGCGCGACCTCATCAACACGCCCTCCAACGACATGGGGCCGGCGGAGCTGGCTGCCGCCGCGCAAGACCTCGCCGCAGAGTTCGGAGCAAGCTTCGCCTGCACCGTCGGCGATGATCTGGAGAAGAATTTCCCGCTGATCCACGCCGTCGGCATGGCCTCGAACCGCGCGCCGCGGCTGATCGACATCGGCTGGGGCGATCCCGATCATCCCAAGGTGACGCTGGTCGGCAAGGGCGTCTGCTTCGACACCGGCGGGCTCGATTTGAAGCCGTCGAGCGGCATGCTGATCATGAAGAAGGACATGGGCGGCGCGGCCAACGTCCTCGCGCTGGCGCGCATGGTGATGGATGCGAAGCTGAAGGTGCGGCTGCGCGTGCTGATTCCGGCGGTGGAGAACGCGGTCGCCGGCAACGCCTTCCGCCCGCTCGACATCTTTACTTCGCGCAAGGGCATCACGGTGGAGATCGGCAATACGGATGCGGAGGGCCGGCTGGTGCTCGCCGACGCGCTGGCGCTGGCTGATGAGGAAAAGCCCGATCTGCTGATCGATCTGGGCACGCTGACCGGTGCCGCGCGTGTCGCGCTGGGACCGGATTTGCCGCCCTTTTACACCAATGATGAGAGCCTTGCCGCCGACCTATCGCGCTGCGCGATGCAGGAGAACGATCCGTTGTGGCGCATGCCGTTGTGGCCGCCTTACGATTCCTGGCTGGACTCCAAGACCGCTACCATCACCAACGCACCATCAGGCGGCTTTGCCGGCTCGATCACCTGCGCGCTGTTCCTGCAGCGCTTCGTCGATCAGGCGAAGAGCTGGCTGCATGTCGACATCTACGGCTGGACGCCGTCGGCAAAGCCGGCACGTCCCGAAGGCGGCGAGTGCCAGGCCGCACGCGCCATCTACACCTTGCTGAGCGAGCGCTATGCATGATCCGCGAATAACCCCGGCGCGGGGCGACCTCGCCGCGAAATATCTCGAAGGCAAGGTCGAGGCTGATCGCTTCGTCACCGGCGAGGAATTCGAGGTGGTCGATCCGGTCGCGCCGGTGCGCGAGCAGCCGTCGTCGGGCGCGATGCTGATGACGGAGGCGCTGCGCGGCGAACGCGTCACGGTCTACGACCGCAACGGCGAGGGCTGGGCGTGGGGCCAGCTCAATGGCGATGGCTATGTCGGCTGGCTGCCGGATGCAGCGCTCATGAAACCCTCGGCGACGCCGACCCATGTGGTCAGCGCGCTGCGGACGTTCGCCTTCCCCGGTCCCTCGATCAAGCTGCCGCCGGCCGATACGCTCGTGATGGGATCCAGGCTGGCTGTGGCGCGCGAGGACGGCAGCTTCGCCGTGACGCGCGATGGACAATATTTGCCCAAGGCCCATCTCGCCCCGCTCGATCATCGCGAGCCGGATTTCGTGACGGTCGCCGAACGCTTCGCCGGCACGCCCTATCTCTGGGGCGGCAAAAGCAGTTTCGGCATCGATTGCTCCGGCCTCGTCCAGGTGTCGCTGACATCAGCGGGCATCGGCTGCCCACGCGACAGCGACATGCAGCAGGCGGGGCTCGGCCGCGCGCTGGAGCCGCATGAGCGCAGCAGCTTGCTGCGCGGCGATCTCATTTTCTGGAAGGGCCATGTCGCCATCGTCCGCGATGGCAGCACGATGGTTCACGCCAACGCGCATCACATGGCGACGGTGATCGAGGCGATCGAGCCTGCGATTGCGCGGATCAGGCAGGCCGGCAGCGAGGTCGTCGCGATCAAGCGGCTTTAGGGCCGTGGATCGCGGGGATCATACCCGATCTTTGTTCTCGGCATCCGAACAGGTTTCGGACGCGGTTGCTGACGGAACCTGCGCATTGGCACCGGAAGTATGGTTTACCTTGCGGCGCAGCTACGGAACAACGTTACATCTGAGGAGATTTGCGGAACGAAACGCGGCGCCAGTCTTTCTCTGGCTTTAGGAGGTGCCCATGAGTTCTCAAGCCAGAGAAGGCGCGTGTGCGTTCGCTTGGCGAAACTATTTGCTGCTCCACAGCGGCATCAGCGAGAACGACGACAGGCGTTCCGCCCTCTACAGCTACATCTCCAATCTTCGCGGTACCGGCGAGGATGATTTCGATCTCCTGCAGATAGCCGCGGTCGCCTACTTGAAAAAGCTCGATGAATTGCATGACGACCAATGCGCGCGCCGCGCGGCAGATGAACTTCTGGCCGAGCGTTTGGAAGCAAGCAGTTCGCAACAGGACAGATAGCTTAGGTCATAGCACCAGAGCGAAGGAGCGAACAGCATGGCAGACGACACCAATGCAAACCGTTTCGTGCGCGACCCTCAACGGCGCATCGCCGCAGCGACAGCAATCGGCATGAATGCCTTGAAGCCGATGATGCACTTCCAGGTCTCAATGCTGAGGATGTGGGCCGATAGTATCGAGAGGCTCGAGGCCAATTACGACAAGAAGCTGGAAGACACTGCGGCCACACTCGAGGAAGCGCCAGACAAGGAACGCGCCGCGTAACATCAAGGCGGGCTGCCCCGTGCAGCCTGCTCCGGCGAAACGCTCAGGGCGCCGCAATGTCGCGCGTCTGGAATGACGCGCTACGTCGCCACCGACCCGTTGCCCGCCGTCTCCAGCCGGAACGCCGCCGCGAACAGCGCGCGCGTGTATTCGGTCTTCGGGTTCTTGAACAGCTGGGCGGCCTGCCCCTCCTCGACGACCTTGCCGCCGCGCATCACGATCAGATGGCTCGCAAGCGAAGCGACGACGCGCAGATCGTGCGAGATGAACATGTAGGTGAGCTCGCGCTTGCGCTGGAGCTCGCGCAACAGATCGACCATCTGCGCCTGGAACAGCATGTCGAGCGCGCTGGTCGGCTCGTCCAGCACGACGAAATCCGGCTCCAGCACGACCGCCCGCGCGATACTGATGCGCTGGCGCTGGCCGCCGGAGAATTCATGGGGATAGCGGTGGCGGGTGTCAGGCTTCAGCCCGACGTCCTCCAGCGCCTTGACGACGCGCGCCTCGCGCTCTTCGTGCGACAGCTTCGGCTGATGCACCGAGAGACCTTCGGCGATGATGTCGGCGACCGACATGCGCGGTGAGAGCGAGCCGAACGGGTCCTGGAACACGATCTGCATGTCGCGCCGGAACGGCCGCATCTCCTTGAAGCGCAGGCCCTGGATGTCGTTCCCCAAGAACACGATACGCCCGTTTGAGGAGATCAGCCGCAGCAGCGCCAGCCCCAGCGTGGTCTTGCCCGAGCCTGACTCGCCGACCACACCGAGCGTCTCGCCCTTGCGCACGGCGATGCTGACGCCGTCGACCGCCTTGATGTGGCCGACGGTCTTGCGCATCAAGCCGCGCTTGATCGGAAACCAGACCTTCAGGTCGTTGGCGGACATCACCAACGGCGCATCCGGCTGCGGCGGCGCCGGATCGGGCTTCGGCTCCGCCGCGAGCAGGTCGCGCGTGTAGGGATGCTTCGGGCCCTTGAAGACTTGCTCGACCGGCCCCTGCTCGACGATCTCGCCGCTCTTCATGACACAGACGGTGTCGGCGATGCGGCGCACGATGCCGAGATCGTGGGTGATGAAGAGCAGGCTCATGCCGAGCCGCGATCGGATCTCGGCGAGCAGCGCCAGGATCTGCGCCTGCACCGTGACGTCGAGCGCCGTCGTCGGCTCGTCCGCGATCAACAGATCCGGCTCGTTGGCGAGCGCCATCGCGATCATCACACGCTGGCGCTGACCGCCGGAGAGCTGATGCGGATAGCTCTTCAGCCGCGTCTCGGGTTCGGGAATGCCGACCTGCGTCAGCAATTCCAGCGTTCGCCGGCGCGCCTCGGCATTGCTGGTCGGATTGTGCAGCTGGATGATCTCGCCGATCTGCGCCTCGATCGTGTGCAGCGGATTGAGCGAGGTCATCGGCTCCTGGAAGATGATGGAGATGTCGCTGCCGCGAATCTCCCGCATCTGCTGCTCGGAGCGGTCGATCAGTTCCTGCCCCTTGAAGCGGATGCTGCCCGAGGGATGCGAGGCGTTCGGATAGGGCAACAGCTTGAGGATCGAGAGCGCACTGACGGACTTGCCGGAGCCGGATTCGCCGACCAGCGCCAGGCATTCGCCGCGCTTGATCTGGAACGAGACCTTGTCGACCGCGAGCGTGGTGCTGCCGCCCTGGTGGAAGGCCACCGAGAGGTCGCGAACGGCAAGCAGGGGCTGGTTGATCGCGTCCATCGGCTTACCTGAACGTCTTGCGCGGATCGAAGGCGTCGCGCACGGCTTCGCCGATGAAGATCAGGAGCGACAGCATGCTCGCGACCGAGAAGAAGCCGGAAAAGCCGAGCCAGGGGGCCTGCACATTGGCCTTGGCCTGCGACAGCAATTCGCCGAGCGAAGGCGATCCCGGCGGCAGGCCGAAGCCTAGGAAGTCGAGCGCCGTCAGCGTCATCACCGAACTCGACACGATGAAGGGCAGGAACGTCATGGTCGCGACCATCGCGTTCGGCAGCAGGTGGCGGAACATGATGACGGGGTTGGAGACGCCGAGCGCCCGCGCCGCCTGGATGTATTCGAAGTTGCGTCCGCGCAGGAACTCGGCCCGCACCAGACCGACCAGCGAGACCCAGGAGAACAGCAGGAGGATGCCGAGCAGCACGAAGAAGCCGGGCACGAGCACCGAGGACAGGATCAGGAGAAGATAGAGCGAGGGAATCGCCGTCCAGATCTCGATGAAGCGCTGGAAGATGAGATCGACCCGCCCGCCGAAATATCCCTGCACCGCTCCTGCTGCGATGCCGATGACGGACGAGACGATGGTGAGGCAAAGGCCGAACAGCACCGAGATGCGGAAGCCGTAAATCAGCCGCGCGACCACGTCGCGCCCCTGATCGTCCGTCCCCAGCCAGTTGTATTCGAGGTCGCGGCAGCTCTTCAGCCCCTTCTTCTCCACCACCGGCTTGCATTGCGCTTCCGTCAGCATCCAGGTCGGCTTCGACGGCGCCGGCGTCGGCAGGTCGAGATTGTGGGTGTCGTAGGAATAGCGGATCAGGGGCCAGACGATGGTGCCGTTCTTGTCCTTGATCAGCTTCTGCAAATAGGGATCGCGATAGTCGGCCGCGGTTTCGAAGTCGCCGCCGAAGGTGGTTTCCGAATAGGTCACGAAAGCGGGCCAATAGAGCCGGCCGTCGAACTTGATCAGGAAAGGCCGATCGTTGGCGATCAGCTCCGCAAACAGCGAGACCACGAACAGGATGATGAAGATCCAGAACGACCAGTAGCCGCGGCGGTTGGCCTTGAAGTTCTGCCAACGCCGCCTGCTGAGCGGCGAAGGCGCGAAGGGCTTGCGCGTGATCGGAACGACCTCGCCCAGCGGGGACTGGGTCGTGGTCTCGATCGGCGTCGGCGCGGTAACCGTCATCAGACCTCCCGCGCCTCGAAATCGATCCGTGGGTCGATCCACATATAGGTGAGGTCGGAGACCAGATTGATCACGAGGCCGACCAACGAAAAGATGTAGAGCGTTCCGAACACCACGGGATAGTCGCGATTGAGCACGCTCTCGAAGCTGAGCAGCCCGAGCCCGTCCAGCGAGAAGATGGTCTCGATCAGAAGCGAGCCCGAGAAGAAGGCGTGGATGAACGTCCCGGGGAAGCCCGCGATCACGATCAGCATCGCATTGCGGAAGACATGGCCGTAAAGCACCCGGCCCTCGCCGCAGCCCTTGGCGCGCGCGGTCATGACGTATTGCTTGCGGATCTCGTCCAGGAACGAGTTCTTGGTCAGGAACGTCATGGTCGTGAAGGCACCGAGCCCCATGGCGATCAGCGGCAGCGTCAGATGCCAGAAATAATCGATGATCTTCCAGTACCAGGGAAACTGCGACCAGCCGTCCGAGGTCAGTCCGCGCAGCGGAAACCAGTTGAAGAAGGAGCCGCCGGCAAACAGGATGATGAGGAGGATTGCGAACAGAAAGCCTGGAATGGCATAGCCCAGGACGAGAACGGTCGATGTCCAGGTGTCGAAGCGCGTGCCGTCCTTCACCGCCTTGCGGATGCCGAGCGGGATCGAGATCAGATAGGTGATCAGCGTCAGCCAGAGACCGAGCGAGATCGAGACCGGCAGCTTCTCCTTGATCAGTTGCAGAACGCTGACGTCGCGGAAATAGCTCTTGCCGAAATCGAAGCGGGCAAAGTTCCAAACCATCAGCGCGAAGCGTTCCGGCGCCGGCTTGTCGAAGCCGAACTGTGCCTCGAGCTTCTTGATGAAGTCGGGATCAAGGCCCTGCGCGCCGCGATATTTCGAGTTGATGGCATCGCCGCCGGCCCCGACCTGCCCGGGCGCGCGCTGCGCAAAATCGCTGCCGCCCGAAATGCGCGAGGTGCCGCCGGTGTCGGCCCCCGAGAGCTGCGCGATCACGCGCTCGACCGGGCCGCCGGGCGCGAACTGCACGACGACGAAGGAGACGAACAGGATTCCGAGCAATGTCGGGATCATCAGGAGGATGCGGCGGGCGATATAGGCACTCATGGCTATTTCGCCTGCTCGAGCTTGGCCGCCTTGGCGCGGTCGGACCACCAGATGTCGGGAGCGCCGACGCCATTGGCGTAGCGCGGCAGCTTCTGGGAATGGCTGAACTGATCCCAGTACGCGAGCCGGTGCGTCTTGTTATACCATTGCGGCACCCAATAGCGGCCGGCGCGGAACAAGCGGTCAAAGGCACGGCAGGCGACAGTCAATTCCTCGCGGCTCTCGGCTGCCATGATCTTCTCGATCATGGCGTCGATCGCCGGGCTGGCGACGCCAGCGAGATTGTACGAGCCCTTGGTTGCCGCGACTTGCGACGAGAAGAACGCCCGCATGGCATCGCCGGGCGTTGCCGACATGCTGAAGCGCTGGATCGTCATGTCGAAGTCGAAATCTTCCACGCGCGCGCGATATTGCACGGCATCGACGAGGCGGAGGCTCGCCTCGATGCCGAGCGTCCCCAAATTCTTGATATACGGCGCGTGATGCGGCTGGAGCGAGGGCTCCTCCGCCAGGAATTCAATCTTGAACACCTCTCCGCTCGGCAGCATTCGCTTGCCATCCTTGATCGGAAAGCCGGCTTCGTTGAGCAGCTGCTGCGACTTGCGCAAGAGAGCTCGGTCCTGCCCCGATCCATCGGAAACCGGAGGCGCGAAGGGCGCAGCGAACACCTCCTCGGGAACCTGACCGCGGAATGGCTCGAGCAGCTTCAGCTCTTCCGGCGAAGGAGGTCCGTTGCTCGCCATGAGATCGGAGTTCTGGAACGGCGACACCGTACGGGCATAGGCGCCGTACATGATGGTCTTGTTGGTCCACTCGAAGTCGAAAGCGTCGATCAGGGCCTCGCGTACGCGGGGATCCCTGAATTTCTCGCGCCGGGTGTTGATGAACCAGCCCTGCGCACCGGACGGCGTGTCGTCGGGCACGATCTCGAGCTTGACGCGGCCGTCCTTCACGGCCGCGAAGTCGTACCGCGTCGCCCATATGCGCGAGGTAAACTCTTCCCGGTAGAGATAGTTCTTGCCGGTAAATCCTTCGAAAGCGACGTCGCGGTCGCGATAGAACTCATAGCGCACGACATCGAAATTGTAGGTACCGCGGCAGGGCGGCAGATCGGCAGCCCACCAGTCCTTCACCCGCTCATACTCGATATAGCGATTGACCTCGAACTTGCCGACCTTGTACGGACCCGAGCCCAGCGGGATCTCCAGAGACGATTCATCGAACGGGCGAGACGCATAGTACGCCTTCGAGAAGATCGGCAGGCTGGCGGCATAGAGCGGCACGTCGCGCGCCCGCCCCTTGGCAAAGGTGACGACGAGCGTTGCATCGTCGGCCGCCTCTGCGCTGACCATGTCGCGCAGCTGCACCAGGATCAGGGGATGTCCCTTGGTCTTCAGCGTCATCAGCGAAAACGCCGCATCCTGCGCGGTGAGCTTCGTGCCGTCGTGGAATTTCGCCTCCGGACGCATCGTGAAGCGGTAGACCAGCTTGTCCGGCGATATTTGAACGGATTTGGCGGCAAGCCCGTACATCGCATCAGGCTCGTCGCTTGCGCGCACCATCAGCGGCGCGAAGGTCATGTCCATGCCTTGCGCGCCGTCCCCCTTCAGGATGAAGGCGTTGAGCGAGTTGAAGGTCTGGTAGGATTGGTTGTAGGCGCGCACCGACGGAATGAGCGAGAACGTGCCGCCCTTCGGCGCATCGACGTTGACGTAGTCGAAATGGTGGAAGTCGGCGGGATATTTGAGATCGCCGAACGCCGAGATGCCGTGAGCTTCGATCCCCGCTTCCGATGCATGCGCTCCGCGCCACGGCTGCGCGCCCAGCGACATCCCGAGGGTGCCGCCGACACCGAGGGCCAGCACGTGGCGGCGTGACATCTGCGTCATGCGGGGAATGTCCTTCACGACTTCTTTGCGATCCGCGCCGCCTTCTCTGCGTCGTACCACCAGATGAACGGGAAGCCGGATTGGCCGTATTTGGGCATTTCCGTCGGCCGGCCGAAGCGATCCCAGCGTGCCGTACGCACCTTGTTATAAGTCCATTGCGGCACGACATAATGATTCCACAGCAGCACGCGGTCGAGTGCCTTGGTGGCCGCGACGAGATCGTCGCGATCGGCGGCGTAGATCACCCGCTCGATCAGCTTGTCGATTGCGGGATTCTTGATGCCCGCAATGTTGCGCGAGCCGGCGATGTCAGCCGTCTTGGACGACCAGAACTCGCGCTGCTCATTGCCTGGCGACTGCGACTCGCCCCACGAGTTTGTGACGATGTCGAAATCCCACTCGCGCGTCCTGTTCTCGTACTGGGTCGGGTCGACCGTCCGCACGTTGACGGCAATGCCGAGCCGCTCCAGGGACGGCTTGTAGAACAGCGTGATCCGCTCGAAGCTCGGATCCGAGTTCAGCAGTTCGAGCGTGAACTGGACGCCGGTCTTGACGTCGGTCAGCTTGCGGTCGCGCACCTCGTAGCCGGCCTCCTTGAACAGGCGGAGCGCCTCGCGCAGATTATCGCGCACGGCTTCCGGATTGCCGCCGACCGGATTGGTGTAGGCCGTGGTGAAGACTTCGGGCGGCACCTGGGTGCGGACGGTCTCGAGGATCTCAAGCTCCTTGCCCTGCGGCAAGCCGGTCGCCATGAGTTCGTCGATGCCGTCGAAATAGCTGTTGATGCGCTTGTACTGGCCGTAGAAGATCTGCTTGTTCATCTCCTCGAAGTCGAACGCGTAGTTGAGCGCGCGCCGCACGCGCGGGTCGCTGAACTTGCCGCGGCGCAGGTTCGGCACGAACGCCTGCATCACGCCCGAGCTGCGATTGGCGAACTCCTCGAGGATCACGCGCTTTTCGCTCACGGCCGGGAAGTCGTAGGCGGTCGCCCAGTTCTTCGCGCTGTTCTCGGTGCGCCAATCGACCTGGTCGGCCTTGAAGGCCTCGATCGCGACGGTGGCGTCGCGGAAATATTCGTAGCGCAGCTCGTCGAAATTGTTGCGGCCGACATTGGAGGCGAGGTCGCGGCCCCAATAGTCCTTGACGCGCTCCAGCGCGATCGACCGTCCCGCAACGAAGTCCTTGACCCTGTAGGGGCCAGAACCGAGCGGGACTTCAAGCGTGGTGGCGGACACGTCGCGCTTGCGGCCCTGCGCGTCGGTCCCTTCCCACCAATGCTTCGGCAGGACTGTGAGTTGCCCGACGATCTGCGGCAGTTCGCGGTTGCCCGGCGCGTCGAATACGAATTTCACCTCGCGCTCGCCGAGCTTCTCGGCCTTCACCACATGGCTGTAATAGGCCGAGTACATCGGGTGGTGCTTCTTGAAGGAATCGAGCGAGAAGATCACGTCATCCGCGGTAACGGGCTTGCCGTCGTGCCATTTGGCCTCCGGCCGCAAACGATAGGTGACGAAGGAAAAATCGTCCGGATGGCTGACGGCCTCGGCGAGCGCGCCGTACTCGGTCGAGACTTCGTCGAGCGAGGGCGTCGTGAGGGATTCGTAGATGAATGCGACGGCGCCGGCGACCTGCCCCTTCACGCCCGACACGACGATATTGAAATTGTCGAAGGTGCCGACCGCGATCTGGCGCGCGACGCCGCCTTTGGGCGCTTCAGGATTGACGTAGTCGAAGCGCGTGAAGTCGGCGGGGTACTTGACCTTTCCGAACAGCGACAAAGCATGGCGCCAAGGAAGCTCATTCGCCGATTGCGCCTCGGCACGGCCGACGACGGAAAGGCCCGCTACGGAACCGAGGGCGGGGAGCGCTGCGGCCGCAGTGCCGGTGAGCAGGAGATCGCGTCGGGTTATGGCCAAATCAATAGTCCTGTCTTGAAGGAGGCTACTCCTTTAAGGTCCCAATATAGGCGAGGTTTCGACCGAATATGTTGCTTTTTCCTCATCTTGGAAGGCCGGGCGGCCTGTCTGATGCGGCCAAACGCCCCGATAAACTCGCCGCGAGGCCCGGATAAGCAAACGGCCAGGCTTTTCAGCCTGGCCGCATATTCCAAGATCGGGTTCTTGAGGCCTTACTTCGACGCGGTCGGCAGCGGCTGAGGATGCTCCGACAGCGAGTTCAGATAGGCAATGACGTCGGCGCGCTCGGAATCCTTGGCAATGCCGGCGAAGCCCATCGCGGTGCCCGGGATGAAGCCCTTCGGATTGGCGATGAACTTGTTGAGGTCGTCGAACGTCCAGGTACCGCCCTTGCCCTTCATGGCAGCGGAGAAGTTGAAGCCGCCGCGGCCCTCACCCCTCTTCTCGCCGACGACGCCATAGAGATTCGGACCGACGCGATTCGGGCCACCCTTCTCGAAGGTGTGGCAGGCGCCGCACTTCTTGGCGGCGGAGGCGCCCTTTTCGACGGAGGCGGTCTGGAGCAACTTTTCGATCGGCTCGGAGGCCGCGGCGGCAGCGCCGCCTTCCTTGCCGTGGCCGGCATCTTCCTTCACGGCGATCTCGAAACCCGGCTTCTCGAGCGGCTTCGGCGTGAACAGCGCATTGGCGGTGAAGCTGGTCACCAGCAGAAGGAGACAGGTGCCGAGCACAGCACCGAGAATTTTATTGAGTTCGAAAGAGTCCATTTCCGGCCAGGCCCCACACCGCAAGAAGAATCGAGCGGCCAGGCGGCCGCCAGGACGAGCCTCGGGAGAATCAAGCGTTCCCTATCGTTTCCCCGAGTTTTGCCATTGAGATATCGGTTTGCCCGGGGTCTGGCAACCCGTATAAGCGACCCGGCTTTCGGCCCGTCCCCACCCATTTCCCGGCGCGGAAAACGCCCCGTTTCTAGGCTCTTGACCCCAGACCTTTGAACCCGATGATCGATCCTCGCATCCTGGTGCTGATCCCGGCCCGCATGGCCGCCACCCGCCTGCCCGGCAAGCCACTCGCCGATATCGCGGGATTGCCGATGATCGTGCACGTGCTGCGCCGCGCCGAGGCCGCGGCAATCGGCCGGGTCGCGGTCGCGACCGATACGCCCGAGATCGCTTCGGTCGTGACGGCCCATGGCGGCGAGGCTGTGATGACCAGCCCCACACACCCCTCCGGCTCCGACCGCATCCACGAGGCCATGCAGAAGCTCGATCCGGACGGCAAGGCCGAGATCGTGGTCAATCTGCAGGGCGATTTCCCCACGATCACGATCGGCAACATCCGCGAGGTGCTGCCGCCGCTGCAGGACCCCGCCGTGGACATAGCGACACTGGCCTCGCAGATCCACACCGAGGAGGAGGACCTCGCCCCGAGCGTCGTGAAGGCGATCGGAACCTCGCTCGGCGGCAAGCGCATGCGTGCACTTTATTTCACCCGCGCCACCGCGCCGACCGGCGATGGACCGCGTTACCACCATATCGGCCTCTATGCCTATCGCCGCGCCGCGCTGGAGCGTTACGTTTCGCTGCCGCCCTCGCCGCTGGAATTGCAGGAGAAGCTCGAACAGCTCCGGGCGCTCGAGGCCGGAATGCGCATCGACTTCACCATCGTCGACACCGTCCCCCGCGGGGTCGACACGCCGGCGGACCTGGAAACCGCCCGCAGCATCCTTTCCAAATCCTGAGCCGCTGTTACAAGGCCGACCCAGGAGCACTTTTAAGACATGAGCAAGATGAAGATCGCATTCCAGGGCGAGCCCGGGGCCAATTCCCACATCGCCATCGTCGAGGCCTATCCCGACGCCGAGCCGATGCCCTGCGCCACCTTCGAGGACGCGCTGTCGGCGATCTCCTCCGGCGAGGCCGATCTCGGCATGATCCCGATCGAGAATTCGGTCGCGGGCCGTGTTGCCGATATCCATCACCTCTTGCCGGCCTCCGGCCTTTTCATCATCGGCGAATGGTTCTTGCCGGTCCGGCATCAGCTGATGGCGGTGAAGGGCACCAAGCTCGACGACATCAAGAGCGTCGAGAGCCATGTGCATGCGCTCGGCCAATGCCGGCGCATCATCCGCAAGCTCGGCGTCAAGCCGATCGTGCATGCCGACACCGCCGGCAGCGCTCGCGACATCTCCGAGCGCAAGGACAAGACGGTGGCCGCGATCGCCTCCCGCCTCGCCGCCAAGATCTACGGCCTCGACATCCTCGCGCAGGACATCGAGGACGAGGCGCACAACACCACCCGCTTCGTGGTGCTGGCGCGCGAGCCGAAATGGGCCGCCCAAGGCTCCGGCCCGCTGGTCACGACTTTTGTGTTCCGGGTGCGCAATTTGCCGGCCGCGCTCTACAAGGCGCTCGGCGGCTTTGCCACCAACGGCGTCAACATGACCAAGCTCGAAAGCTACATGGTCGACGGCAATTTCTTCGCCACGCAGTTTTATGCCGACGTCGACGGCCACCCCGAGGACAAGGGCCTCGCCTTCGCGATCGAGGAGCTGAAATTCTTCTCGCGCGAATTCCGCATCGTCGGCGTGTATCCCGGCCACCCCTTCCGCGCCACGTTCAGCGAGACCCAGCAGGATTAGTCGCGTGTCCCGGACGCGCGAAGCGCGAGCCGGGACCCAGGGGCCAAGATACCCGGAGGCGCGATGGGCCCCGGCTCTGCAGCGCATCGCTGAAGGAGCGCTGCGCTGCGTCCGGGGCACGATATTCTTACGCGGTCGCTTTAAGCCCGAACGCCTCGGCGAGCAGCGAATACGACTTCTTCCGCGCCTCGTGATCGTACACCGCTGTGATCGCCATCAGCTCGTCCGGCTTGCTCGCGTCGATCAGCGGCTGCAGTTTCTTCCGCACCGTCGCGGGGCTGCCGACGAACAGGCGGGAACGGTTGCGGAGGATCGAGGTGCGCTCGGAGTCGGAGTAAGGGTAGGCCTGGGCCTCCTCGACGCTCGGCAGCGGCAGATATTGACCGCGGTCGCGGCGCAGCCGGTTGAGGTCGAACGAGCTGGCAAGCCGTTCGGCCTCCTCATCGGTATCAGCGGTGATGACGGCGACCGCGAGGATCGCTTGCGGGCTCGCACGCCAGGCCGAGGGCTGGAAGCGGTTGCGGTAATGCACCATCGCGTCGACCGCGTCGTGGGACGCGAAATGATGCGCGAAGGCGAAGCCCATGCCGACCTGTGCCGCCAACTCCGAGGAATAATCGCTGGAGCCGAGCAGCCAGATCGGCGGCAGTCTGGTGTCGTCGGGCATGGCGACGACGTTATGGTAGGGGTGCCCTGCGGGGAATTCACGGGTCTCCCACAGAATCAGCTCGTGCAGCCGCTCCAGGAAATCATCGCCCTCGCGGCGGTCGAGCCGGCTCCGGAGCGCATAGGCGGTGGCGCCGTCGGTGCCGGGCGCGCGGCCAAGGCCGAGGTCGATGCGGCCGGGAAACAGCGCCTCCAGCATCTTGAAGCGCTCGGCGACCACCAGCGGCGCATGATTGGGCAGCATCACCCCGCCGGAGCCGACGCGGATATGATTCGTCACCGCCGCGATCTGGCCGATCATGACGTCTGGCGCGGGACTCGCGACCGAGGCGAGGTTGTGATGCTCGGCGAGCCAGTAGCGGACATAGCCGAGCCCATCGACATGGCGCGCCAGGTCGATGCTGTTGCGCAGCGCCGCGGCGGGCCTGGTGCCTGTGGTAACGACGGAGAGGTCGAGGACTGAGAGCGGGATCATGGCGCGCTAACCTAGTGGAGGGCCGCGCGGCGACAATGGGGCGGCTGCGCAGATCTGACGTGTGCAGACCGCGAGCCCGCGCAGTCGACCGAAGCGAGGCGGTGGGCCAAGAGCAGTCCAAACAACAATTCTTTCATATTGCCCACCTACCGTGCCCGCCCCGGTCGGTCCTCAGTTTTCTGCCAAATAATTGAAATAGCTAGATTATTGTAGAATTCACCGACATCCCACTCAAATTGATAGACGCTCAATAATTCATCTATTGTTGCCAGAAGTGGGCCATTTCCCATCCATGATGGGCTGTCGATCGGACCGCCTTTGCCCTATCTTGGGCTCTCCCAAGCAAGACCTGACCGTCGGCCGCCAGGATCTGGCGACACATCTGGAGCGAGTGGTGCCATGACCGATCTGACGATTCCTGCCCGAGCCGACGGGCAAGACGGGCACCTGAAGCGGCCTGCGATCTCCTTCGAGTTCTTTCCACCCAAGACGGAAGATATGGAGCGCAATCTCTGGGAGACCATCAACCGGCTCGCTCCGCTCGACCCGAAATTCGTCTCGGTGACCTACGGCGCCGGCGGCTCGACCCGCGAGCGCACCCATTCGACCATTGCCCGCATCCTGAAGGAGACCGCGCTGCTGCCGGCGGCGCACCTGACCTGCGTCGGTGCCTCGCGCGGCGAGATCGACGAGATCGTCGACCGCTATCACGAGGTCGGCGTCCGCCATATCGTGGGCCTGCGCGGCGATCCCGCCGGCGGCATCGGCACGCCCTATGCCAGCCATCCCGACGGCTATCAGAGCTCGGCCGAGCTCGTCGCGGGGATCAAGAAGCGGCATGCCGACATCGAAGTGTCCGTGTCCGCCTATCCCGAGAAGCACCCCGAAGCGCGCGACTTCGATGATGATATCGACACGCTGCAGGCCAAGGTCGATGCCGGCGCGACGCGCGCGATCACCCAGGTGTTCTTCGACAACGACCTCTACTTCCGCTATCTCGACCGCGTGCGGGCGCGCGGCATCGACATCCCGATCGTGCCGGGCATCATGCCCATGCACAATTTCAAGCAGGCCCGCAATTTCGTGACGCGCGCCGGCACCACCGTGCCGGACTGGTTCGCCGCGAAATTCGAAGGCCTCGACGAGGACGCCGAGACCCGCAAGCTGGTGGCCGCAACCGTCGCGGCCGGCCAGGTGCAGAAGCTCGCCAAGCACGGCGTCGACACTTTCCATTTCTACACCATGAACCGCGCCGATCTCGTGTTCGCGATCAGCCATCTGCTCGGCATTCGCGCCAAGAGCGCCCAGAAAGCGGCCTGAGACAACATGACCGTACCTGTTTCCGCGAAACGTACTGCCCTGCTGAACGCCGCGCGCGAGCGCATTCTCGTGCTCGACGGCGCCATGGGCACGATGATCCAGAACCTGCAGTTCGACGAGGCTGCCTTCCGCGGCGAGCGCTTCAAGGACTTTCATCGCGACCTGCGCGGCAACAACGATCTGTTGATTCTGACCCAGCCGCAGGCAATCGAGGACATCCACGCGGCGTATTTGCGCGCCGGCGCCGACATCGTCGCGACCAACACCTTCTCCACGACGTCGATCGCGCAGGCCGATTACGACCTCACCGACATCGTCTACGAGATGGCGCGCGAAGGCGCCCGCCTCGCCGGCAATGCCGCGCGGCGCGTCGAGGCCGAGGACGGCAAGCCGCGCTTCGTCGCGGGCGCCATCGGCCCGACCAACCGCACCGCCTCGATCTCCCCCGACGTCTCCAATCCCGGCTACCGCGCCGTCACCTTCGACGATCTGCGCAAGTCCTATGGCGAGCAGATCAACGGCATGCTCGACGGCGGCGTCGACCTCTTGCTGGTCGAGACCATCTTCGACACGCTGAACGCCAAGGCGGCGCTCTATGCGATCGCCGAGATCACCGAAGCGCGCGGCATCGACATGCCCGTGATGGTGTCGGGCACCATCACCGACAAATCCGGCCGCCTGCTCTCGGGCCAGATGCCGGAGGCGTTCTGGAATTCGGTGCGACACGCAAAACCCGTCACGATCGGCTTCAACTGCGCGCTCGGCGCCGAAGATCTGCGCGCCCATATCGCCGATATCGGCCGCGTCGCCGACACGCTGGTCTGCGCTTACCCGAACGCCGGCCTGCCCAACGAATTCGGGCAGTATGACGAGACGCCGGAATACATGGCGCACCTCGTCGGCGAGTTCGCTGCGTCCGGCCTCGTCAACATCGTCGGCGGCTGCTGCGGCACCACGCCGGAGCATATCGCCGCGATCGCCGCTAGCGTCGCCCCGCACAAGCCGCGCATCGTGCCGGAGATCGAACCGCGCCTGCGGCTCTCCGGCCTCGAGCCCTTCATCCTGACCGACGCGATCCCGTTCGTGAACGTCGGCGAGCGCACCAACGTCACCGGCTCGGCCCGTTTCCGCAAGCTGATCACGGCCGGCGACTACACGGCGGCGCTGCAGGTCGCGCGCGACCAGGTCGAGAACGGCGCGCAGATCATCGACGTCAACATGGACGAAGGCCTGCTCGACTCTGAAGCCGCGATGGTGACGTTCCTCAATCTCGTCGCCGCCGAGCCCGACATCGCCCGCGTCCCCGTGATGGTGGACTCCTCCAAGTTCTCGGTGATCGAAGCCGGCCTGAAATGCGTGCAGGGCAAGCCGGTCGTCAACTCGATCTCGATGAAGGAAGGCGAGGAGAAGTTCATCTTTGAGGCCAAGATCGCCCGCCGTCATGGTGCGGCTGTGGTCGTGATGGCGTTCGACGAGGTCGGCCAGGCCGACACGTTCGCGCGCAAGACCGAGATCTGCAAGCGCGCCTACGACATCCTGGTGAACAAGGTCGGCTTCCCGCCCGAGGACATCATCTTCGATCCGAACATCTTCGCGATCGCGACCGGCATCGAGGAGCACAACAATTACGGCGCCGACTTCATCGAGGCGACGCGCTGGATCCGGCAGAACCTGCCGGGCGCGCACATCTCGGGCGGCGTCTCCAACCTCTCGTTCTCGTTCCGCGGCAACGAGCCGGTGCGCGAGGCCATGCACTCGGTGTTCCTGTATCACGCCATCAAGGCGGGCATGGACATGGGCATCGTCAATGCCGGGCAGATGATCGTCTATGACGACATCGATGCCGAGTTGCGCCAAACTTGCGAGGACGTCGTGCTCAACCGCGACCCGGGCGCGTCCGAGCGTCTCTTGGCCCTCGCCGAGAAATTCCGCGGCAACAAGACCCAGACCAAGGAAGCCGATCTGGCCTGGCGCGAATGGCCGGTGGCGAAGCGGCTGTCGCATTCGCTGGTGCATGGGATCACCGAGTTCATCGAAGTGGACACCGAGGAAGCCCGCAAGGCGTCGTCGCGGCCGCTCGACGTGATCGAGGGCCCGCTGATGGCCGGCATGAACGTGGTCGGCGACCTCTTCGGCGACGGCAAGATGTTCCTGCCGCAGGTGGTGAAGTCCGCGCGCGTGATGAAGCAGGCGGTGGCCTGGCTGATGCCGTTCATGGAAGAAGAGAAGGCGCGCAATCTCGCCAACGGCATCGGCACCGAGGGCTCCTCGTCCGCCGGCAAGATCGTGCTCGCGACCGTCAAGGGCGACGTCCACGACATCGGCAAGAACATCGTCGGCATCGTGCTCCAGTGCAACAATTTCGAGGTCATCGACCTCGGCGTGATGGTGCCGGCCGCCAAGATCGTCGAGACTGTGAAGGCGGAGAAGGCCGACATCGTGGGTCTCTCCGGCCTGATCACGCCCTCGCTCGACGAGATGGCGTTCTTCGCCGGCGAATTGCAGCGCGAGGGCCTCAAGCTGCCGCTCCTGATCGGCGGCGCCACCACCAGCCGCGTGCACACCGCCGTCAAGATCGACCCGAGCTATCGGGCCGGCCCCGTCGTGCATGTCAACGATGCCAGCCGCGCCGTCGGCGTCGCCTCCTCGCTGCTCTCGCCCGAGAAGCGCGAAGCCTATGCCGCCGAGGTGCGCGCCGAATACGCCAAGATCTCGGACGCGCATCTGCGCGCGCAGGCCGACAAGAAGCGCCTGAAGCTCGCGGCAGCGCGCGCCAACCGCGTGCCGGTCGACTTTGCCAAAAGCAAGCCGGTGAAGCCGACTTTCCTCGGCATCCGCAGCTTTGACGACTACGATCTCGCCGAACTGGTCGACTGCATCGACTGGACCCCGTTCTTCCAGACCTGGGAGCTCGCGGGGCGCTTCCCCGCCATCCTCGACGATGCCAAGGTCGGCGAGGTCGCGCGCTCGCTCTATGACGACGCGCGAAAAATGCTCGACACTATCGTCAAGGAAAAGTGGTTCCGGGCGCGCGCGACGATCGGCTTCTGGCCGGCGAACGCGGACGGCGACGATATCGCTGTTTACGCCGACGAGAGCCGGACCAAGAAGATCGCGACGCTGCACACGCTGCGCCAGCAGCTCGAGAAGCGCGAAGGTCGGTTTAATGCCGCGCTCGCCGACTTCGTCGCGCCCGCGGGCGTGCCCGACTATGTCGGTGGCTTCGTCGTCACGGCCGGCATCGGCGAGGATGCGGTCGCCGACCGCTTCAAGATGGCGAATGACGACTACTCCTCGATCCTGTGCAAGGCGCTGGCCGACCGTCTCGCCGAGGCCTTCGCCGAGCGCATGCATTCCCGCGTGCGCCGCGAATTCTGGGCCTACGCGCCGGACGAGACGCTCTCCAACGACGAGCTGATCCTCGAGAAGTATCAGGGCATCCGCCCCGCGCCCGGCTATCCCGCGCAGCCCGACCACACCGAGAAGGCGACGCTGTTCGAGCTGCTCGATGCGGAAGCAACCTGCGGGGTGAAGCTGACCGAGAGCTTTGCGATGTGGCCGGGCTCCTCTGTGTCCGGGCTCTATTTCGCCAGCCCCGAGAGCTATTATTTCGGCGTCGGCAAGATCGAGCGCGACCAGGTCGAGGACTATGCCGCACGCAAGGGCATGAGCGTCGCGGAAACCGAGCGCTGGCTCGCGCCGGTGCTGAACTACATCCCGTCGCGAGAGGACAGCGACAAGGGCTTTGCGGCAACGGCGGCGAATGACGAGACGTCGAAGGATCTCGCCTCGCATCCGCCGGGCTGCACCTGCGCGGTGCACCTGGTCTGGCAGAAGAAGCGCGCTGGCGCGGGTTAGGCGCGCGCTCTCTCCCCTTCCTGGCGAAGGCCTCCGTGTCCCGGACGGCGCTGCATCGCGCAAGCGATGTGGCACGCCACGCGGCAAGATGGGCCCCGGCTCTGCAGCGCACCACCCCGGACGATGCTGCGCATCGCCGGGCCGCTGCGCTGCGTCCGGGGCACGAGTCCTTTGTTCAATAGACACACCTTTGCATCCTCGCGGCGTTTCCGCCCGAGCTTTGCGCTTCGCGTCACGCCCTAATGGAAAGGGCGCAGGGAAGGCCGGGCGCCGGCTGGCACCCACGGTCCGTCGTGCGATGAGATGCACACGCAATGCACAACGGATCAACAGGTGAAGCCGAAACGTCCGGCCTTCCCTGCGCGATGGTCTGACGGCGTATGGCGCGCTCTCCCCGGAGACGAGTTCCTGCTTGCCTCTGTCACCTCGCGGATTGGCGATGCGCTTCGCCCGGTCGGGCTTGGCGCACCTCCGCAAGGCTTGGCTGTAGCAACGACAGCCAGGACCACGCGATTTGGCCGTACGCATCAGCGTCGCTCGTCCGCACGAAGCCTGGATCTCACGGGGTTCATCCCGCCCTGCTCCCGCCTCTCGTGCACGACGCTGCCGCGTCCACCGCTCCCCGATCCGCGGCTCGTGACGACGTACGACCGCCCCTTTCGCCGGATCAGGGTGGGCGACACATACGCCGAAACCGAATTTCGGTAAAGTGGAATATTTCGATCGACGCTGATTGACCCAGCGCTGGCGTGTTTTGCCCGTCAGGCAACCCACGATCTGGTAGCTTGGGGCCGAGCACCGGGGCCTCACCCCTTCGGCGGGGCCAGTGGCTGCACGATCTCCTGGAACGGCGCCAATGCCTCGCAGCGCTCGCCATGTGCCGCGAGCGCCGGATAGCGCGACGCCTCGAACAGCTGCGGATGCGCCTCGCGGGTGAAGCGGACGACGCAGGCAACCGCAACGTCGGCATGGCCGATCCGACCGCCCAGCCAGTACGGCGTCGTCACCTTGGCGCGCTCGGCCTCGAGCACGGCGAGCACGTCCGCAATCTGCGCCTGGCAGCGCGCGACCCACAACGCGAGCTGCTCCTTCCGCAGCACGCGCTCGTAGAGCAGGCTCACCGCCTTGTCACCGAGACCGGAAGCGAGCGCGCAGATGCGCAAATGCTTGCGCCGATCAGTGCCGCTGCGCGGCAGCATCGCCTTGTCCTCGCCGACGAGCTCGTCGAGATAGTCCAGGATCACCGTGCTCTCGATCAGCCCCTCACCGTCGTCGAGCACCAGCGTCGGCACGCGGCGCAGCGGATTGTACGGCGCGATCTTGTCGGCGTCGCCGAAGGTCGACCACGGCCTGTGCTCGAAAGGAAGGCCGTAAAGCCGCAGCGCGATCGCGACGCGGCGGACGAAGGGGGAATCATATTGGCCGATCAGGAACATGGTTCTCGCTCTTCCAGCGGTTGGACGTGGCAGGGCCGTCCAGTTCACCGCCAATGCACGCTGCCTGCAACAACTATCTTGGAACCGGAGCATTGCGCGTGACGCAACAACGAGAGATCAATAGACAACGTACCAGCCGGAGCTCCTCTCATGAATCTGCGATCTCTCCTCTCGCTCGTCCTGCTCGCAAGAGCGCGCACCTCAGGATGACGGCGGAGCGTGTAGCAGCGGACGATCTTGGCCAACATGTGCTAGAGGGAGATGCGGCGACGGACCAGCCGCTCATCTGAGCTACATTGCTCACGCGCTACCCGATAACAGGCACATGCTTCGCCGCGTCGCGCGGCGCGGTGCCGTCGAGGCGCGGATCGTCGGCGATCTCGATCTGGCGGCGGAACGGGCGGAAGCCGGAGCGCTGGTAGAAGGCGACGGCGGATGGGTGATCGAGCGTGCAGGTGTGGACCCAGAGGCGGCGGACGTCGCGCGACCAAAGCGAGGTCCAGCGCGCGGTTCATCAGGAAGCTGGCCGCTCCCGTGCCGATCAGAGGCGCGGTGACGCCGAAATAGGCCAGCTCGCACTGACCGGCCTCGCGAAAATCCAGCTCCAGCAGGCCTTCATCGCGGCCGTCCACGGCGAGTGCATACACCTCGACGCCCGCTGCGTGGATGATCGCGGCGAGCTCTGTGTCGTTCATCCGCACCCGGGAGAACCACAGCCATTCCTCGCCGACGCGGCGGTGGAGATCGCGGTACCAGTCGAGCGCGGGCGCATCGACCTTGCGCAGGACCCACACACCGGGAGGATCGTCACGGCGTGCGGGAGGCGCGGTCATCTCAAGGTGGGTGACGACGGCGGCGATCTTGCCGGTGGGGACGTCGGAATAGCCGTCGGGGAGGATCATTGCGGCTTCCTGTGGAGCCGAGTGCGAGCTACATATCCGATGTCGTCCCGGCGAAGGCCGGGACCCATAACCACGAATGTGGATTACTTTGCGAGGCTGGAACGACGGGTCCCGTTCACAACATCTGCTGCGGAGTATGGGTCCCGGCCTTCGCCGGGACGACTCGGAGAAAGAGAGGCGTACTACCCCTCCCCCTCGTCGCTCGCCAGCACGCCCTTCACCGCGCGCGCCCACCCCGCGAGCTTTCGCTCGCGCGTGGCCTGGCTCATGTTCGGCTTGAAGCGGTGCTCCAATCGCCAATTGTCGGCGAACTTTGTGGGCTCGGGATAGACGCCGGCCTGGAGGCCGGCGAGGTAGGCGGCGCCGAGGGCCGTGGTCTCCTGGATCACGGGGCGGTCGACCGGCGCGTCCAGCAAATCCGCGAGGCGCTGCATGGTCCAGTCCGATGCGGTCATGCCGCCGTCGACGCGGAGCACGACGCTGGCGGTTTCCGAGCTTGGCCAGTCGGCGCGCATCGCGGCCCAGAGGTCAAAGGTCTGGTAGCAGACGCTTTCAAGTGCGGCGTGGGCGAGTTCGGCGGGGCCGGTGTTGCGGGTGAGGCCGAACAGCGCGCCGCGGACGCGCGGATTCCAATAGGGCGCGCCCATGCCGACGAAGGCGGGGACGAGATAGACGCTCTGCATGGAGTCCGACTGATCGGCAAGCGGGCCGGTCTCGGCGGCGTGCTTGATGATGCCGAGGCCGTCGCGCAGCCATTGCACCGCACTGCCTGCGACGAAGATCGAGCCTTCGAGCGCGTAAGTGCGCTTGCCATCGAGTTGGTAGGCGACAGTGGTGAGCAGCTTGTTCTTCGACACCACAGGCGTGGTGCCGGTGTTGAGCAAGGCAAAACAGCCGGTGCCGTAGGTCGACTTCATCATGCCGGGACGGAAGCAGGCCTGGCCGATGGTCGCCGCCTGCTGATCGCCGGCGATGCCGGAGATGGCGATCGCGCCACCGAACAGATCCGGCGTGCTCTCGCCGAAGCGGGCCGAGGAGTCCTTCACCTCGGGCAGCATCGAGCGCGGCACGCCGATGATTTCCAGCAGCTCGTCGTCCCACTGTCCGGTGTGGATGTTGAACAGCAGCGTGCGCGAGGCGTTGGTGGCGTCGGTGGCATGCACCTTGCCGCCGGTGAGGCGCCAGAGCAGATAGCAGTCGACGGTGCCGAACATCAATTCGCCGCGCGCGGCGCGGGCGCGGGCACCGGGGACGTGGTCGAGGATCCAGGCCACCTTTGTGCCGGAGAAATAGGGGTCGATGATCAGGCCGGTCTTCTGCGAGATCACGGGCTCGCGGCCGTCGGCCTTGAGCTTGGCGCAGATGTCGGCGGTGCGGCGGTCCTGCCAGACGATGGCGCGGTGCACGGCCTGCCCCGTGGCGCGGTCCCACACCACGGTGGTCTCGCGCTGGTTGGTGATGCCGATCGCCGCGATGTCCTTCGCGGCGATGCCGGCCTGCTCGATCGCCTCGCGGCAGACCATCACCGTCGAGGTCCAGATGTCCTCGGGCTCGTGCTCGACCCAGCCCGAGGCCGGGAAATGCTGCGGAAACTCCTGCTGCGCCTTCGCCGCGATGGAAATATCGCCGCGAAACACGATCGCGCGCGAGGAGGTGGTGCCCTGGTCGATGGCGAGGACGAAAGACATGGCGGCTTACCCTTGGCGTTTTCCCTGAGGGGGTCATTGTGTCGCGGCAAAGAAACGGGATTGCCGGTCCGAGGTCAAGGCGGGTCTCCTCTTACCCTCCCCTGGAGGGGGAGGGTCGGCTCACATTGAGCGCAGCGAAATGCGAGACGGGGTGGGGTGACGGTCTCTCCTCATCGAACACTGCCCGAGCGGAGAGATCACCCCACCCCGCTCGCGCTACGCGCGATCGACCCTCCCCCTCCAGGGGAGGGTAAGAGAAGAGACGCGCACCGCTACGTGCGACGGTGCTTCAAAGGTGTGATTTCAGCTTCACGCGATCCGTACAACTCGACATAGATGCGTTCGAGTACGGCGGTCAGGTCGCTCCCGATCTCAGAATTCCAGAAGCGGATGACGCGGTAGCCTTCGTTCTCGAGCCAGCGTTGGCGCTCGAGGTCGCGGGCAGCCGTATCGTCTTCGTTGTGATGCCCGCCATCGAGCTCGATGATGAGCCGCTTGGCCGGACAGAAGAAGTCAACGACGTAGGGGCCGATCGGCGCTTGTCGGCGGAAGTGCGATCCGTCCATCGGGAGGCCTTTGAGCGCACGCCATAGTATCCGCTCGTGCGGCGTCGCGTTCGCCCTAAGCCTCTTCGCGGCGGCGCGTCGGATTGATGTTGAGACCATTCTTGTGGCTTCACCCCACCCCGCTCGCGCTTAGCGCGAGCGACCCTCCCCCTCCAGGGGAGGGTGAAGTGAAGCGCCACTTCACTACAATTACAAGTCGCTAGAGTCTACACCGCCGCCGTGGTCACGCCGCCGTCGATGACGATGGTCTGTCCGGTCATGAAGCTCGACGCATCCGAGGCGAGATAGGCGACCGCGCCGGCGATTTCGTCGGGTTCGCCGATGCGGCGCAGCGGCGTGGTGGCGGTGCGGCGCTTCAGCACGGCTTCGTCTTCCCACAGCGCGCGGGCGAAATCGGTCTTGACGAGGCCGGGCGCGATGCAGTTGACGCGGACGCCTTTCGGGCCCCACTCGCCGGCGAGCGAGCGGCACAGCGCGAAGTCGGCCGCTTTCGAGATACCGTAGGCGCCGATCACGGTGGAGCCGCGCAGGCCGCCGATCGAGGAGATGATGACGACGGAGCCGCTGCCGCGTTCCGCCATTTGCGGGATCGCGAGCGCGGAGAGCCAGATGTTGCTCTTGACGTTGCTCCCCATGATCTTGTCGAAGGCCTCGTCGGTGATGTCGAGCAGCGGGCCGTAATAGGGATTCACCGCGGCGTTGCAGACGAGGATGTCGATCTTGCCGTAATGCTTCGTGGCGCCCGCGATCAGCGCCTCGACCTCGGCCTTGCGCGCGATGTTACAGGGGATGACGGTGGCGTCACCGCCGGCCGCCTTGATGCCGTCGACGACCTCCTGGCAGGCGTCGGCCTTGCGCGAGGACACCACGACCTTGGCGCCGAGCTTGGCGAGGAGTTCCGCGGAGGAGCGGCCGATGCCGCGGCTGGAGCCGGTGACGACCGCGACCTTGCCGGTGAGATCGAACGGGGTGTTCTTCATTGTCGGCTCCTTCTTCCTGGTCATTCCGGGGCGCGCATAGCGCGAACCCGGAATCCATTTCACCGCGCGTATTGCCGCCCGATGGATCCCGGGTTCGCGCTACGCGCGCCCCGGGATGACAGCGAGGCTAGATCAACCCGCCACCATCAGCGACGCGGCGCTGGTGGTAGTCGGTGTCACCAAAACTGTTCTCGATCATGGTGAGGCGCTTGAAGTAGTGGCCGATCTTCGCCTCCATGGTCATGCCGATGCCGCCGTGCAGCTGGATCGCCTGCTGTCCGACGAATTTCAGCGATTTGCCGATCTGCACCTTGGCCGCGGCGATGGCGTTGGAGCGCTCCTTGGCGTTCTCGAAATCGCTCGCCATGGTCGCGAACATCGACATCGATCTCGCCTGCTCGGCCGCCACGAACATGTCGGATGCCCGGTGCTGCAGCGACTGGAACGAGCCGATCGCGACGCCGAACTGCTTTCGCGTCTTGATATACTCGACGGTGGTCTTGAGCGACTCGTCCATCAGGCCGACCGCCTCGGCGCAGAGCGCGACGCGGGCTTCGTCGACGACACGCTCGATCAGCGCCAGCGAATCCTCGGGATTGCCGAGCACGGCATCGAGGCCGATCTCGACACCGGTGAGGGTGATGTCGGCGGCGTGCAGGCCGTCCTGGGTCGGGTAGGACTTCCTGGTCACGCCCTTGGCATTTGCCGGCACCAGGAACACGCCGATGCCGGTCTTGTCGCGACGCTCGCCCTTGGTGCGGGCGGTGACAACGAGCGTGTCGGCGTTCTCGCCGTTGAGCACGACGAACTTCTCGCCGTCGATGACCCAGCCGTCGCCTTTCTTTTTCGCCGTCGTGGTGACGTCGAACAGATCGTAGCGCGAGTTCTTCTCGAGCTGGGCAAACGCCAGCGTCTTGCTGCCGTCGATGATGCCGGGCACGTGCGCGGCCTTCTGCGCGTCGGTGCCGGCATGGCGCAGGAAGCCACCGCCGATCACGACCGTTGCCAGATACGGCTCGAGCACCAGCGCCTTGCCGAGCGCTTCCATCACGATCATGGTCTCGACGCCGCCGCCGCCGAAGCCGCCATCGGCCTCGCTGAAGGGCAGGCCGAGCAGGCCCTGCTCGGCGAGCTTGAGCCAGACCGCTTTGCTCCAGCCGCCCTTCTCCTTCATGTACTTCTTGCGGCTCTCGAAATCGTAGGAATCGGTCAGCAGGCCGTCGATGCTGTCCTTGAGAAGCCGCTGCTCCTCGTTCAGATCAAAATCCATGTCTTTGGTTCCTCGTACCCGGAATTTTTGCTTCGTCATCCCGGGGCGCGCGTCGCGCGAGCCCGGGATCCATACTCCCGATCGTGGTTATGGATTCCGGGCTCGCGCTGCGCGCGCCCCGGAATGACGCCTAGAGCCCCAGCACCGCCTTGGCGATGATGTTGCGCTGGATCTCATTGGAGCCGCCGTAGATCGAGACCTTGCGGTTGTTGAAGTAGCTCGGCGCGATCTGGGCGGTCCAGTCCATGGCTTCGTTCGAGCCGTCGTCGCCGTGCACGTCGTAGGGCGCGGCGAACGGTCCGATCACTTCCATCAAGAGCTCGGTGGTGGTCTGCTGGATCTCGGAGCCCTTGATCTTCAGCACCGAGGAGGCCGGATTGGGCTTGCCCTTGCCGTGCTTGCCTTCATCCGCCACGACGCGCAGCTGGGTGAGCTCGAGCGCCTTCAGCTCGATCTCGCAGGCGGCGAGCTTCTCGCGGAAAGCGGCGTCCTGGATGATCGGCTTGCCGCCGGATTCCACCTTGCCGGCGAGATCGCGGATGCGGCGCAGCCGCTCCTTGGAGACGCCGACACGGGCGATGCCGGTGCGCTCATTGCCGAGCAGGAATTTTGCGTAGTCCCAGCCCTTGTTCTCCTCGCCGATCAGATTCTCGTAGGGCACCTCGACGTCGTCGAAGAACACTTCGTTGACCTCGACGCCGCCGTCGATGGTCTGGATCGGGCGCACCGTGACGCCTTTCGACTTCATCGAGAACACGATGAAGGAGATGCCCATCTGCTTCTTGGCGCCGGGATCGGTGCGGCACAGGCAGAAGATCATGTCGGCGTGCTGGGCCAGCGTGGTCCAGGTCTTCTGGCCGTTGATGATCCACTTGTCGCCCTTACGCTCGGCCTTGGTCTTGAGCGAGGCGAGGTCGGAGCCGGAGCCGGGCTCGGAGAAGCCCTGGCACCACCAGTCATCGACGTTGGCGATGCGCGGCAGGTACTGCTTCTTCTGCTCCTCGTTCCCGAAGGTGTAGATGACAGGGCCGACCATGCTGACGCCGAACGCGAGCGGCTGCGGCGCCGGATAGGACTGCAGCTCCTCGTTGAAGATGTAGTGCTGCACGCTGGTCCAGCCGGTGCCGCCATATTGCTTGGGCCAATGGCTGACGCCCCAGCCCTTCTTGTTGAGGATGCGCCACCAATTCACCATCTCGTCCTTGCTGAGGTGACGGCCCTCGACCATCTTGCGCCGCGTATCCGGCGGCACGTTGTCGCGGAAGAACTGCCGCACTTCCTCGCGAAACGCCTGCTCTTCTTTCGTGAATGCGAGATCCATCGGATCCTCCTGTGAACAGTTTTGTTCTTACCAAATCCGCCGTCATTCCGGGATGCGCCGTAAGGCGCAGGCCCGGAATCCATATCCCCGATTGGTGGTTATGGATTCCGGGCTCGCCGCTTTGCGGCGCCCCGGAATGACAGAAACGTCTTACTGCAGCACCTCGAACAGCCCTGCCGCGCCCATGCCGCCGCCGACGCACATGGTGACCACCGCGTACTTGGCCTTGCGGCGGCGGCCTTCGATCAAAGCGTGGCCGGTGAGGCGCGCGCCGGACATGCCGTAGGGATGGCCGACCGCGATCGCACCGCCGTCGACGTTGATCTTCTCGGGGTCGATGCCGAGCTTGTCGCGGCAATACAGCACCTGCACCGCGAAGGCTTCGTTCAGCTCCCAGAGACCGATGTCGTCGACGGTGAGGCCGTGGCGCTTGAGCAGGCGCGGCACGGCGAAGACCGGGCCGATGCCCATCTCGTCCGGCTCGCAGCCGGCCGAGACGAAGCCGCGGAAGATGCCGAGCGGCTTGAGACCGCGCTTGGAGGCTTCCTTGTCGCTCATGATGACGGAGGCGCTCGCGCCGTCCGAGAGCTGGCTGGCATTGCCGGCGGTGATCGAAAAGCCATCGCCGCGCACGGGCTTGAGGCCGGCGAGGCCTTCGATCGTGGTCTCGGGGCGCGGGCCTTCGTCCTGCGACAGCGTGACGTCCTTCATCGACACGGCGCCGGTGGCCTTGTCGGTGACCGCCATCTGCGTCGTGATCGGCGCGATCTCCTCCTTGAACTTGCCGCCCTGCTGGGCGGCCGCAGTGCGGCGCTGGCTCTCCAGCGAATATTCGTCCTGCTTCTCGCGCGAGATGCCGTAGCGCTTGGCGACGACTTCCGCCGTGTCGATCATGGGCATGTAGACCTCGCCCTTGATCTTGAGCAGCGCAGGGTCCTGGGCGTGGAAGCCGTTCATCTTGTCGTTCTGCACGAGACTGATCGACTCGCCACCGCCGCCGACCGCGATCTCGACGCCGTCAAAAATCACCGAGCGCGCGGCGAGCGCGATCGCCTGCAGGCCCGAGGCGCATTGCCGGTCGATCGTGGTGCCGGCGACGGTGACGGGAAGGCCGGCGCGCAGCAGCGCCTTGCGCGCGATGTTGCCGCCAGTCGAACCCTGCTGCAGCGCCGCGCCCATCACGACGTCCTCGATCTCCTTCGGATCGACCTTGGCGCGCGCGACGGCTTCGCCGATGGCGTGGCCGAGCAGGGTTGCGCCCTCGGTGGCGTTGAGCGCGCCGCGATAGGCCTTGCCGATCGGGGTGCGGGCGGTGGAAACGATGACGGCGTCGGTCAAGAACGAGCTCCTGATGCGGTTTTAGTGGATTGTGACGGTTTCTGCTGCTGGCGCAATTCGTGGCGCGACAATTTTCCGACAGGCGTGCGCGGCAGATCGTCGACGAATTCGACCTCGGCCGGCAATTCGTGCTTGCCGAGCTTGCCGGCGAGCTGCGCGCGCAGCTCGTCGAGCGAGAACGGCTTTGCCTCCGGCTTCAGCTTGATGAAGGCCTTGGCGGCCTCGCCGCGGTACTGGTCGGGAATGCCGAGCACGATCACCTCGTGCACGCCAGCAATGGTGTAGATCGCCTGCTCGATCATCTGCGGATAGACGTTGAAGCCGCCGGAGATGATCATGTCCTTCTTGCGGTCGACCAGGAAGAAATAGCCGTCGCTGTCGACATAGCCGATGTCGCCGGTGAGGAAGCGGCCGTCGACGAAGGCGTCCGTGGATCCCTCCGGCTTGTTCCAGTACCCCTTGGTGACGTTCGGGCCCTTGATGCGGATCTCTCCGACTTCGCCCGGCGCAAGCACGCGCTTGGGATCGTCGAGCGCGACCACGTCGAGCTCGATGCCCGGCAGCATCAGGCCGATCGAGCCGGGCTTCTCCGGCCCCGTTGGCGGATGGCCGGTGCCGGGCGAGCAGGTCTCGGTCATGCCCCAGCCGCTGCGCAGCTTCTTGCCGACCTTGCGCTCGAAGAAATTCGCGATCTCCACCGGCAGCGGCGCGCCGCCGGAGCCGATGGTGGCGAGCGAGGAGAAGTCGCGCTTGTCGAGATCCGGCAGCGCGGCGATCGCGATCCACATCGTCGGCACGCCCGGAAAATAGGTCGCGCGCTTGACCTCGATGTCGCGCATCACGGCTTCGACGTCGAAACGCTGATGCAGCGAGATCAGATTGCCGCGGCTGAGCGACGACAGCAGCACCACGGTCAGCGCGTAGATGTGGAACAGCGGCAGCACGCAGATCACGCGCTCGATCGTCTCGCCCCGCGCGGCGCGCGATGGCTTGCCCCAGACGTCGTAGATCGACACCGCCGAGGTGAGATTGCCGTGGGTCAGCATCGCGCCCTTGGGCAGGCCGGTGGTGCCGCCGGTATATTGCAGCAGGGCGACGTCGTCGGCAATGACGACGGGCCACGCCGCCGGCGCGGTCGCGCCCTCGGTGAAGGCCTTGAAGGTGACGATGCGGGGATCATCCGGGATCGCCGCCTGCGGCGTGCCGACCTTGCCCCAGTGATCGTCCTCGCAGACGACGAGGCGGTCGATCAGCCCCTTTTCAAGGAACTTCAGCGCGGTCGGCAGCAGGGCGGCGAGGTTGGAGGTGACGAGCAGGCGCGAGCCGGAATCGGAGATCTTGTGGGTCAGCGCGATCTCGCCGTCGAGCGGGGAGAGATGCGCGAGGCGGGCGCCTGCCTTCAGCGCGCCGAAGAAATTGACGGGATGATCCGGCGAGTTGCCGAGGAACAGCGCGACGGACGTACCCTTGCCGCAGCCGGCACGCAGGAACGCCGCCGCCGCACGCTCGGCCTGAGCTGCGAGCTCGGTGTAGGTGATCGGGCGATCGCGGAATTCCAGCGCGGTGCGCGTGCCGTATTCGGCGACGGCCTTCGACAAGAGGTCAGGCAGCGAGCCCTGGACGATGGTGTCGTCCCACCGCACGCCCTCGGGATAAAACTGTTCGCCGGGATGGGTCATTGGCGATCGATACTCTGCAAAACGGTAATCGCCGGGTCGTGTGAGGTGGACACCGGCGGACGGGCTCCCTTCCCCCTTGTGGGGAAGGGTTGGGGAAGGGGGTAGCCACGAACACTGACCTCGCCCGGGGCCACCCCCCTCCCTGCCCCTCCCCCACAAGGGGGGAGGGAACGGAGAGAGCTTTGCCCGGAGCGCGACATTGCAGCAGCTACCAAACCGATCAAGCCGCCTTCGACGCCGCCGCCAGCGAGGCGAACGTCTTCCCTTCGGCCGCGAGCTTCTTCAGCAGCGGCGCGGGCTCGAGGCTGGGGTCGTTGGTCTCCTTGGCGTAGAAGGCGAGGCGATCGGCGATGTGCTTGAGGCCGACGCTGTCGGCCCAGAACATCGGGCCGCCGCGGTAGATCGGCCAGCCATAGCCATAGAGCCAGACCACGTCGATGTCGGAAGGACGCGCCGCGATGCCCTCTTCGAGGATCTTCGCGCCCTCGTTGATCATCGGATACATCATGCGCTCGAGGATCTCGTCGTCGCTGACGACGCGCTTCTTGCGGCCGAGACGGGCAAGCGTCTCGTCGATCAGCTTCTCGACCTCCGGATCGGGCAGCGCCGAGCGGCTGCCGGCTTCGTACTTGTAGTAGCCCTTGCCGGTCTTCTGGCCGAAGCGGCCGGCTTCGCACAGCGCGTCCGCGATCTCCGACTTGATGCCGCGGTCCTTGCGCGAGCGCCAGCCGATGTCGAGGCCGGCGAGGTCGCCCATCGCGAACGGCCCCATCGGCATGCCGAACTTGGTGACGACAGCGTCGACCTGCTGCGGCAGCGCGCCTTCGAACAAGAGCTTCTCCGACTGCTTGCCGCGCTGGGCCAGCATGCGGTTGCCTACAAAGCCGTCGCAGACGCCGACCACGGCCGGCACTTTCGCGATCTTGCGCGCAATGTTCACCGCGGTGACCAGCGCGTCCGGCGCGGTCTTGTCGGCGCGGACGATCTCGCACAGCTTCATCACGTTGGCCGGCGAGAAGAAGTGCATGCCGAGCACGTCCTGCGGACGCTTGGTCGACTTCGCGATCTCGTCGATGTTGAGATACGAGGTGTTGGAGGCGAGCACGGCGCCGGGCTTGACGTACTGGTCGAGCTTGCCGAACACTTCCTTTTTCACCGCCATGGTCTCGAACACCGCTTCGATGACGAGGTCGGCATCGCCGACATTCTCGATGCCGACGACGCCGTTGATCAGCGCCATGCGCTTGGCGGGCGCATCGGCCGGGATGCCGCCGCGCGCGGCGGTCGCTTCCCAGTTCTTCTGCATGATGCCCATGCCGCGCTTGAGCTGCTCCTCGCCGGTCTCGATCAGGGTGACGGGAACGCCGGCATTGGCAAAGGACATCGCGATGCCGCCGCCCATGGTGCCGGCGCCGAGGATGGCGACCCGGTTCACGGGACGCGACTTGGTGCCGTCAGGAACGCCCGCAATCTTGGCAGCCTCGCGCTCGGCGAAGAACGCATAACGCTGCGCCTTCGACTGATCGCTGGCGACGAGCTTCAGAAAACCCTCGCGCTCCTTCTTCAGGCCTTCGTCGAAAGGTAGGTCAATGGCGTAGCCCACGGCGTCGGCGGCAGCGAACGGCGCCTCCAGGCCGCGCGATTTCTTGGTCATGGCGGCGACTGCATTGGTGAAGATCGAGCGGTCGGCCTTGGCCGCCGCGATCTTGGAATCGTCGTCGCGCAGGCGCCGCAGCGGACGCTTCTCGGCCAGCAGCTTGCGCACGAAGGCCTCGCCGCCCGATGCCGGTCCCTCGATGATTTCCTCGATCAGGCCGTTCTGGAGCGCTTCCGCAGCACCGATGGGATCACCGCCGACGATCATCTTGACAGCGAGTTCGGGACCGACCGCGCGCGGCAGGCGCTGGGTGCCGCCGGCGCCCGGCAGCAGTCCGAGCTTCACCTCGGGCAGGCCGAGCCTGGCCTCTTTCACCGCGACGCGGAAATGGCAGGCGAGCGCGACCTCGAGGCCGCCGCCGAGCGCGGTGCCGTGGATCGCGGCAACCACGGGCTTGGGCGAATTCTCGATCTCGGACAGCACGTCGTTGAGGGCCGGCGCCTTCGGCGGCTTGCCGAATTCGGTGATGTCGGCGCCGGCGATGAAGGTGCGGCCGGCACAGGTCAGCACGATGCCCTTGATGGCGGGATCGGCAATTGCGGCCTTGATGCACTCGAGGATGCCGCCGCGGACCGCGGCACTCAGAGCATTGACCGGAGGGCTGTCGACCGTGACGATCCCGACCTCGTCATGACGCTCAAGCTTGACCACTTCGCTCACGGTGTTCCCTCCTTGGTGGGGATTTACTTTTGTTCGATTTCGCGGTGCGGAATTTAATTCCGCATCTTGACGGCAGGGTTATTTTGAAGCACGTGGCTTGTCAACGACTCCGCGCAAGAAGCAGATCAGGGATGAAGCGTACAGGAAAGAAGACTGCGACCGATCGGAATTTCGTCGTCGCGCTTTCCCGCGGACTGGACGTATTGCGCGCATTCCACCCCAATGACGGCCTTCTCGGCAATCAGGAGATTGCGGCTCGCACCAATCTGCCGAAGCCGACCGTGTCGCGGCTGACCTACACCTTGACCAAGCTGGGCTATCTTGCGCCGGTTCCCCGCTTCGAGAAGTACCAGCTCACACCCGCGGCGATGTCGCTCGGCTACGCCGCGCTCGCCAATCTCGGCGTTCGGCATTTGTCCGAGCCGTTCCGCGAGGACGTGATGCGCGCGACCGGCGGCGCCGTCGCCGTCGGCGGCCGCGACCGTCACAGCATGATCTATTTCGGGCAAAGCCGCGGCAGCGAGACCGTCGGGGTTCAACTTGACGTCGGCTCCCGCGTGCCGATTGCAACCAGCGCGATGGGCCGCGCCTATTTCTGGGCGCTCGACGACGCGGACCGCGCAGACCTGTCGCGCCTCTTGCGCGAACATTACGGCAGCCGCTGGCCCAAGATGCGCGACGGGCTGGAACGTTCCGGCGAAACCGTCGCGAAATACGGTTTTGCGATCTCCGTCGGCGACTGGCACGACGACATCGGCGCCGCCGGCGTCGCACTCAGGCTCAACGACGGAACCGGTCCCTACGCATTCAATTGCGGCGCGCCCGCATTCCGCTTCACGGAAGAGCGTTTGATCAACGACATTGGACCGCGTCTCTTAGCGATGGTAAGGAACATCGAAGCGGCGCTCGGGGGTCTAATGCCGCATTCCAAAAAAGACGTCAGCAAAAAGCTGAAATCAGGAGGAAAAGTTGCGCGTGTGGCCGAGGGATTCAGATAGCCTTTGTCATCATCGGGAGCGGTTCGTATCGCCCCTTCGCTCACTGAATGACGTGAGCGAGACGAGATGACGCAGGCACAGCTCGCGCAGGGGACATCGCCCCTGCTCGCGGTTCGCGACGTCAGCGTCGTGTTCGGCGGCATCATCGCGCTCAACGGCGTGTCCTTCGACATGCACAAGGGCCAGATCCTCGGCTTGATCGGCCCCAACGGCGCCGGCAAGACCACGCTCTTCAACTGCCTGTCCCGGCTCTACCAGCCGTCATCCGGCGACATCCTGATGGAGGGCGCGAGCATCCTGAGGCGGCCGCCGCACCGGATCGCCGAGATCGGCATCGGCCGCACCTTCCAGAACGTGGCACTGTTTCCGAATCTCTCGGTGATGGACAACGTCCGCGTCGGCGCGCATTCGAGGACCTCGAGCGACATCATCAGCGACTCCCTGAAGCTTGCCTGGGTTCGCCGCAGCGAAACCAGCGTCAACAAGAAGGTGCACGAGATCCTTGCCTATCTCGACCTCGAGGACGTCGCCCACACCGTGGTCTCCGGCCTGCCCTTCGGCACGCAGAAGCGCGTCGAGCTGGCGCGCGCACTGGCAGCCGATCCCAAAATCCTGCTGCTCGACGAGCCCGCCGGTGGCCTCAACCACGAAGAGGTCTACGTGCTCGGCGACCTCATTCGCCGCATTCGCGACGACCGGCACATGACCGTGCTGCTGGTCGAGCATCACATGGGCCTGGTGATGTCGATCGCCGACCATGTCGTTGCGCTGAATTTCGGCAAGAAGCTCGCGGAAGGCACGCCGGCCCAGGTGCAGGCGGACCCCGACGTCATCAAGGCCTATCTCGGGAGCAAGGACCAATGACGACATTGCTCAACGTCAAGGACCTGCGCGCCTATTACGGCCAGGTCCAGGCGCTCCATGGCCTGTCCTTCTCGCTCAACGAGGGCTCGCTGGTGACGCTGCTCGGGGCCAACGGCGCCGGCAAGACCACCACGCTGCGCGCGATCTGCAACATGGTGCGCTCCACCGGCGGCATCGAGTTCGACGGCAAGCCGCTGAACAACCGCTCCACCGAGAGCATCGTGCGGTTCGGCATCGCCCATGTGCCGCAGGGCCGCGGAACCTTCACCACCATGACGGTGGAGGAGAATCTCCAGCTCGGGGCCATCACCCGCAAGGACAGCGCCGGCATCGTCTCCGACATCGAGCGCATGTATGCGCATTTCCCGGTGCTGAAGCAGCGCCACACCCAGCAGGCCGGCACGCTCTCCGGCGGCGAGCAGCAGATGCTCGCGGTCGCCCGCGCCCTGATGCTGCGGCCGCGGCTGATGCTGCTGGACGAGCCCTCCTTCGGCCTCGCGCCGCTGGTGGTGCGCGACCTGTTCGGCATCCTTGGCAAGATCAACCGCGAGGACAAGGTGTCGATCCTGGTGGTCGAGCAGAACGCCCAGCTCGCGCTGGAGCTCGCCGACCAGGCCTATGTGATCGAGACCGGCCGCATCGTGATGTCGGGCAACGCCAAGGACATCGCGAACAACGAAGAAATCCGCAAATCCTATCTGGGTTACTGAGGGAGCCGGGACAATGGAGCTGTTCACCAACCAGGTCCTGGCCGGCATTGCCACGGGCGCGATCTACGCCTGCATGGCGCTCGCCGTGGTCATGATCTACCAGGCCATCGACCATCTCAACTTCGCGCAGGGCGAGATGGCGATGTTCTCGACCTTCATCTCCTGGCAGCTGATGCAATGGGGCGTGCCTTATTGGGCCGCCTTCGTGATCACGCTGGCCTTCTCCTTCGTCGCCGGCATCGCGATCGAGCGGATCCTGTTCAAGCCGCTGACAAAGGCACCGGTGCTGACCAACGTCGCCGGGTTCATCGCGCTGTTCGCGATCATCAACTCCTCGGCGGGCCTGATCTGGGACTTCACCATCAAGCAATATCCGACCCCGTTCGGCTCCGCGCCGTTCCTCGGCAGCCAGCTGATCTCGACCCACCAGGCCGGCATGATCGGCGTCACCATACTGCTGCTGCTCGGGCTCTATTTCTTCTTCCAGTACACGCGGATCGGTCTTGCCATGCGCGCGGCCGCCTCCGTGCCTGAATCGGCCCGCCTCGTCGGCATCAACACCTCCTGGATGATCGCGCTCGGCTGGGGCATGGCGACCGCGATCGGCTCGATCGCCGGCATGCTGATCGCGCCGGTCGTGTTTCTCGAGCCGAACATGATGGGCGGCGTGCTGATCTACGGCTTTGCCGCGGCCGTGCTCGGCGGACTGACCAGCCCGTTCGGCGCCGTGGTCGGCGGCTTCCTGGTCGGTGTCTTCGAGAACCTCGCCGGCACCTACATCCCCGGCGTCGGCAACGAGCTGAAACTCCCGATCGCGCTCGCGCTGATCATCTCCGTCCTGGTCGTCAAACCCGCCGGCCTGTTCGGTCGGCACATCGTCAAGCGAGTTTGATCATGAGCGCTGCAGAAGAAGTCGTTGCAGAAGGCCACCAGGCGGTCGAGGCCGTTCCGAAGCGGGCCATGACGCTGGGCACCGGCACCTCGCTGGTGGTGCTCGCGGCGCTCTTGATCGTGCCGATGTTCGTCAAGAACTTCGTCATCTTCCAGATGACGATGCTCCTGATCTACGGGCTCGCCGTGCTGGCGCTGAACATCCTGACCGGCGGCTCCGGCCAGTTCTCGCTCGGCCAGAGCGCGTTCTACGCCGTCGGCGCCTATACGTCGGCGGTGCTGATGGAGCACGCCAACATCAACTACGCGCTGACCATTCCGATCTCCGCCGTGGTCTGCTTCGGCTTCGGGTACCTGTTCGGCAAACCGGCTCTGCGGCTGTCGGGCGTCTATCTCGCGCTCGCGACCTTCGCACTCGCGACCGCGATGCCGCAGCTGCTGAAGCTGAACTTCCTGGAACACTGGACCGGCGGCGTGCAGGGCCTCGTCGTCACCAAGCCGGATGCGCCGTTCGGCCTGCCGATGTCGCAGGACACGTGGCTGTACTACTTCACGCTCATCGTCACGATCGCGATCTACATGCTCTCGGTGAACCTGTTGCGCTCGAGGTCGGGCCGCGCCTTCATGGCGATCCGCGACAACGAGATCGCGGCGTCCTCGATGGGTGTCAACGTCGCACTCTACAAGACGCTGGCTTTCGGCGTGTCGGCGGCGATCACGGGCATTGCTGGCTCGCTCGGCGCCATCGCGGTGCAGTTCGTGGCTCCCGACAGCTACACCATCACGCTCGCGATCTCGCTGTTCCTCGGCATGGTGGTCGGCGGCGTCGGCTGGCTGCCCGGCTCGTTCGTCGGTGCGGCCTTCATCATCTTCGTGCCGAACATGGCGGAGAGCATCTCCAAGGGCCTCTCCGGCGCGGTGTTCGGTGTGCTGCTGTTCCTCGTCATCTACCTCGTGCCGCACGGCGCAAGGCAGATCGCGATCATTGGCCAGCAACTCGTCGGCAAGCTCAAAAAGAACTGAAGTCCCGTTAAATTAAGCAAGGAGACCGAATTGCATTTTGGAAGAACACTGCGAGCCGCCGCGCTGGTCACGGCAACGGCGGCCATCACTCTCACCTCCGGCGCGGCACTCGCCCAAAAGAAATACGACACCGGCGCAAGTGACACCGAGATCAAGGTCGGCAACATCATGCCGTACAGCGGTCCGGCGTCGGCCTATGGCATCATCGGCAAGACCGAAGAAGCCTATTTCAAGATGATCAACGACAAGGGCGGCATCAACGGCCGCAAGATCAACTTCGTCACCTATGACGACGGCTATTCGCCGCCGAAGGCGGTCGAGCAGGTCCGCAAGCTGGTCGAGAGCGACGAGGTGCTGGCCGTGTTCAATCCGCTCGGCACACCCTCGAACAGCGCGATCCAGAAGTATCTCAACGCCAAGAAAATCCCGCAGCTCTTCGTCGCCACCGGCGCCACCAAGTGGAACGATCCGAAGAACTTCCCCTGGACCATCGGCTGGCAGCCCTCCTACCAGAGCGAAGCCCAGATCTACGCGAAATGGCTGATGAAGGAGAAGCCCGACGCCAAGGTCGCGATCCTCTATCAGAACGACGATTTCGGCAAAGACTACCTCAAGGGCACCAAGGACGGTCTCGGTGCCAAGGGCGCGTCCATGATCATCATGGAAGAGAGCTATGAGGTGTCCGAGCCGTCGATCGATGGCCATATCGTCAAGATCAAGGCCGCCAATCCCGACGTGCTGCTGATCTATGCGACGCCCAAATTCGCGGCGCAGACCATCAAGAAGACGGCCGAGCTCAGCTGGAAGCCGCTCCAGATCCTCACCAACGTCTCGATCTCGGTCGGCAGCGTGATGAAGCCCGCCGGCTTCGAGAATGCACAGGGCGTGCTGTCGGCGGCCTATGCCAAGGACTCCACCGATCCGCAGTGGGCCAACGACCCCGGCATGAAGAAGTGGAACGAGTTCGTCGACAAGTACATGCCGGGCGCCGACAAGTCCGACACCAGCATGGTCTATGGCTACGGCGCGGCCTCGACCCTGGCCAAGGTCCTGGAGATGTGTGGTGACGATCTCACCCGCGCCAATCTCATGAAGCAGGCGGCTTCGCTGAAGGATTTTGCGCCGGATACGCTCCTGCCCGGCGTCAAGATCAACACCAGCGCTACCGACTTCGCCCCGATTGCGCAGCTGCAGATGCAGCGCTTCAAGGGTGAGAAGTGGGAACTGTTCGGCGAGATCATCAGCGGCGACGTCGCCTCCGAGTGACACGCTGACGCAATAGTCCGACCCTCGAGAAGCCCCCGCGAGCGATCACGGGGGCTTTTTGTTGACGGCAGGCGCCAATCTTGTTCAATGCGGCGCCGATCCAACTCGGGGCAGGAGAACAATGTCCGCCGTTCGTTTTCAGGTTGCGGCCCTCTGGACCGGGCTCGCTTTGTGCACTGCGATGAGCAGCCCGGCACTGGCGCAGAAGAAGTACGACAGCGGCGCATCCGATACCGAGATTAGAATAGGCAACATCATGCCCTATAGCGGCCCGGCCTCTGCCTACGCCGCGATCGGCAGGGCCGAGGAAGCCTATTTCCGCAAGGTCAATGCCGAGGGCGGCATCAACGGGCGCAAGATCAAGTTCATCTCCTATGACGACGCCTATTCGCCGCCGAAGACGGTGGAGCAGGCGCGCAAGCTGGTCGAGAGCGACGGGGTGCTGCTGATCTTCGGCTCGCTCGGCACGTCCACCAACGGCGCCATCCGCAAATACATGAACGAGAAGAAGGTGCCGCAATTGTTCGTGGCGAGCGGCGCCTCGAAGTGGAACGATCCCAGGCAATATCCCTGGACCATGGGCTGGCAGCCCAGCTACGCGAGCGAGGCGCGGATCTACGCCAAATACATCATGAAGGAGAAGCCGGACGGAAAGATCGGCGTGCTCTACCAGAACGACGATTTCGGCAAGGATTATCTGAAGGGGCTAAAGGATGGCCTCGGGCCCAAGGCCTCGATGATCGTGCTGGAAGAGGCCTACGACACGTCGGAGCCCGCCATCGACGAGCACGTCGTGAAGCTGAAGGCCTCGGGCGCCGACGTGTTCATCAGCATCACCACGCCGAAATTCGCCGCGCAGGCGATCAAGAAGGCGGCGGAGATCAACTGGCATCCGGTCCACATCGTCTCCAACGTCTCGGCCTCCGTCGGCGGCGTGATCGAGCCGGCGGGCCTGGAGATCTCGCAAGGCCTGCTGTCGGCGAGCTACACCAAGGACGGCTCCGATCCGCAGTGGAATGCCGACGACGGCATGAAGAAATTCTATAACTTCCTCGCGCAATATGATCCCAAGGCCAACAAGCTCGATGCCGGCGTCGTGTTCGGCTATGCCGCCGCGCAGACCATGGTCAAAGTGCTGCAGATGTGCGGCGACGACCTCACCCGCGAGAACGTCATGAGGCAGGCAGCCTCCTTGAAGGATTTCGAGCCCGACACGCTGCTGCCCGGCATCAGGATCAACACGGCGCCGGACAATTTCGCCCCGATCGAGCAGTTGCAGATGATGCGTTTCAAGGGCCGGAAATGGGAGCTGTTCGGCGACATCATCTCGAGCGAGATGGGCCACTGAAGCGGCGCAACCCAAAATCGCTCCAGATTGGTTAAACAACTCAAGACAGCCGGACCTTCTCGCAGTCGCACACGAGAGCCGGCCGTCCCTGACTACTAAAGACGCAGCCCCCGCGACGCCGTCCCGGGGGCTTTCTGTTGAAGGCATCAGCCAAATCGTATTGAATTGCGGCAGCGTCGCCAAGAAAATCGAGACAAGAAAAGGGGCGCATACACACCAAGAAAATAGGGAGATAGGAATGCCCGCTGTCACCGGCAAACTTGCAGCCGCATCGCTGGCGCTTGCGCTCATTGCGGCCTCGGCCTCCACCGCATCGGCCCAGAAGAAATACGATACCGGCGCGACCGATACGGAGATCAAGATCGGCAACATCATGCCCTACAGCGGACCGGCCTCCGCCTACGGCATCATCGGGCGGACCGAAGCCGCCTATTTCAAGAAGATCAACGAAGAGGGCGGCATCAACGGCCGCAAGATCAATTTCGTCTCCTACGACGACGCCTATTCGCCGCCGAAGACGGTGGAGCAGGCACGCAAGCTGGTCGAGAGCGACGAGGTTCTGCTGATCTTCAATTCACTCGGCACGCCGCCGAACTCGGCCATTCAGAAATACATGAACTCGAAGAAGGTGCCGCAGCTGTTCGTCGCGACCGGCGCCACCAAATGGAATGATCCGCAGAACTTCCCCTGGACCATGGGCTGGCAGCCCAATTACCAGAGCGAGACGCAGATCTACGCGAAATACATCCTGAAGGAGATGCCGAATGCCAAGATCGGCGTGCTCTACCAGAACGACGATTACGGCAAGGACTACCTGAAGGGCCTGAAAGACGGGCTCGGCGCCAAGGCCGCGAGCATGATCGTGCTGGAGGAAAGCTACGAGACCTCCGAGCCGACGATCGACAATCACATCGTGAAGATGAAGGCGACCGGCGCCGACATCTTCATCAACATCACCACACCGAAGTTCGCGGCACAGGCGATCAAGAAGATCTCCGAAATCGGCTGGAAGCCGACCCACTTCCTCAACAACGTCTCGGCCTCGGTCGGCAGCGTAATCAAGCCCGCCGGCTTCGAGAATTCGCAGGACATCATTTCGGCTGCCTACCTGAAGGACGTGTCGGATCCTCAGTGGAAGGACGACGCCGGCATGAAGGGTTTCCTGGAGTTCATGACGAAATACTTCCCTGAAGGTGACAAGCTCGACGGCGGCACCATCGTCGGTTACGGCGTGGCGCAGACGCTGGTGGAAGTGCTGAAGAAGTGCGGCGACAATCTCACGCGCGAGAACGTCATGAAGCAGGCGGCGAGCCTGAAGGACTTCCGCACCGAGGTGCTGCTGCCCGGCATCAAGATCAACACCGGCGCGAACGACTTCGCACCGATCAGCTCGCTTCAGCTCATGAGGTTCAAGGGCGAGAAGTGGGATCTGTTCGGCGACGTCATCAGCGCTGACGCCGGCGGCTAGCCTCCAGCTGGATCGCAGTGTTCAAAAGGGCCCTCCGCGAAATCATCGCGGAGGGCTTCTTGCTACGCGGCGATTATGATCACGCGATTGCATATTCGAATGATGACACAGCCGGCTTACGCTTTGGCCGCCGATGCGCTAGGCAGGTGAACGGCGGCGTGTGTCGCCAGTTTGTTCCGTCTGCCGAAGGCCATCGTCATGACCGACCGCCGTCCCCTGCTCCGCGCGCTCTACGACGCCGCCGTTGCCGCTGCCCATCCCAATGTGGTGCTGGCGCCGCATTTGGGGCCCGCGCCAAGAGGACGCGTGATCTGCCTCGCCGCCGGCAAGGGCGCGGGCGCCATGGCCGCGGCAGCCGAACGGCATTATCTCGACACGCTCAAGCTGGCGCCGGAGCGGCTCGTCGGCATCGCCACCACGCGCCATGGCTACGGCGTGCCGACGCGCCGCATCCGCGTGGTCGAGGCCGGGCATCCCGTGCCGGATGAGGCTGGCCTCAAGGGCGCGGCCGACACGCTCGCGCTCGCAGGCGAGGCCGGGCCGGACGATCTGCTCCTGGTGCTGCTCACCGGCGGCGGCTCGGCGAACTGGATCGCGCCCAGCGACGGTATCAGCTTCGCGCAGAAACAGGCGGTCAACAAGGCGCTGCTACGCTCGGGCGCGCCGATCGGTGAGATGAACGTCGTGCGCAAACACCTGTCGCGGATCAAGGGCGGACGCCTTGCGCGTGCCGGCAAGAACGCCGCCCAGATCGTGACGCTCGCGATCTCCGACGTGCCGCATGACGACGCTTCCGCGATCGCCTCCGGCCCGACCGTGCCTGATCCGACCACGCTGGCCGATGCGCGCGCCATCGTCGCGAAATACAAGCTCGACATCGACGATGCCGTGCGCCGCGCGCTCGACGATCCCGCCAACGAAAGCTGCAAGCCCGGCGATGCCGCCTTTTCGCGCGCGCATTTCGAATTGATCGCGCGGCCCAAGCAGTCGCTCGACGCCGCGGTGAAGCTCGCGCGCGAATCCGGTTACGAGACCATCGACCTCGGCGCCGATCTCGAAGGCGAGGCGCGCGAGGTCGCCGCCGCTCACGCCAGCCTGGCGCTGCAAGCGCGCGCGCAAGGCAAGCGCCTCGCGATCCTCTCCGGCGGCGAGCTCACCGTCACGGTGCGCGGCAATGGACGTGGCGGGCCGAACCAGGAATACGCGTTGGCGCTCGCCGCTCTGCTCAAGGACACGCCTGACATCTCGGCGCTGGCCGGCGACACCGACGGCGCCGACGGCGGCGCCGGCAACCCCACCGACCCCGCCGGCGCGCTGATCGACGCGACGACCTTCGCAAAGATGAAGGCGCAGGGGCTTCAGCCGCAAGCGTACCTGGACAACAACGACGCCACGACGTTCTTCGAGGCGACCGGCGACCTGCTGCTACCGGGCCCGACGCTGACCAACGTGAACGACATCAGGGTAATTTTGGTGGATTGAGGCTGAGATTTCTCCCCCGTCATGGCCGGGCTTGATGTTTAGTCCGGGGACATGGCTGACACCTGTTCGGACACATCACTGACAGGTTGGCCATTG